>CALPWK020000020.1 GCA_943327245.2 Comamonas sp. lk | reverse complement strand
CACTAGTCTTTTCTCTTAGGGTCTCTATAATTTCAAGGGTGGTTGACTTCCCTGCCCCATTGGGCCCCAATAATCCAAAAATTTCTCCGTCTTGCACTTCAAAACTAATCCCCTTTACTGCTTGAAAGTCACCATAGTTTTTAACTAGATTTTGAACCGATATAATGGGTGCTTTTAACATTGGAATGAAATTATAGTAAACAAATTTAACTGTTTTTCACCTTATCTTTGTTCAAATTAATGGTACATATGAAAGTAGGTATTTTAGGAGGTGGACAATTGGGCAGAATGTTATTACAAGCAGCTGCCAACTATGACATTACTACCTATGTGCTGGAGAAAGACGCACAATGTCCAGCAGCGCATCTTTGTCATCATTTTACCAAAGGTGACATTATGGATTATGATGCAGTGTATAATTTTGGTAAGCAACTAGACGCATTAACTATCGAAATTGAAGCTGTTAACGTGGAAGCATTAGAACAATTAGAAAAAGAAGGCGTTAAGGTATACCCTACTCCTGCTGCTATTAAAACCATAAAGAATAAAATACTTCAAAAGCAATTTTATTCCGATCAAGAAATTCCGACAGCTCCTTATCATATTACACAACATCAATCAGACCTATTACAATACTTAGATTTTTTACCAGCGGTACATAAATTAGGAGAAGGAGGATATGACGGCAAGGGGGTACAAGTAATTAATGTTGAATCTGAAATTGAATTAGGGTTTAATGCACCTTCCATATTAGAAAAGAAGGTGAAAATTGCGAAAGAAATTGCTCTAATAGTTGCCATGGATACGCAAGGCAAAACAATTATTTACCCACCTGCCGAAATGGTTTTTGATGTGGTATATAATTTATTAGACTACCAATTAAGCCCTGCTAAATTAGAAGAACGAATATTATGGAAGGCCCAAGCAATGGCTCGTAAAGTAGTAACTGGGTTAAAAAGTCCTGGCTTATTTGCGGTTGAATTATTTATAGACACCAATGGGGACGTTTGGGTTAACGAAACTGCACCTCGTGTGCATAATAGTGGCCACCATACTATTGAAGCCAATTACAGTAGTCAATATGATACACTTTTACGTATTTTATTAAATTATCCATTAGGGAATCCAAACGAAATTTTACCTTCTGCTATTGTGAATATTATTGGAGCCGATGGTTTCACTGGAGATGTATTTTATGAAGGACTCGACGACGTTTTAAAAATGGATAATGTGTTTGTTCACTTATATGGTAAGTTACAAACTAAGCCAGGTCGCAAAATGGGGCATGTGACTATTATTAGTAATGATTATATGGACTTGACACATAAGGCTAATAAAATAAAACATACTTTAAAAGCTAAAACGAAATAGCAATCAAATTAGTAGTAGCTATTGAATAACAGAGGGATTTTATTTTGACGAAACTGCCTTAAACACTGGCGTACTTAGCTTTTTCTTTTGTTGCAAATTTTTTGTGTACCCTATTCCAATGATACTTTTAACTTGCAAACCTGGAGATTTTTTTAGTGGCCCAAAAATGCGAATTTTATCATCATAAATTAAATCTAAACTATAGGTAGCTGAAAAATTCTTAAGAATTTTAAATGAGAACATATTAGTCATATACAAATTAATATTCTCCGGTTTTTCGTAATAGTTGGAGAAAAAATCGGCGCGCCCTTTATAAATCACATTTGGCGCAATAGTGTTGCTATAATTGACTGTAATAAACAAACCAGTTTCCCTTTTAACATGCTGGCCTGAATCCAATCCATATTTACCCAATGCAGACAACTTATTATTCAACAATAAAGTGGTTCTTGAAGTTAAAGGAGAAAAGAAAATAGATAATTTATTATCTGGTTTATAGTCCAAACCAGCAGATAATATAATATACGCAGGTGATAAAAAAGAAGAGGTAAAAACTGGAGTACCCCCAAAACTATAACCATCAAAAAACTGGGAACGGAAATTAAATAAACCCGAAAGGTACCAAACCCCTGTAGTATCTATCTTGTATCCGTACTTACTTAAAAAATCAGCACGATCATCATTTTTACGTCCTCCTAAACTTGTGGATTGTATAAAACCCAAATTCACATCAATATTATTATCCCAACTTTGACGATCTTTTCTAAACAGTTTAAAATAATTAAAATAACTATTTAATGCTAAGTTGAAATTATCACCCCCTGCAGCCCAATTACTCAAGGAACTTTGTGATAAATTAAAATTGTACATCCCCCCCTGCTTCCAGTTCCACACCGAAGTGTCTGCTTCTTGCTTGATGCTTCTAGAAGTTTCCGATCTTAGTTTAGCCACTACTACATCCTGCGCAAATGACAAATTCATCATGAAAAACATTAGAATAAACAGAAGACTTTTACGCATGCACCAAATTTTAACGAAGATAATAACTGAAATCTAAACCATTGATTTATAATAACATATAGTAAAATATTTAATATCTTACTACTTATTTTAAACCTTTCATTATCAAATAATTAGAGTATTAAAGCTGACAAGTTGACATATTCTAATTTTTTAAGTAAATTTGCAGTTCAAACAAAATTGAATGGAATTATATTCGACCGATACAAAAATGCATGACGAATCTAGACAAGGAGAAGCATTTGAATCAACCCCAATGGAACGACATTTTGATAAATTCTTTTATGTAGAATCATACGGTTGTGCAATGAACTTTGCAGATAGTGAAGTAGTTGCTTCCATTTTAGAAAATAATGGATATGGAAGTACCCGCAATGTGGAATTAGCCGATTTGATATTAGTTAATACTTGTTCCGTTCGAGAAAAGGCAGAACAAACTGTTCGTAAACGTTTAACAGAATTTAGAAAACTAAAAGAAGCGAAACCAGGCACTTTAGTGGGCATATTAGGTTGTATGGCGGAACGTTTGAAATCTCAATTATTAGAGGAAGAGAAATTAGTGGATATAGTTGTTGGGCCAGACGCTTATCGTACCCTACCGGATTTAATTGCCGAAGCGGGTACTGGTCAAAAAGCTGTGAATGTAATATTGAGTAGAGATGAAACCTATGGTGATATTGCACCTGTTCGTCTAAACAGTAATGGAATTAGTGGTTTTGTTTCCATTATGCGTGGATGTAATAATATGTGTAGTTTTTGTGTAGTTCCTTTTACTAGAGGTCGAGAGCGCAGCCGTGACGCCTTCAGCATTGTTGCAGAAAGTAGAGACCTATTTGAAAAAGGATTTAAAGAGATCACTTTATTAGGACAAAATGTAGATAGTTATTATTGGAACAACCCGGAGACAAATGTTTCCGTAACATTTGCAGAATTATTAGAAAGTGTAGCTTTAATTAGCCCTCAATTTAGAGTACGTTTTAGCACTTCTCATCCTAAAGATATTACCGACGAGGTTTTACATATTATGGCCAAGTATGAAAATATTTGCAAGCATATTCACTTACCAGTGCAAAGCGGAAGCAGTAGAATGTTACAATTAATGAATCGTACTTATACTAGAGAATGGTATTTAGCTAAAGTGGCGCGTATTAGGGAAATACTTCCTGACTGTAGTATTACTGCAGATATTATTGCTGGCTTTTGTACAGAAACAGAAGCAGATCATCAGGAAACAATTAGCTTAATGCAAATTGCACAATATGATTTAAGCTATATGTATTTTTATTCAGAACGTCCAGGTACGCTAGCCGCAAAACGTTATGAGGACGATATTCCAGAGCTTGTCAAAAAAAGAAGATTACAAGAAATTGTAGACGCTCAATGGATATTGTCAAATGAAAGTAATAAAAAAGATGTAGGTAAAACTTTTGAAGTGTTGATTGAAGGTGATAGTAAAAAAAACGCAGACGAATGGATGGGTAGAACTAGTCAAAGCAAAGTAGTAGTATTCCCAAAAGGTAATTATGAACTTAAAAAAGGAGATTATGTGCATGTGACAGTTTCTAATTTCACTAAAGGCACTTTATTAGGTGCATTAAAAAATAATTAAGATGGATTTACAATCATTAAAAAATAGGTTTAGTATTATTGGCAACACGCCATCCCTAAATCACGCTTTAAATACTGCCGAACAAGTTGCAGCTACCGACTTGACCGTTTTAATTGTTGGAGAAAGTGGAGTTGGAAAAGAAGTTTTTTCTCAAATTATACATAGTTTGTCTGCCCGTAAACACAATCCATTTATTGCAGTTAACTGCGGTGCTATTCCCGAAGGCACTATTGACTCGGAATTATTTGGACATGAAAAAGGATCCTTTACTGGAGCAGTGGATAGCCGCAAAGGCTATTTTGAAACAGTTAGTGGTGGTACTATTTTCTTAGACGAAATTGGAGAATTGCCATTAGGTACTCAAGCTAGATTACTTCGTGTTTTAGAAACAGGTGAATTTATTCGTGTAGGTTCTTCCAAAGTTCAAAAATCAGATGTTCGAGTAATTGCAGCAACCAACAGAGAATTAATAGAGTTTACGCAAAAAGGAAGATTCAGAGAGGATTTATATTATCGCTTAAACACCGTACCTATTAGAGTGCCTAGTTTAAGAGACCGCAAAGAAGACATCCCCTTATTATTTAGAAAATTCGTTGTTGATTTTGCAGAAAAATATAAGACAAAACCAATTTACTTAGACGATTCTGCTAGAGACTTATTAACTAAATACTCGTGGCCTGGAAACGTACGTGAATTAAAAAATATTGCAGAACAAATTTCTGTGTTAAGTAAAACAGATCATATTACGGAATTAGAATTAGCTGGCTTTTTACCACAACAACAAGCTAATAAAATGCCCATGTTAACTGGGAATACTCCAGTGGGAGAATTCGCAAACGAAAGAGAGATTTTATATAAGTTGTTCTTTGACATGAAAAAAGACGTGAATGAACTTAAAAAAATGTTCTTGGAAATTTTACAGAACCCTACTATTTCCGGACAAACCACTAGCTTTTCAAGAGAGGCTTTAATGAACGAATTGAAAGAAGATTTATTACCAACTTCCGCTCATTCCAATATTCCTTCCGGTAATAATCCAGCACCTACTGTTCAGCTTCCGCATCAACAACCTGTTATAATTGACAATGAAATGCAAGGTCATTATGAGGTGGAAGAATCTTTAAACATCATGGATAAAGAAAAAGAACTAATTTTAAAGGCGTTAAAAAAGCACAGAGGACGTCGCAAAGACGCTTCTACCGATTTAGGAATAAGTGAAAGAACTTTATACCGAAAAATTAAAGAATACGACATTGAAGAATAATCACCTATCCCCCTTTTTATTAAATCTACTATCTGGTAATGCTATTCTAAAAGTATTTTCAGTAGTGCTAATTATAGCTTTATCAAGTTGTGGTATTTATAGTTTTAAGGATGCTGTGATTCCCGAGAATGTAAAAACAATTAAGATTGGTTTTATTGAAAACAAAGCTAGATATGTAAACCCTCAGTTAGCCCCACTTTTAACTGACAAATTGCAACAAAAAATTATTAGTCAAACTAAATTAATTAGAACTAATAACGACGACGCTCATTACCAAATTTATGCTACCATAACTACTTATGACCCCTCTCAGACAGTGGGTGTAAGTGCACAACAAGCTAGTACCAATCGATTAACTGTAACTGTGCATGTATTATTAAAAAAGACATTAGACAATAAAGAACAAGAATTTGATGTTTCTCGTAATTTTGACTTCTCTGCCAACCTAACATTAAATCAAGCAGAGAGTCAAATGATGGAAGATATTGTACGCAATATTACCGATGATATTTTTAATCAAATTTTTTCAAACTGGTAATCACATGACCCCTGTAGCGATACAAATATTATTAAAGCAATGGACTGGAGTGGACAATTTTGAAGCAATAGAAGCGTCCACCATTGAACAATACTTATTGGAATACCCTTTTAGTCCAGGTTTACAATTATTATTGACTAAAAAATACCAATCAGAAGCTTCCGCCCCTTATACTGCTCAATTAAAAAAAACGAATGCTTTTTTCCCTTCCACGCTACAATTGCACCAATGGATTCAGGAATCGGACGAATTTGAAATAAATCCAGCATCTCAAAAGCTAACTTCAATCATTTCAGCGCAATTAGCACAGTTTCAAGAGCCATTAAAGGAAGAGAAGCTAGTATTTGAGCAAGATGTACAACCAACGCTCCAAAAGGACTATTTTGGCGCCCAGGGCATCGAAATTGACCTTTCTAAAATCCCTCAGGACAAATTCACCCAACAGCTAAAAAGTTTCACAGCTTGGCTTAAAGTGCTAAAACAGACCGACGAAGGGCATATTGCACCTGAAATAGCGGTAGAACAAGAGAAAGTAATAGCTGCAATTGCAGAAAAAGCCAATAAAGCGGAGGACATTATTACCGAATCTATGGCTGAAATCTGGGTAAAACAGGGCAATAAACGTAAGGCAATAGACACTTATTCAAAATTAAGTTTTATTTTTCCTGAAAAATCCGTTTATTTTGCGTCTCGAATCGAACAATTAAAACAAAAGAAATAATGATCACTTTATTTATCATATTAATTATTGCAGCTTGTATTGGCTTAGGATTTATGGTTTTAATCCAAAATCCTAAAGGCGGTGGTTTAAATGCCAACGTAGGTGGGTTAACTAATAATTTCATGGGTGTTAAGCAAACAACTGACGTATTAGAAAAAGGTACTTGGATCTTTGCTGCAGTGATTGCAATTTTAGCAATGACTTCTACTGTGTTTTTAAGATCTGGTACAACAGATGCTAGTAAAGGTTACTTAAATAAAGTAAACACTTCCGTTACTGCACCGGCAACTCCAGCAGCAGCTCCTGCACCAGCAACTTTACCAGTTGATTCTTCTAAAAAATAATAACCCTTCCCTACATTAATGGGGGTGTATATTTAAATATTTGAAACTAATTTGTCCCCACCATTTACATGGCGGGGATTTTTATTGTATTTTCAATGAGCACTCAAGTAATACAAATACTATATGAAAAAACTAATTTACATACTAGGTTTAATGTTTTTATTATACGTTACTTATAATGTATTTGTAAAAACCACTCACTTCACTGAGGAGAAAAAATTCTTTACCTACACTAAGGGTATAATGAGTATGGACGACTTAGCGGACTCTTTATATGCTAGAAAAATTATTAGAGACAAAGTAAGTTTCAAACTGCTTGCTAATATGGGTGGTATTGAAAATAAAACAAAGTCAGGAAAATTCATTGTCAAAAAAAATACTAGCTTATTTAATTTGATTCGCATGTTGCGAAATAACAATCAAGCTACTGTAAAATTCATTTTAAATAAAGTTAGAACACGTGGCGAATTGGCTAAATTGGTTGCTAATACTTTTGACACAGATAGTTCCATCACAGCTCAGTTTTTTAATAGTAACGATTCATTAAAGGCCTTTCAAATTGATACGACACAGTTACTTACTTTATTCATTCCCAATACCTATGAATTTTACTGGAGCACATCGCTTCCAAAGTTCATGGAAAAAATGAGCGCAGCGGCTACTGATTTTTGGAATACGAATGGCCGACAACAAAAAGCTATGAATAAAGGGATGAGTATGAATGAAGTGTATACATTAGCTTCTATAGTGGAAGAAGAAACAAACTACGACTCCGATAAAAGTTTAATCGCCAGTGTGTACCAAAATAGACTTAAAAAAAGTATGCCGTTACAAGCCTGCCCAACAATTAAGTATGCAATGCAAGACTTTAGCTTAACGCGTATTTATGAAAAATATTTAAGTAACCCTTCTCCTTATAATACCTATAATAGAAAAGGATTACCTCCTGGCCCTATTTGCACACCCGCTCCTAAAACGATTGACTTAGTATTAGAAGCACCCAATACGGATTATATCTATTTTGTAGCTAAAGCAGACTTTAGTGGTTACCATCATTTTAGTACAACTTACGAGGAACATAATAGATTTGCCAAAGAATATCAAAAACAGTTAGATATTTACCAAAAAAAGAAAGTAGCACAACAGAAATAAAGATTAAATTTATTTACACTCACATCAAGTATTGAAACAATTACAAAAAATATTATTCTATCTAAATCAAATAGTAAGCCCTTTGTTTAATTTTTTAAAACAAAGAGCTAAGCAAATTTATATTCCTGGATTCCAAAGGGTAAACTTGTTTCAAGTAGGCCGTTTTTTATTTAAGCAATTAAATACATTAGGGCTTTACGACAGGGCCTCTGCCATTTCTTTTAATTTAATTATGGCATTGCCTGCAGGTTTTCTTTTTTTATTTTCTATCATCCCCTATTTCCCAAAAACGTTCAAGGTAAAAAAACAGATACTATCTATATTTAAAGACATCTCCCCTAATTCAAGTACGTACCGGTTTATCTTAGATATTATTAATGACTTATTAAGTCAGCACGTGGGGGTATTCTCTTTTGGTTTTTTATTATTGCTTTTTTATTCTTCTAATGCTATGACTGGAATTATTAGAAGCTTTGACAAATCTATCATGCAAAACAAACCCTTCTTTCTACATCAAAGAATGAGGGCTTTAAGGCTTACTTTAATTCTTATGCTATTAGTTTTTGCAAGCTTACTAGTATTAGTAGGTCAAGATCAATTAACTATTTTACTGAGAGAACTATTCAATATTGAAAGAAAAACTATTCTTCCTTATTGGGAATTAATAAGATGGGGGATTATTATTCTACTATTGTTTTATGGCAATGCCTTCATATATAAATTCGCACCACATGTAAAGGAAAAATGGCCTTTATTATCCCCAGGTGCACTATTGTCAACAGGCCTTATGTTAGCCACTACCCTTGGCTTCTCTTATTGGGTGAATAACTTTGGTAGTTATAGTAAAATATATGGCTCTATTGGCACTGTCTTGATCGTAATGACCCTTATATATATTAATGCACTCATCCTTTTAATAGGCTTCGAATTAAATGTAAGTATCGAAGTACTTAAGAAAGAACAGGATCAAGTAGATTTTTTCAATTAATCTACTTTGTGAATATTGCTACCATTATGGATGCAAAAAAAATCCACTAATTACTTAGCGGATTTTTTATTTATTGCACCTTATTTTAACGCGATTATTTATTTGCCATGTCTGGAATTTCGGTAACCATGTAAGCACCGGCATCTAATTTAGCTTTAGTTTCACTAAATGCTTTTAAAGTCAAGTCAATTTCCTCTTGGGTATGCACCGCTGTAGGAATTAAACGGTAAATTATATGTCCTTTTGGAATTACCGGATATACTACAATTGAACAGAAAATTTTATAATTCTCTCTAATGTCCATCACCATAGCAGTAGCTTCTTCCACGCCACCTTTCATATAAACAGGAGTAACTACTGAATCCGTTTTTCCAATATCAAATCCTCTTTCCTTCAATCCGTTTTGCAATGCAAGTGCATTCTTCCACAAATTATCTTTTAATTCCGGCTTCGTTTTCAATAATTCTAAACGCTTCAAATTACCTACCACATAGGGCATTGGTAAACTTTTAGCAAAAATTTGAGAACGAATATTGTATCTGATATAATCTATAATAGTAGTTGGTCCTGCCATAAAAGCACCAATGGAAGCCATACTTTTAGCAAAAGTAGAAAAGTATAAATCAATCTCGTCTTGGCAACCTTGTTCTTCCCCAGCACCTGCCCCTGTTTTTCCTAGTGTTCCAAATCCATGTGCATCGTCTACTAATAAACGGAAAGCGAATTTCTTTTTCAACGCGGCAATTTCTTTTAATTTACCTTGATCGCCCGCCATACCAAACACCCCTTCTGTGATAACCAATATACCACCACCTTGCTTTTCTGACAATGCCTGCGCTCTTACTAATTGCTTTTCGCAGTCTTCCACGTCATTGTGCTTAAATACAAAACGGTGACCCGGAATCATTCTTAAAGCGTCAATAATACAAGCATGACATTCCGCATCATACACAACCACATCATGACGACCACAAATAGCATCTATAGCACTCATGATACCTTGGTACCCGTAGTTCATTAATATGGAATCCTCCTTATGTACAAAAGCTGCTAATTCTTTTTCTAATTGTTCGTGTAAATCACTGTTTCCACTCATCATTCTAGCGCCCATTGGCAAAGCCAATCCATATTCGGCACTTCCGGCTGCATCTGCTTTACGTACTTCAGGATGATTTGCTAGACCTAAATAGTTATTTAAGCTCCAAACAATCATCTCTTGTCCTCTAAATTTCATTTTAGAACCCACTTCTCCTTCCAATTTAGGGAAGGCGAAATATCCATGCGCTCTTTCACGATACTGTCCAATTGGTCCATAATTTTTGATAAGTCTGTCGAATATGTCTGCCATATAGTATTAATTAGTAATGCAAATTTAATCATTTTTTACCTTTTTAGCTCTAATAAATATGCGTAATTTGCAGTTCAAGAAAATTGAACCCTCATGAGATATGTCATCCTTGTAGTAATGTCTTTATACAGTTTTGCTATTTCCGCTCAAAATATCAAAAGCAAAACAGCTGCTAGTAACACTATTAGCCAAAAGCCAAAATTAGTTGTTGGAATTGTTGTAGACCAAATGAGATGGGATTATGTCAATAAATTCAAACCTTTTTTTAAGTCAAATAAAGGGTTTTTACACTTTGTAAATGAAGGTGCAACCTGCGACAATACCCTTATTCCTTATGTTCCAACAGTTACGGCATGTGGACATGCCTGTGTTTATACAGGATCCGTTCCTGCTTTGCATGGTATTGCAGGTAATAACTGGTATGATAATGTAAAACAAAAATCAGTGTATTGCGTGGAAGACCCGTCGGTACAAGCAGTTGGAACTACGAATAATGCAGCTGGACAAATGAGTCCATTAAATGTTTGGACAACTACTATTGGAGATGAACTAAAATTAGCTACTAACTTTAAAAGTAAAGTAGTAGGCGTTTCCCTAAAAGACAGAGGCGCAATCATCCCTGCTGGTCATGCTGCAGACGCTGCTTATTGGTATGATACTAAGTCAGGTAATTTTATTAGTTCCACTTATTATGCACCAAGCCTTCCAGCTTGGTTAACTGCTTATAATGCAAGTAAAAGAGTGGATAGTTTATATAGTCAAGGTTGGAATTTGAGTTTAGCCAATTCAGTGTATACTGAAAACTGTGATGCAGATGAAAATATTTATGAATCTACTCCATTTGGAAAAGATGCAAAACATTTTCCTTATGATTTTAAAAGCTTTATTGGTAAAGATTATAGTAAAATAACATCTACTCCACAGGGAAATAATTTAGTCATTGAAGTTGCTAAACAAGCTTTATTAAATGAAAAAATGGGTGCCGATAGCATTACTGATTTATTAGCGGTAAGCTTTTCTTCACCAGACTATATTGGACACTCATTCGGTCCAAATTCTTGGGAGACATTAGACGCCTATGTTAAATTAGATGAAATACTAGCTGAGTTTTTTGCATTTCTAGACAAGCAAGTGGGTAAAGACAATTACACGGTATTTTTAACTGCCGACCATGCAGTAGCTAACATTCCAGCATATGCAAAGAAGCATAATTTACCAGGTGAAAATTATGATGACGGTGCAGTAAGAAATGATATTATTGCATGTTTAAATGCCAATAATTTAAATCCTAAATTGATTTCATTTGTGGGTGAATACAATGTTTATTTTAACCATCCTTTAATGGATAGTTTACATATTGTTCAAGAAAGTTTAGTAACACTTATAAGTAATTACTTGGAGCGGAAACCACAAATTTTACAAGTTGTAGAAAGCCGAAAAGCAGCTATTGCAGCGCTTCCTCAAATGGCAAGAGAAAAAATTGTTAATGGATACAATGTACAACGTGGTGGCGACTTAATGATATTGACAAAATCAGGTGTTGTTGACGGTTACCCTACTGGTACTAGTCATGGAGTACTTTATAACTATGATGCGCATATCCCTTTCTTATTAGTTGGTAATGGCATTAAGCATGGCGCAATAAACACTCCAACATCCATGACAGATATCGCACCAACTATTACTACTTTATTAGGTATTCAAATGCCAAGTGGTTCTATAGGAAAGCCAGTTTTAGAAGTATTGAAATAATTTTTAACATAAAGTAATCACAAAGGCACTTTTCAAAAAGGCGCTTTTTGTTTTTTTATTATAACTTAGAATTATAAATCTACTATTATGAAAAAACTATTATTTGCAGGCCTATTTTTAATGGCTGCCAACTTTTCTTTTGCAGCTGATAAATGCACAGCTGAATGTCACAAGGCGGAACATAAATGTACTAAAAGTTGCCATAAGGACGGCGCAGGTCATGTTCCCAATCATGGCGAAAAGGGCCATATGTGCACTGCAGCAACCTGCAAGCATGATTGCAGCAAGGATTGCATGAAGAAAGCATAATCAAACTCCTAGTTAGCTTGTTTAAATATTAAACAAAGCTAAAAACCCCGATAGTTATTAGCTATCAGGGTTTTATTTTTTATAGAACTTCTTACGCTAGTTTCTTTTGTAAATTCGCATCCAATGCGTCTAAGAATTCTTCTGTATACACATAATGATCACCATGTTTTACTTTATTTCCATGAACGCATACTGCTAAGTCTTTTGTCATAATTCCAGACTCTACTGTTTCTACACAAACTTCTTCTAAAGCTTTTGTAAAACGGATTAATGCTTGGTTATTATCTAAAACACCTCTAAATTCTAATCCTCTTGTCCAAGCAAAAATAGAAGCAATAGGATTCGTAGATGTTCTGTTTCCTTTTTGGTGCTCACGGAAGTGACGCGTCACTGTTCCATGTGCCGCTTCTGCTTCCATTACTTTGCCGTCTGGGGTAATTAGAGTTGAAGTCATTAAACCTAAAGATCCAAAACCTTGTGCAACTGTATCTGACTGTACATCACCATCATAGTTCTTACAAGCCCATACAAAATTACCATTCCATTTTAATGCACTCGCGACCATGTCATCAATTAAACGATGCTCATAAGTAATCCCAGCTTCAGCATATTTAGCTTTGAATTCATTTTGATATACTTCTTCAAAAATATCTTTGAAGCGTCCATCATATTTTTTCAAAATAGTATTCTTTGTAGATAAATATAAAGGCCATTTTTTAACTAAAGCTTGATTGAAACAAGCTCTTGCAAAACCAAAGATACTTTCGTCCGTATTATACATAGCCATTGCAACGCCATCTCCTTTATAATTGTACACTTCAAATTCTTGGTTATTACCGTCTTCTCCTTCAAACTTGATAGTTAATTTACCTTTCCCTTTAGTTACAAAGTCTGTTGCACGGTATTGGTCACCAAATGCATGACGTCCAATACAAATTGGAGCAGTCCAGTTAGCTACTAAACGAGGCACATTCGCACAAACAATTGGCTCACGGAACACAGTACCATCTAAGATGTTACGTATTGTTCCATTAGGACTCTTCCACATTTGTTTTAGTTTGAACTCTTCAACTCTTTGCTCGTCTGGGGTAATAGTAGCACATTTAATACCAACACCATATTGCTTAATCGCATTTGCTGCGTCAATAGTAACTTGGTCATTGGTCTCATCACGATACTCCATACCCAAATCGTAATATTTAATATCTAATTCTAAATAAGGTAAAATCAATTTATCCTTAATAAATTTCCAAATAATTCTTGTCATCTCATCTCCATCCAATTCTACCACTGGATTGGCAACTTTAATTTTCTGTATCATATTGTTTAAAATTTTGTTAGCAAATGTACAAAATGTAACATTAATATGGCTGTAAAATGTAAATTGGATTAATAGGCGGTTATGAAAAATAAGACTTAGTGATTCACTATCAACACCGGAATATCTACATTATGCCTAACGGATTCAATAGTTTCACCAAAAATATAGTCTTTCCATCCTTTGTGGCGATGCCCGCCCATTACTAACATTTGTGCGTTGTTCTCTTTCACAATGCGCACTATTTCCTTCACTCTGTTTTGATATCCTAATACCGTGCTAACTTGATATCCCTTTGCACTTAATTCATTCGCGTAAGTGTCTAATCTAATTTGGTCTTTTCTTGTTTCTTCGTCGTCACTAGCATCTTTTAAATAATTAGCAGTCGCACTTTCTACAATATGAATAAAAATAAATTTAATATTCTTGTTGGGACTTGTTTCAAAACCAATTGGATGAGCTTGTTGCACCGCAGTCTTAATTAACTTTGCATCCGTTACAGAGAAGTCTACAGCAATAGCAATTGCATGTATTGGTTCATCCTGTGTCCAGTCTAATTCGATTGGCATACCATGAAAATCTGATGATTTATCTTTTTGCCGTTTCAAAATTGCAGGATAAAATGTAATAAACAATAATAGTCCAACAAAAGCCAAAACCAATAGGATCAATAAAATTTTCAATCCTACACTACCTGCTGTTTGCATGAACTGAGCTACAAAATCAAATACCAAATTGCCATTCAAGTAGACAAGTATTGTTGCCACTAACCAAGAAAGTATTTTTACTTTCCATCCTATTGCAAATTCTCCCATTGTGGTCTTATCACTTACAAAATGAATAAGTGGTATAACTGCGAAGCCTAATTGTAAACTTAAAATTACTTGACTAAAAACCAATAATGCATCTACCCTTCCTTCCCCCATTATTCCTATTACTAAAATAGCAGGAATAATTGCTACTAACCTTGTTATAAGTCTTCTTATCCATGGGTTTAATCTTAATTTCAAATATCCTTCCATTACAATTTGACCCGCCAAAGTACCCGTTACTGTTGAGCTTTGACCCGCTGCAATTAGTGCAATAGCAAATAATATAGGAGCTAATTTCGAACCTAATAAAGGGGCTAATAAAGCATGCGCGTCTTCTATTTTAGCAACTTGTTGATTCCCTGTTTTATAAAAAACAGTCGCAGCTAATATTAAAATTGCCGCATTTACAAAAAAGGCCGCATTCAATGCCACAACACTATCAATAAAATTATAGAATATAGATTTTCTAATTCCTTTAGTAGACCGTTCAATTTTTCTAGTTTGAACTAAGGCAGAATGTAAATACAAATTATGTGGCATGACCGTTGCTCCAATAATTCCAACTGCAATGTATAAGGCTTCTGGAGAAAGCTTAGTTGGAATAAACCCTATGATTGCAGTAGAAAGATCTGGTTTTGCAATAAATAATTGAATAAAAAAGCTGAATCCAATTGTGGCCACTAATAAAATAATAAAGGCCTCCATTTTTCTGATGCCATAGCGTTGTAAAAATAAAAAGACAAAAGTATCGAATACGGTAATTAAAGTGCCGTACATTAAAGGCATTCCCGTTAACAACTTAATACCAATTGCCATCCCCAATACTTCAGCTAAATCAGTTGCTGCGATAGCTAATTCTGCTAAAATATATAATGCAAAATTGACCCCTGAAGGATAGGTTTCTCGATTAACTTGAGCTAAATCTAATCTTCTTACAATACCCAACCTCGCACTTAAACTTTGTAATAAAACAGCCATTAAATTACTTAAAAGTAAAATCCAGATTAATTGATACCCAAATTTTGCTCCGCCTTGTAGGTCTGTTGCCCAGTTTCCCGGATCCATATAACCTACACTTACTAGATAAGCTGGACCAATAAATGCCAATAGTTTACGCCAACCCTTTTTATTTTGGACTGGAACTGATTCGTGTAAGGTATCTAGAGATTTGTCAGACATAGTATATTGTAAATTTATGCCTATTTTAGTGAAAAATTAGTCCATGCGTAAATGGTATTTTATATGTTTGATAGGATTTGCCTTTGCTTGCTCCGAAAAAAAGACAGATCTAACTGGGAATACTCCCCTCAAAATCAATGACTTTAATAAGGCATTTAAAACTGCAGCCCTCCCAATTACCATTTCAGATACCAATTTAAAACAAATTGTAGACACCCATAAAATTGGCCGCAAAGCTTTAGCTCAATTTGTACCAGATTCGGTGGTGGAAAAAATCATTGCTTCTAAGGACAGCAAATCTGAAATTTATCCCCTTTTAAAGATCGAAAAAGAGGAAGAATATTATTTAATGCTCAATGTTCACCAAGCTAATAAAGATCAAATTTCAGTAGTGGTATTTAGCAAAAAAAATAAATATTTAGACTACAAAGTTATTACAGACTTCCTAAATGAGAATAGAGGCTCTAAGCACTATGGCAAATCAGTTGCTATTAATAAAGAACCCACTTTTTTAGTTGCTGAAAATAAAATGAGCGCTGATAATATATTAGTTTATGAAAAAACTGGATGGGCCTATTCTGATTCTAGTTTTAAACTAATTTATTTTGATAGTAATAAAAAACCAGAACATAAAACAATTGTAAATCCAATTGATACCTTACCAATTAAGAATTTACATAGTGGGGATTATGCAAGAGACAATAAAAACTTTTTGTCTTTAAGAGATTTTAATGGGACACCTAATAAGTACCAATTCTTTTTGCACTTTGAAAAAAAGGAAGGAACCTGTATTGGAGAACTAAAAGGATTATTGAGTTTTAATAAAAATCAGGCCACTTTTAATGAAAAAGGAGACCCTTGTATAATTCATTTTACAATTAACGGGAACATAGTAAGTATAAAAGAAGACGGTAATTGTGGAAACCACCGAGATATGACCTGCTATTTTAATGACCAATATGACAAGAAAAGAAAGGCCAAAAAGAAGAAATAATCCACAAAAACCCATTGCAAACGATTGTTATCCACACCTAAACGTGTAAAAAGTACATTTTAGTCAAATACTATTATATTGCAGCTATATTTTAAACAAAAGCTTAAGACTTATGAGTTTTAGAAATTATCAGGTGCCTTATAAAATCAATGAGAAATTTAGTAAAAAGGCTGCTTATTTTTCAATGGAATTTGCCATTCATCAACCGTTAAAAATATATAGTGGTGGATTAGGCTTTTTAGCTGGTTCACATTTAAGAAGTGCTTTTGAATTAAATCAAAATATGATTGGTATTGGTATGCTGTGGAAATATGGTTATTATGACCAAACAAGAAACCAGGACCAAACTTTACAGGTTACATTCATGGAGAAAATGTACAGTTTCTTAGAAGACACTGGCATTAAATATCAAATTTTAATTCACGATCATCCAGTATGGGTGAAAGCCTATTATTTGGCACCAAATACTTTTTGTAGTGCACCCCTATTCTTGTTAAGTACTGACTTACCTGAAAACGATTATGTGTCTCAAACCATTACACATCGTTTGTATGATGCCAATGTAGCTACCAAAGTGGCTCAATTTATATTACTAGGTGTTGGTGGTGCTAAATTGATTGACGAATTAAACTTCAACCCTGAAGTATACCACTTAAATGAAGCACACGGATTCTCTGCAGCATTTTATTTATTGAATAAACATAAATCATTAGACGAGGTTAAAAAACGTTTAGTGTTCACTACACATACTCCGGAAGAAGCAGGTAACGAAAAGCATGATATTTATCTATGTCATAAAATGGGTTACTTCTGTGGATTGAGTATTGACGAAGTAAGAAAATTAACTGGCATACATGACGATCAATTCAACCACTCATTAGCAGCGCTTCGTTTTGCTCGTAAAGCAAACGGAGTATCTGAATTACACGGACATGTTAGTCGTGAAATGTGGGGTAAATACGATGGTATCTGTCCTATTGATCATATTACCAATGCCCAAAACTGGCGCTATTGGGCTGATAAACAATTATATAAGTTTTCAGAAGCAGCAGACGATGCTGGATTTGATGATAGAAAATGGTATTTGAAAAAGCGTGCTTTTGAAATAGTAGCAGACCAAACTGGTAAAATATTTGATCCAAAAGTGTTGACTATTGTTTGGGCTAGACGTTTTGCAGGTTATAAAAGAGCAGATTTCTTGTCTTGGGACATGGAGCGTTTTGAAAAATTATTATCCAATAGCAAATACCCTGTTCAAATTATTTTTGCAGGAAAACCTTACCCAGTAGACCATCCCGCAATTAATCAGTTTAATCATTTAGTAAACCTAAGTAAGAACTATAGTAATGTTGCCGTAGTTGTAGGTTACGAATTAGCATTAAGTAAGCGTATGAAGCAAGCTTCTGACGTTTGGTTAAATAACCCAAGAGTTCCAAGAGAAGCTTCTGGAACATCTGGTATGACAGCTGCCATGAATGGTGCTGTTAACTTTTCTACAGACGATGGATGGATCCCAGAATTTGTAAACCACGGTAATAATGGTTTTGTAGTGCCTAAAGCAGATTATGCGAACATGAGCACAGAAGAACAAGATGCTTATGATTTAGATGAATTATATAAGATTTTAGAAGATCAGATTGTTCCAATGTATTATGATGAAAAAGATACATGGCGTCAAATTACTCAAAATGGAATGAAGGATGTCCGCTTCCAATTTGACAGTAACCGTATGGCGGAGGAATATTATGAGAAAATGTATAAAACAGTTTAGTTCCTATCCCCCTGGATCTCTTAATCCCCTCAAGTACTTGAGGGGATTTTTGTTTTAACCATACCCTATTTATTCAACAATTACTGCCTAATTTTGTTATATGAGTATGAATAAAATAGTCGTTTCTATTACAGGTGCTAGTGGATCCATATATGCTAAATGTTTGTTGGATAGCTTTCTTAAACTATCAGATCAAATTGACTCAGTAGGTATTATTATGAGCGACAATGCTAAAACAGTTTGGGAAACAGAATTAGACAACAAGGACTATACCACCTATCCATTTGATTTTTATAGTAAACATGATTTCAATGCCCCCTTTGCATCAGGGTCGGCTCAATATAATACCATGATTGTGATTCCATGTAGTATGGGTTCAATGGGCCGAATTGCCGCTGGCATTAGTGATGATTTATCTACAAGAGCTGCGGATGTTATTTTAAAAGAAAGACGAAAACTTATTTTAGTTGCCAGAGAAACTCCCTATAATTTAATTCATATTAAAAATATGGAAACCATAACATTAGCTGGTGGTATCATTTGCCCTGCAACACCAAGTTTTTATAGTAAACCGCAAACTATTCAAGAAGTAGCTTATACAGTGGTGCATAGAATTTTGGACCTGGCAGGTTTAGATACAAAAAAACACCCCAGCTTTCGATGGGGTGCTATAGTTTAATTGTCTTTAGGTTCCTTGGGTTCTTTCGGCTCCTTAGGAACTTTAACTACTTTTTCTTTTTCTTTTTTCTGTAAAGTGAAAACTAATAAGTTTTTTTCTTTATCAAGATCCCCTATTAATGTATCCCCTTGTTTCACCGTGCTATTTAAAATTTCTTCCGCTAACGGATCTTCAATATATTTCTGAATAGCCCTGTGCAAAGGTCTTGCACCAAATTGAGAATCATATCCTTTATCCGCAATGAATTCTTTAGCTTCCGTAGTTAACACCAAGTTTAAACCAAGATTGACTAAACGTGCTAACACATTTTTCATAATAATGTCTATAATCAAATAGATATTGTCTTTTGTCAAAGAATTAAACACCACTACGTCATCAATTCTATTTAAGAATTCTGGCGAGAAGGTTCTCTTCAATGCTTTCTCAATAACAGATCTATTATTCTCTTCGGTTTGCTCAACTCTAGTTGCTGTTGCAAATCCAACTCCGTCACCAAATTCTTTCAATTGACGTGCCCCAATATTAGAGGTCATAATAATCAAAGTGTTTTTGAAGTCCACTTTACGACCTAACCCGTCTGTCAAAATACCGTCATCCAATACTTGCAATAAAATATTATAAATATCCGGATGTGCTTTTTCTATTTCATCTAAAAGTATTACACAGTAAGGTTTACGACGTACTTTTTCAGTTAACTGTCCACCTTCTTCATAACCAACATAACCTGGAGGAGCTCCAATTAAACGGCTCACTGCAAATTTTTCCATATACTCACTCATGTCAATTCGAATCAAAGATTCTTCTGAGTCAAACATATTTCTTGCTAATGCGCGCGCTAGTTCCGTTTTACCAACCCCTGTTGGTCCTAAGAAAATAAAAGTACCAATTGGTTTTTTAGGATCTTTCAAACCAACTCTATTTCGTTGAATAGCTTTAACTACTTTTCCAATAGCGTCTTCTTGACCAATTACTTGACCGCGCATGTCTTCTGCCATTTTGCGAAGCTTAGTCGTTTCTGCTTCTACCATACGTTTCACAGGAATACCTGTCATCATACTAATGACTTCCGCAATATTTTCTTCATTAATTGGGAAACGTGCATTTTTGCTTTCTTCCTCCCAATTTGTTTTTGCTTTCTCTAAAGCCTCTCCTAATTTCTTTTCTGTATCTCTTAAATTAGCTGCTTCTTCAAAACGTTGACTCTTAACTACTTTATTTTTTTCCGTCTTAACGTCTTCAATTTGCTTTTCTAAGTCTACAATATCTTGTGGAACATTAATATTTTTCAAATGCACTCTAGCCCCTACTTCATCCATTACGTCAATCGCCTTGTCGGGCAATAAACGGTCAGTCATATAACGATCACTCAATTTAACACAAGCTTCAATTGCTTCTTGATCGTATACTACACTATGATAGTCTTCATATTTTGATTTGATATTATTTAATATCGTGATAGTATCTGCAACACTAGGTGGTTCAATAATTACTTTTTGGAAGCGACGATCTAATGCGCCATCTTTTTCAATGTGCATTCTGTACTCGTCTAAAGTGGAAGCACCAATACATTGCAATTCGCCTCTTGCTAATGCCGGCTTTACAATGTTCGAAGCATCTAGTGAGCCACTCGCTCCACCAGCACCCACAATAGTATGAATCTCGTCAATGAACAAAATAACATCTCTACTCTTTTCCAACTCGTTCATGATTGCTTTCATTCTTTCCTCAAACTGGCCTCTATATTTAGTACCCGCTACTAATGCAGCTAAGTCTAATGAAATCACTCTCTTATCAAATAAAACACGACTTACTTTTCTTTGTACAATTCTTAATGCTAATCCCTCAACAATTGCAGTCTTACCCACACCTGGCTCCCCGATTAAAATTGGATTATTTTTTTTACGACGACTTAAGATTTGACTTACACGCTCAATTTCAGCATCACGTCCAACAATAGGATCTAATGCATCTTGTTCTGCCAACTTAGTGATATCTCTTCCAAAATTATCTAATACAGGTGTCTTAGATTTATTAGGACTTCCTGGTTTTGCTTTTGCAGCACCCGTTCCAAAAGGACCACCTCTTTTCTCTTCTTCAAATTCGTCGTCCCCTTCGTCTGAAAATTCAGCACTTGGAGATTCACTTGATCTTCTGCTCTCACTTGAAGGACTTGCTGGTGAGGAACCTACCATACCTAATTCAGTTCTGAATAAATCATAGTCAACGTCAAATTGATTTAAAATTTGAGTTGCAATATTCTCCTTATTCTTTAAAATACTTAATAACAAATGCTCTGTCTCCACCATGGGGCTCTTTAAAGCTTTGGCCTCTAAAACAGTAACACGTATTACTTTTTCAGCTTGCTTAGTTAAGGGCAAACTATTAATATTAGCTACGTTTTTGCCAGACTTATCTTTTACAGCCAACTCAATCTCTTTGCGTAATTCTCCCATGTTCACATTTAATTGCTTCAAAACACGGATAGCCGTATTTTCCTGGTCTCTTATCAAGCCCAGCATTAAATGCTCTGCACCAATAAAATCATTCCCTAATCTTAAAGCCTCTTCACGACTATAAGAAATGATTTCCTTAACTTGTGTTGAAAAATTATTATCCATAAAATAGTTTCTACTTGTTATAATCTAAACGAATATTTTTGCCCAAAAGTATGTCTAGCACTCTAGTTATTAACCTTTATTATTAGTATATCATGCAATACAAAACAGAACTCAAAGAAAAATTTACCGTTATTAAATTAACCGATACCATTCTTAGTTCAAATCTCGTGCCAGAATTGACGGTTTTGACCAATTCTATACTTGAAAAAGAGCCAAAAAACCTAGTTTTGGACCTGTCAGCGGTTACAAATTGGGATCTAACCATAATGGAGCAACTAGCCAATGCCCAGCAAAAATTTTATGACAATAATGCCAGTTTTGTCATTTGTTGCCTATCGAGCAGCCTACAAGACAGTTTAGACGCTACGGAACTTACTGATATCATGAATACTACCCTAACTCAATCAGAGGCATGGGACATAGTTCAAATGGAAGAAATTGAGCGAGAATTGCTTGATAGTGACGATATGGAGTTTAATACCCAAGATTAGCTTAAGATTAGTTATTTTCGCCTTCATTTCATGATTACTTCTCAAACCATACAGCAAATTACCAGCCGCATTGACATAATCGATGTTGTGGGCGAATTTGTGAAATTGAAGAAGCGAGGGACCAATTTTCTAGGTAATTGCCCTTTCCATAACGAAAAGAGTCCTTCATTCACCGTATCTCCTGCCAAGGAAATCTATAAATGTTTCGGTTGCGGTAAGAGCGGTAATACCATCACTTTTTTGATGGAGCACGAGAAATATAGTTATGTAGAAGCCCTAAGATGGTTGGCAGCTAGATATAATAT
>CALPWK020000019.1 GCA_943327245.2 Comamonas sp. lk | reverse complement strand
ACCCAAAAAGATATTAGTACGCTATACCCAATGCCAGACAGTGTTCAGGTGATAGTAAATAAAGCCTGTGCTGATTGCCATAGTAATAAAACGAATTATCCTTGGTATTCGAAAATTCAGCCTGTGGACTTCTGGCTTGAAAATCATGTGAAAGACGGAAAAAGACATTTCAATTTTAATGAATTTGCAAGCTATAGAATTGGAAAACAAAATAAAAAATTAGAAGAATGTATTGAGCAAATTAAAGAAGGCGAAATGCCGCTTAGCTCTTATACTTTAATTCATAAAGAAGCAATATTGACTGAAGCGGAGAAAAATATACTTATGAATTGGTGTCAAAAAATAGTTGATACCATTCATGCTACTTACCCTGCAGATAGTCTTAAATTAAAAGGACCCAATCCAAAACCTAGCGAAGCTAAATAGGAAGGATTTATAACTATGAAAATACACAAAGCAACTTATCTAATTTCTAGCCCTGGCTTTGAACAGTGCCAAAAGTTAGTTCAACCAGAATATGCCTTTATTGGGCGAAGTAATGTAGGTAAATCATCTATCATTAATGCCATATGTAATCAAAAGGGCTTGGCAAAAACATCCGGCACTCCAGGTAAAACTCAATTAATTAACCATTTTGAAATAATGAGCGCTAATAAAAAGGGCCCATGGGACAAATGGTATATTGTGGATTTGCCAGGGTATGGATTTGCCAAAGTTTCACAAAGCAGCCGACGTCGTTGGGAGCAAATGATAGAAAACTACTTAAGAAAAAGACCTAACCTAAATCGAGTTTTTGTTTTAATAGACGCAAGGCATGCTCCTCAAAAAATTGACCTTGAATTTATTGAGCAAATGTATAAATGGGAGATCCCATACACCCTAATATTTACTAAATCAGACAAGGAAAAGCCAGCAGTAGTAAAAAGAAATGTACAAGCCATGTTTGATACACTAAAGGAAATGTTGCCTTTCTTACCAGAAGGTTTTGTTACCAGTGCAGAGAAGAAAACCGGCGTTGAAGAAGTAGTGGAATGTATTGACAGATACAACCAACTTTTCAATGATACTATTAAAGCGGAACGAATATAATATACCCTAATAAATAAATTAATACAAATTAACGCTACTTATGAAGATACTTTTTAAATATATTCAACCTTTTAGAAGCCTTGTAATTTTTGCTTTTATTTTAGCCGCTATTAATCAAACTTTTTCCATGTTTGATCCTATGTTGTTTGGAAGACTAATTGATGAATTTGCAAAAACTCCATTTTTAGACGCACTAGGTCATGTAAGAACAGAGCCGGAGTTTTTAAAAGGTATTGGAAATATTCTTTTATTATTAGTTGGAACTGCAATGGTGAGTAGAATTGCCAAAGCATTTCAAGACTATACCGTAAATGTAATTATTCAGAAGTTTGGGGCAGCCTTATTTACAGATGGATTAAGACACTCCATGCAATTACCCTTTCAGGCATTTGAAGATCAGCGAAGTGGAGAGACCTTGTCTATTTTAACTAAAGCTAGAGCAGATTGTGAAAAGTTTATTAGCTATGTAATTAACGTGGTATTTGGAATAGTAGTAAGTATTGTATTTATTTCAATTTATGCCACGAAACTGCATTGGTCTATTATGCCTATTTATATTATTGGTGCAAGCACTATTGCTTATGTAACTAATTTATTGAGTAAGCGTATCAAATCAATTCAAAAAAATATTGTGCAAGAAACTACCTCTCTTGCAGGTACTACTACCGAAAGTTTACGAAACATTGAATTAGTAAAAAGTTTAGGATTAACCAATCAAGAAATTGATAGATTAAATAACAATACCTATAAGATATTGGCCCTCGAATTAAAGAAAGTGAAAAACATACGTTCTTTAAGTTTTATTCAAGGTACCATGGTTAATTTTTTAAGACAGGTTATTACTTTTACTTTGATGTGGTTGATATTTAAGGAGATTCTTACAGTAGGACAGTTAATTTCATTACAGTTTTATAGTTTCTTTATTTTTGGACCTTTGCAGGAAATTGGAAGTATCATTTTGAGCTATAGAGAAACAGAAGCTTCTTTAATCAACTTTGATAACTTAATGAAAAAGCCACTGGAGCAAATTCCAACGAATCCAACTTCAGTAGGCATTATTGAGCACTTGTCCTTTAATCATGTCGGTTTTCAACACCAAACAGCAAATTTTAAAGCAATTGATGATATCAGCTTTGACGCTCAAAGAGGTGAAACCTTGGCATTTGTAGGCCCTTCTGGCGCAGGGAAAAGTACACTTGTTAAGTTGTTGGTAGGATTATATCAGGCGCAGGAAGGACAGATATTAGTGAATGGTGTAGATACCAATCAAATTGATATGACCGACCTTCGTAATCAAATTAGTTTTGTTACACAGGATACCCAATTATTTGCAGGAACCATTAGAGAAAATTTGGCATTTGTTGCACCAAACGCAACAGAAGCAGATATGCTGACTGCTTTAACCAAGGCAAGTTGTAGTAATATTTTAGATAAAGGTGGAAATGGATTAGCCACATTAATTGGAGAAGGCGGATTGAAATTAAGTGGAGGAGAAAAGCAAAGGCTTTCCATTGCTCGAGCTTTATTAAGGCACCCTCATTTATTAATATTTGATGAAGCTACTTCAAGTCTTGATAGTTTAACAGAAGAGTCCATAACAGATACCATTAGACAGCTTTCGGCTGAGCGAGAACAAATAACTATCATGATTGCGCATAGATTGAGTACCATAATACATGCTACTAGAATTTATGTACTTGAAAAAGGGAAAGTTATTGAACAAGGAACACATCAGTCATTACTTGAGGAGAAAGGCTTGTATTATGCAATGTGGAGACAGCAAATTGGGGAGCGTAAACCTGTGAACTAATTAGGGTGAAGACAAGTAAATTTTAACTAATCTCGTTCAAATTTCTTTCTTAAATACTCCATTACTGTAGGGTCTTCTAGCCCTTCCATATCGCTTAATTCCAATTCGATTGCACGCGTGCTTAATCTTATTTCAATTAAAGAAAGGAAGATAGAAACACAAAATGTAATTAAGCTTATACCAAAGATAAATTGAGCCACTAGCTGATAACTGATATAAATAAAGAACATGGAGACAATGGAAAGTAGTAAAGAAGCTACTCCAAAAGTTTGCATGTTCTGAATTAACTTAATTCGGTATTTGATATTTTTAATTTGACCAAACACAATATGTCTTTGTTCTTGGTTTTGGTATTTGTCATGCAACACTCTCACCCTACTTGATAAAGCAAGAAAACGGTTAGTATAAGCCAGCATAATCAAACTGATTGCTGGAAATAAAAGGGCAGGTATATTGACTGATAATTCCATACCCCAAAAATACTTCATATTTTTGCCTAGCAACCCTATGGAAAAGGAAATTTTTAAGAAAATACAAGCAAGCATCCCTTTGGAACCTGGTATTTATCAATATTTTGATGAAAATGGGAAGCTATTATATGTTGGTAAGGCAAAAAACTTAAGAAATAGAGTAAGCTCTTATTTTAGTTCTAGGCAACATACGCTTAAGACAATTGAACTAGTCCAGAAAATTAAAGATATTCAATTCACTATTGTTGACTCGGAACATGATGCCTTCATTTTAGAAAATGAATTAATTAAGAACTATCAACCTAAGTATAATATTAATTTAAAGGATGATAAAACCTATCCTTATATCGTAATTAAGAATGAGGCATTCCCTAGAGTGTTTTTAACTAGGCGAAAAATCAAAGACGGGTCCACTTATTTTGGACCTTACACCCATGTATTTGCAGTAAGGGAATTAATTAGCCATATTAGACAAAGTATCCCTTTAAGAAATTGTACTTTACCTCTAACACAAAAAAATATTGCGCAGGGAAAATTTAAAGTATGTCTAGAATATCATTTGGGTAATTGCTTAGGGCCTTGTCAAGGTTATCAAAACGAAACAGACTATGACAGTTCAATTCAACAAGTTACCCACTTATTAAAAGGGAATGTCAAACCAGTTCTTCAGCATTTAAAGCAACAAATGCAAGAAGAAGCTGATAAGCTTGATTTTGAAAAAGCAAATATCACTAAAAAGAAAATTGAAGAATTAGAGGAATATCAAACTAAGTCGGTTATATATATTAAGCAGCAACACGCAATGGATGTGTTTAGTATTGCCCACTTTGAAGACCAGGCTTACGTGAATTATTTAATGATTCACCAAGGAAGGATTATTCAAACGCATATGCTGCCATTAAGTGTTCCATTAGACGAAACTAAAGAGACTATACTAGCTTTCGCAATTCATTATTTTAGAAATACATTAGACTCGAAAGCTAGTGAAATTATAGTACCATTTGAATTAGAAGATAAAATACCTAATGTAAAATATACCATTCCTAAACTAGGTGAAAAAGAACAACTGCTTGCGCTATCACAAAAAAATGCAGATTATGCGGTAAAAGAATGGAAGCATAAACAGGCATTAGTAAAGGTTCAAGAAGTAGAACCCAATAAGGTACTTGCTGAATTACAAAAAATGTTACACTTAAAGCATACTCCTACTCATATTGAGTGTTTTGATAACTCTAACTTTCAAGGTGCCTATCCAGTTTCCGCAATGGTATGTTTCAAAAACGGAGTACCTAGCAAGTCGGACTACCGAAAATTTAATATTAAGACAGTTGTAGGTATTAATGATTTTGCTAGCATGAAAGAAGCTGTGTATAGAAGGTATAGTTCTGTTATTGACAAAAAACTACCATTACCTCAGCTCATCATTATTGATGGCGGTAAAGGACAATTAAGTTCTGCATTAGAAGCATTAACAGCACTAGGGATACAAGATCAAGTTACCATGGTTGGCTTAGCAAAAAACGTAGAAGAGCTTTTCTTTGTGAATGACCAAGACTCCATATTATTAAATTGGCATAGTGAAGCTCATAAATTAATACGTAACATAAGAGATGAGGTACACCGTTTTGGTATTCAGTTTCACCGTAGTAAAAGATCCAAGGGTGCTTTAGAAAATGGATTGGATAATATTCCGAATATTGGACCTAAAACAAAAGAACTGCTAATGCAGTTCTTCAAGTCGGCAAACAAAGTAAAATCAGCAAGTCCTGAATTGTTAACCCAACTTGTTGGGAAAAACAAATCTGATATTCTTTTTCAATATTTTAACGAAAATAAAAAAGAAGGCCTATCATAGTTTCTATTCAAAACTAATATACCCAGCGCTCTTGTTCGTAATCAAATATTTTTTGTCTAATTTTTTCACCCTCTTGTAGTCTTTTAATAGGGTCTTTGTAAATAGCATTTAGCATTTTGTCATTATAATTATCTAAAGTAGATTTTACGATGTACCCATTAAAAAATCTACTCTCAAATAATTCCTCCCAAGTTATTCTACTTGAATAGTTCTTAGGATTGTATACTTCCGACTTAGCCAAACTTGCTCGCAAGTCAGGATAGTATAGCCAGAATAAAGGTCTCTTTATCACTTTATTGCCAATCTGAATACTTGCTATAGGAGCTATCCCTATGATTCTGCAATACATTCTACTTGTTTTATTATCAAATATGTATTGCTCTTTTAATCGATACGTATAAATAGAATCCGGGTTGGGAGCCAATTTAGTATTATAAATAATTGTGGTATCGAAAACATTAGGATTGTCAATATTCTGAACTAGCTGTGTATCTAAACTTCCTTTTAACCCAGCATTAAGATCGTCCAAGCTTAATGGTTTAGTAAAGCGATCATCTCCACCTTCAGCAGAAAATGGAACCACTCCGTCTTTCTCTATAGCTCTTAATAAAATAGCAAAAAAACGTTGATCCCCATTGTCATCATATGCTTGATAAATAAAAGGACGATTTATTTTTTCACGGCCATCCACTTCTTCCCAAACAAATTCACTAAATAAAGCGTCTTCCTCTCTCAAATTTTCATACGCCAATGGGATACGCTCTTGTACACCTTTACGTTTTTTATCTTCAGAAAAGAATGCATAGTTATTTCTCAAGCTTTTCCTAGCATTTGCATTAAAACCGCCTACCACGGTCGTGTCAATAGTTTTTACCGGCTTTACATTAGGGTCAATTACAGCAGTAGGATTAGGTGCAACGTTTAAAGGCTCTTGCTTAATTGGCCCTTGATTTAGTGGAACTACTACCGTATCTTTTGAAGCTCCTGTTTTAATTGCTTTTTGCTTAGGGGTATACTTAAATTGTGCAAATGCGCTATTAACAACAATTAATCCTGTTAGCAATAAAAATAAGTATGGTTGAATCTTTTTCATAAATCTAATTTTTTAATTAAACCTTATTCTTTTTATTGAAGAATAAAAGTAATTGTTTGGTCTAATCTTCTTGTACCTCCTCCCGGCTCTGATACCTTAATTTCTCCAATAGTAACTGAAGTACCCGCTTGGCACCTTTTTATTAAAGCACTCGCACCTCCCGAGAAGGCTGCACCTTGAACTTCTTCAAATTCAGGTTCATCAAATCCTTTTCCTGTGCAAATAACAAAATAAGAAAGTACATTAAATTTTATTCCATCAAATACAAAATCTCTTAAATCGGCAATGACTCCTTTTTGAACTCTAAATACATTCGCTGCCATATTTCCACCTGCAGTTCCACCAACAATAGCAATTGGATCAGGAACACGTTTCACCGGAATACTTATTCTTTGTGCATTCTTACCATCTTTCACATTCACAGTAACGAAACCTGTTTGAGTACAGTTAACAACATATTGACCTGCGCCAGACTTACTAATAGTAGCACCAGCACCTTCAACAGTTACATTTATTGTCTCTGCACCTCCACCCCCTGTAATACTTAATGGATTAGCTAACCCTTTATAGAATACTCTTGTCTTGTCGGTAGAAACTACTAGACCAGAAGGCGTTCCTACCGTAAACTTAACATCCTTTTCAACCACTGCAGTTTCACCATTCGGTTTCAAAAAAGAAATACGTACTCTTTTACTATTTTCTCCAGGAGTTCCAGCTGTTGTTTTATAAGAAGCAGATCCGTCCGGTCCAATTGGCAATACTACACCGTCAATGGTGATAGTAGGCTTTGCTGCACTACTAAAAGCACCTACCCCGGCAGTAATTACTAATTCCTCACCTGCCATCAGGTACTGCGAATTAGAAGCTGCAAAAGCATTAAACTGATCATATACCAATTCTACTTCCCCAATTTCTTTATGGCAATATTCCATTACTTGTGACTCACTATTGCGAATATCATTTTGAAATTTAGTCAAAATAGTTATGGCTGCAATTGGAGGGGTCATATTGAAATAAGCATATGCCCAGTTGCCCTTTCCAGCAATACTGGTAGTGGTGGGAATACTTAAGTCTAATGGTAAATTTGGAATAACATCCTTAGCAATACCTGGATCAATAGCTGAAAGACCAGCTTTATATTGAGTCAATCTATTTAGTAAATCCTGTCCTCTATTTTCTCCTTTGAGGAAAAAGCGAGTAGTTGAACTTAAATCATGGTCATTGAATTCTTCTTTGCCATCTTTGATTTTCAAGCCAGCTTCTTTTTTTAATCCTGCTTTTAAAGATTCAATATAGTTGTAAACATCGTCAGATAATTTTTGCGCTTCTTTAGCTTTTGGTGCCCAAATTGCTGCTTTTTCTGCCGTTTTAGGGTCTTCTAATTTTAATTGTAGCGATTTGATAATGTCTGTATTCTTCTTCTGAATAATCACATTCGCATTGGATAAACTTTGTTCAATAGTTTTAAATGCATTCAAAATCTCGCTAGATACATTTAAAGCCAAAAGACAAGTCAACACCAAGTACATGATGTTAATCATCTTCTGTCTTGGCTCTTTAGGTAATGACATGTATACTAGTTTTTAAAAAGGTAAATAATTGAATTAATTGGATAAACGAATTAAGATTAACGTCCTTGCATTGCTGTTAACATGTTTCCGTAAATCTGATTCAATTTTGTAAGATTATCTGCTAATAAAGCGATTTGCTCTTTCGCTCTCACTGCATCTGCTGCAGAATTCGACATTGCATTAGAGGCCTCTGATAGTTTACCATAATAATTATTCATTGCTTCCATGGTTTTTGTCATGGTAACAAATTGCTCGTTCAAATTTTTAACACCGTCAGTTGCAGAAGCAAAATTCCCTAAATTACTTGCCACACTACTTACTGAATCTTTCACAGTACCTAATGCGATTGCAGCATCTCTTGTATTGCTAGTAAAATCTTTACTTGATTTAGCCATATCTGCCAAGTCTCCTAAATACATTGCTGTATCATTTAATCTTTGGAAACTTCCACTTAATTTTTCAAAAGCTGCTTGATCTAATTTTGCAGCTTCCATACTAGCAACAACAGTATCTGTTGCGCCAGACGCTAACCCACCTGCACTTGGTGTTCCCATATCTGGAGGAGGTAAAAAAGCGTAGATCACGAAAATTCCTGCCTCAGTCAACAAACCCACTACTAAGATCCAGTCAGAACCTGGTAGGTTTATCAACTTAGATAAAGCACCTAAAATTACGACTGCTGCCCCTAAAGAGATGACAACGTTAATGATTTTGTTTGTTTTTGGAGAAATACTATTTGCCATTAGAAAAATTTATGAGAATTAAAATTAAAAATTGATTATTTGCTTCTTGGCCCCATTGACAATACACATCTAAATCCAATATAAGATTTAGCAGTATCTTGATATTCATAATTCCTTGTACTTACTTGACAATTGTATGCAATATCCTTCCATGATCCCCCTCTAATAATTTTGCGTTTCATTAAAACCGGGTCTGAATCTTTTGCATTGAATTGTACGTCTGGACTATAATCCCCTACGAAATTATATCCTCCTTCATAAAAAGCAGAACTAGTCCACTCTGCCACATTCCCTGCAAGATCATATAAATCAAAACCACTTAAATTTTGATTAAATGTCCCCACTTTAGTAGTGTATATATTATCTTCTTTATTACTTCCTCCGCCAAAATAATCTCCTCTACCTGGTTTGAAATTAGCTAATAATCTTCCTTGGCTTGTCCTAGTATAAGGACCGCCCCAAGGGTACATTGCATTCGTTTTCGAATTACCTCTTGCAGCATATTCCCATTCAGCTTCTGTAGGCAAACGATATATACCATCAATTCTGTATTCAGATTTGCCTTTTCTTCCTAAATAGTATTCACTATTATTAGTTCTCCAATTACAAAAAGCAGTTGCTTGTTTCCAAGTAACCCCCACAACTGGATATTCGTTGTATGCTGGATGAGAAAAATACAATCGAGTTTGTGGTTCGTTGTATGAATAAGAAAAATCACGCATCCAAACTAAAGTGTCAGGATATACGGCCTGACTTTGTGTTACGATGAAATCACTTAATGATTTTTCCAATCCTTTTGAAGCTCTAGCAGCAGCTTTTAAATCAACATAAGAATATTTATATATCAATTTATTTGGATCAATATCGATATGTCCTTGAATTCGATTATCTGGACTCAATAATAATTCATTTAATTTTTCCAAAACCGCCCTGCTTTTCATATTAATTCTTGCCGTTTTCGCCCAATCAACTCTTAAAGTATCTTCGTTTTGATTAATTCCACCACCATAGATTGCTAAATACTTTAAAGAGTCAGCAACATAATTTACAAATCTTCTGTATTGCTCGTTTGTGATTTCATATTTATCCATCCAGAACCCATTTATAGAAACCAATTTTTTTCTATTTACCATTGCTAAGTCAATCTGCTCGTCACTAGGTCCCATATAAAAAGAACCTGAAGGAATTTCAGTTGTATTTCGGTCTGAACTAAATTTAGGTTTTCTACCCCCTTTTGGAGCAAACGCCATAATTAGTAATGATCCAATAATCAATGTACCCACAAGAACTGGGAAAACTATTTTTCTATTTTTTATGCTTTTGCTCATATATATTTTTTAACCTTACATCACTTTACAGGTCAATAACGAATTATTCCCCAATAAGTTGCTCAATTTAAGGCATCTTTTTGTTAGATAATTGCTAAAATATGCTCAATAGAATTTTGTGGCGTTGAGCAAGTTTCATTTTTACATATAAAATATTGATTATCATTGGTTTGCTTGCCTATACTGAGTGGAAAATTAGGATCAAATTTATTTAAAAAAAGTATCAAATAATCGGGTAAAAAGCGACTATTTACTATATCTAGGTTATCTAGCACATTTGGGCCTATTCCTACTAATTGATTTAAACCTGCTTTCATAGTAAAAAAGGTTTGCGCCCAATAGCTAAAAGAGCTTGGATATTGAATGATTAATTTACGCATAGACCTAATCATTTCAGTTGCCTGAGACTTATATTGAGGGTTGTCAAATAGGTAACCTAGATAATATAAATTGGCACACATCATAGAATTTCCACTCGCTTGTGCTCCATCATAATTATCCTTTTTTCTAAGAATGATGTCTTTTTGATAATCGCTTGTAAAGTAAAAAAATAGTGACTGCTCGTCTATAAAATGTAATTGAACATACTCAGTCCAATGTTTTGCTTTAAGTAAATAAGAACTGTCCCCTGTAATTCTATTTAATTGAATATAGGCTTGTATAAGACTTGCATAATCTTCTAAAAAAGCGAAAGATTTATTTTCTCCATTTGTATTGCTATGATAAAAATAATTCTCTGACGAGTTTAACATATTTTGTTCTACCCAATTCATAATATCGATTGCCTTTTGCTTGTATTCGCTATTACCTAACGCAGCAAAGGATTTACAAAAACCTATAATCATAAAATTATTCCAAGATAAAATAATTTTATAGTCTAAAGCAGGTCTTATTCTATGTGATCTTTGTTCAAATAATATTTGCTTCGCTTTTATAAATAATGGGTCATAGCCCTTTTCGATCCCATTTGTTGTCCAAATAATATTGGTATGTTCCCAATTTCCTGCTTCCGTTATTTGATAGTGTTTACAAAAAGATTCAAATATTTCAGGATCTATTAATGATTTAATTTCTGCATAAGACCAAGTATAAAATTTACCTTCTACCCCCTCACTATCAGCGTCTAAGGCTGCATAGAAAGCTCCCTTCTTATTACTTAGTTCTCTGTCTAAAAAGTGGATAGTTTCTTCTATTACGCATCGATATTCTTTTTTTTGTGTTAGCTGAAATGCCTCCGCCATTAAACTTAAAATCAAAGCGTTGTCATATAGCATTTTTTCAAAATGTGGAGCCTGCCACTGCGCATCTGTACTATATCTTGCAAAACCACCTCCTAAATGATCATAAATACCTCCTTGGACCATTTTGTCTATGGACCTTATTGTATGAACCATGGAGGATTCCTGCTGATTAGCATGATAGCTCCTTAATAATGTTTGCAAAACAAAAGTTTGAGGAAATTTAGGGGCATTCCCAAATCCACCCCACTGCACATCTGCTTGCTGTAAAATTCTTTGTGTAATCAATTCTAGGTCTTCCTCTGTTACTAAAACTTCCAAAGTGTCTGTATTTGCATCTATGGATTTTGTAATATTAGTTTGAATAATATGACTAGTTAAATGTTCAGCTTGTTCGATTAGTTGCTCTCTTTTATTTTCAAACGCTTCCTTAACACCCTTTAAAACGTCGATCCAAGAAGCCCTTTGATGCATTGGTATTGGCGGGAAATAAGTACCCCCATAAAAAGGTTTACCATTAGGTAGTAAAAAAATATTTAGCGGCCACCCGCCAGACCCCGTCATAGCTTGCAACGCATCCATATAAATCTGATCGATATCTGGGCGTTCTTCTCTGTCTAATTTGATATTAATGAAGTGTTCATTCATGTATGCCGCAACTGTTTCGTCTTCAAAACTTTCTCGCTCCATAACATGACACCAATGACAAGCAGCATAGCCAATACTCAACAAAATTGGCTTGTCTAATTGATTCGCTTTTTCAAAAAGGTCTTCCGACCAAGGAGCCCATTTTACTGGATTATGGGCATGTTGTAATAAATAAGGACTTCGCTCATTTATTAATTCGTTTGTAAATTTGGGAACTGCATTCATTGAACGCAATTTACTTTTTTTTACGCTGCTGTGCTAAGAATTGATCTAAACCAGACACCATACTAGGTGTTTGCGGACTTGGTACCTGAATTTGTAAAGTTAAACCTGCTTCCTGAACTGCCTTGCAAGTATTGGATCCAAATGCAGCAATGGCAGTTCCGTTTTGTTTAAAGTCGGGCTGATTGTCATACACACTTTTTAAACCACTTGGGGTGAATAAGCAAATGACATCAAATTTATTTTCCTTTAATAAAACTTTTATATCCGTACTTTCTGAACGATACATGTATGCTAAGTCAAATTTGCATGCGTGGTCCTTTAACCAATTGACGATTTCATTATCCTGCTGATTTTCACTACATACATATAAGAAACGTTCGTTTGCTTTATGTTTATTTAATACATCAAATAATTTTTTATTAGTCCCGTCAGCTCCAAAGAAAACTTTGCGCTTACGATACATAATAAATTTTTGAAGGTATAAAGCCACTGACTCTGTAATACAAAAATACTTAGTGTCTTGATTGATACTTACTTTTAATTCATCGCAGGTTCTAAAGAAATGATCAATCGCGTTCTTACTTGTAAAAACAACGGCAGTATATTCTGAAATGTCAATTTTTGTTTTTCTAAAATCCTTGGCGCCAATTGGAACCAACTGTATTAATGGTTGAAAAAACAAACTAACATTATACTTACGCTCCAAGTCGAAATAAGGAGATTTTTCGCTTTCAGGTCGAGCTTGAGAAACTAGAATTTTTTTACTTGCCATGTTCACTTTCCGGTGTTTAGTAAGTACCTCCAAAGTACTGTACAATAAACTTATACAAGAGCAATAGAGGTAGAATTTCGAAAGCACAAAGGTAAAGGAAAAAATGAAAGGAAGATATATGTAATTTATTCCTAACAGACGTTAAAGAAAACAAATATCTATATAGAATTAGCAGTACAGAGAGCCCTCCAGCTCCAATAATAGCAAATGGGTGGTATACCGGTTTAGCAAAGGCTGATATCAAAATAAAAGGTATTAGTAAAATACCCAATACTTTATTAACCATAAAGACTACAAAAATGTAGGTATTTGCCAAATCTCTTGTGTTGAATATATAGCCAGCAATTGCTAGACAAAGATACTTTCCCAAGTATAAAAAAGTAAAAAATAAACATACGTAAACGTATCCTTGCCAAAAAGAAAGTGGTAGTAAATGCTTGTTAAAAATGAGTAAAGTAGCCATGAGCGAAAAGCTTAAAATAAAGCATATGTTCATGATTAAAGAGGCTAGACTATTTTGCAAAAGCTGCTCTCTATTTTGCATCATTCTTAGTGAAGATTGACTAAATTGACTAAACAATTTTGGAAAATACTGCGGATATAAATTTATTACAAAAGCATATAATAAAAGTAAAATGAGCATACTATAAAATAAATAGTCCTTGTCTGGCAAAGAGAACCTTTGTTCAATTCTAAAAATAATTGCAGCGGCTTCTGTTTTAACTACTAATTCATTATATAATTTAAAGGCGTTTTTATTGTTAGCAAAATAGCTTTTATAATCCTTTAATAGGTTGTAGTTTGAATCTGCAATACTTAAATGTAATGATTGAATATAGGCAGCGTCCGCTATCTGGAAAGATTTTGGAATAACAGGCACATATTGAATTAACAAAGTGTCCTTAACAAGTGTACTATCATTTTGCAAAAATGCACTATCCACTTTACGTGAGATAGTATCCATTTGTATAAATGAACAGAACAGGATGAAACACCCTGCGATAAAGCTTATTTTTTTGATCTTCAAAAACATCTTGACAAAAATAAGTATACTAATTCAGAATTAGTAACTAATAACTAGCTTTGTACATTAATTTGAACTATGGCAGGTATTTACATTCATATTCCGTTTTGTCGCAAAGCTTGTCACTATTGTAATTTTCACTTTAGTACTCAAACTCAATATATAGCGCCTTTTACAACGGCTTTATTAAATGAATTAGCTATTCAAAAAGACTACCTCAATACCCCTATTGAAACAATTTACTTTGGAGGGGGAACTCCTTCCCTTCTAACCCAACAGCATCTTGAAAGCATTATGGGGCAAATTTCAAAACACTATCATTTAGCAGAAACAGTTGAATGTACTTTGGAGGCCAATCCAGACGATATCAATCTAGAAAAGTTGAAAGCTTGGAAAAGTATTGGAATTAATAGGCTTAGTCTTGGAATTCAAAGCTTTCAATCTAAAGCATTAGCGTGGATGAATCGAGCACATAGTGTAGATCAATCACACCAGGCTATTCAATTGGCACAAAAGGTAGGTATTATGAATTTGAGTATTGACTTGATTTATGGAACTCCTCATTTGACAGACGAGGAATTGATAGCCGACTTAAATACCATTAAAAGTTATAATATCCCACATGTATCCTGTTATGCATTGACGGTGGAGGAGAAAACGGCACTCCATAAAATGATTCAACAAAAGAAGATGGGAAATATAGACGCCGAACGTCAGTCTACCCATTTTAATATTATTGTTGAGCATTTAGAGGCTCAGGGAATGGAACATTATGAGATTTCAAATTTTGGATTGAAAGGACACAGGAGTAAACATAATAGCAACTATTGGAAAGGCGTACCTTATTTAGGAGTAGGACCTTCTGCACATTCTTTTAATACCCTTTCTAGGCAATGGAATATCGCCAATAATCAATTATATATTCAATCCATTACTAATGGAATAGTACCCTTCGAAATAGAAGCACTACCACTTGCAACACGGTATAATGAATACATGATGATTTCACTAAGATGTATGGAAGGGTTTTCAAATCAAACCATACTTGATAGGTTTGGGGCAGATTTTTTAAATCATAGTTTATTAGTTGCTAGTAATTTTGAAACAAGGGGGCAACTTATAAAAACAGCTACTGGATTTACATTAACAAAAGAAGCTAAATTTTTTGCAGACGGAATTGCTGCTGACTTTTTTTGGATAGATTAAAGCAGCTTTTTTTACACTAAGATTGATTCAAGTGCTTTAAAGGTTTCTTTGGGGGAAGCACCATGCCAAAGTATATTATATACAGCTGAAATTATAGGTAAGTTCAGTTTTAAGTCCTCATTTATTGCCATGATACATTTACTTGCATTGTACCCTTCTGCAACCATATTCAACTCCAATTCTGCAGCACGAACGGAATACCCTTTACCAATCATATTTCCAAAAGTCCTATTTCGACTATGTAAAGAATAACAAGTAACTAATAAGTCACCTAAATACACAGAGGTATTGTAATTTACAGACCCACAATTGCGGCCTTCCTTCTCCATGATACTTTGCAATAACACTTTCATTTCGTTAGCACAATTTGCAATGTAAACACTTAAAAAATTATCGCCATACTCTAGCCCATGCGCAATCCCCGCTCCTAATGCATATATATTCTTAACAACCCCAGCATACTGAACTCCCAAAACGTCTTTATTCGTCATGGTATAAATATACTCCGACTTAAAACAGTCGGCTATCGCTGTTGTGCCTGCTTCATCAATACCCGAAAAAGTAAGATAAGACAATTGCTCGGACGCTACCTCTTCCGCATGGCTAGGACCTAATAAAGTAAAGTATTGCTCAATTGGGAAGTTGAAATCCTGTTTTAAATATTCGTTTAATAAAATGTTACGACTAGGTATTACCCCTTTAATAGCAGACACTATTTTCTTACCCTTTAATAAACTTGCATCTACCCCAGTTAAACTAGCAACAATATGAATAGAGGGCACAGCTACAACTAATACATCAGACTGCTCAATTACTTGTTTTATGTCATCAGAAAAATTGATTTTGGATACGTCAAAATAGGCGTTTCTAAGGTAATGAGGATTATGATGTCGCTTTTTAAAATAGTCAATATTTGCCGATTGGCGAACCCACCAAGCAATAGTATTCCCATTGTCGGTAGCAATTTTAGCAATCGCAGTAGCCCAACTCCCACTCCCAATAATTCCTATACGTAATTGATCCATATCGCAAATATACGAAACTCATAAAAAAAGGGGTGCATTTATAAATGCACCCCTTTTTTAAATATTATAAAAAATTATTATTTCTTCTCTTCGAAAAGCTTCTCTTTTGTGACCACTTTCACCAATGCGCCATCTTTTAATGACTTACTTATAATACTATAAGGACCTGTAATTACTTGATCACCTACTTTTAAACCAATTACTTCTATATAATTTAGGTCTTGGATATCCGTTTTCACTTTTACCATTTTTACTTTATTATCCTTTTGTAATACAAAAACCACTTCGTTCATTTCCTCGTCCTTAGCCGATGGTTCAGGCGCTTTTTCGTCAGTTTTGGTAGAAACTTTCGTGTCTTTACCTTGACCTTCATTGTCTCTTGTAGTCACTGCGTTCAATGGAACTGAAATTACATTTAATTTAGACTTTGTTTGAATATCTGCACTTGCTGTCATCCCAGGTCTGAATGGAAATTTGGCATTCTCTTTTATTAGATCCTCATAACTTGAAGTTAATAAGCGAATATGTACTTTATAATTCGCCACTTCTGCAGAACTAGCGGCGCTAGAAACTGCAGTTGAAACAGGGTTTGCTATTTTATATACGATACCCTTAAATTTTCTATTATTGTAAGCATCCACTTCTACCAAAGCGGTATCCCCGATTTTAACTTTAGTAATATCATTTTCACCTACATCCACTCTTACTTCAATACTCTTCATATCCGCAACACGTAACATTTCTGTACCAGCCATTTGTGCAGTTCCAACCACACGCTCTCCTTTCTTGACACTCATTGAACTTACAATACCGTCCATTGGTGCTAAAATAGTAGTTCTAGCCAAATCCTTTTCAGCTCTAGCTAATTGCGCTTTCACACCTTGTATTTGAGCTTCCCCACTTTTAATAGTTTCTTTAGCCCCATTATAATTTGACTCTGCAGAACGGAAAGTTTGTTCTGTTTGCTCGTATTCAGATCTAGAAACAATTTTGTCCGCAAACAATTTTTTATAACGCTCATTCGCCGCCTTTGTATTATCATAAACCGTTTTTAAACCACTTAAATTCGCTTTCACATTTTCGTATTGCGCTTTAACCTGATTAACGGAAGCTGTTACCTGGTCTCTTTGAGAAGAATAAATATCAGCGTATATTTTAGCTAACACTTGACCCTTAGTTACGCTATCTCCTTCTTCTACAAAAAGGTTAACTATCTCTCCAGAAATATCTGGACTAACTTTTACTTCTATCTCGGGGTATACCTTGCCACTAGCATTTACAGACTCAGTAATGGTTCTTAATTGTACTTTCTCTGCAGTTACTTCTGTACCTACTTCTTTGCCAATTACGCCAGCCTTTTTAAGTCCTACTAACAGTACAATTACTGCTATGACACTTACCGAAATCCAAATGAGTTTTTTATTCATTGTGTTTTATTTTCAATTTATATATAGGTCAATCTATAAGCCTTGGCTTATAATGACAAACTTTCTCCTTTATAAAACTCTAGTAATTTAATTCTAAATACATACTCATATTGAGCAGCTTTGAAATTTACTTTCGCTTTAAGATAATTATTTTGATTGTTTAATAATTCAATAGTTCCTAATAACCCTAGCTCATAACGCTTAGAAGCAAAAGTATAAGCTTTCTCAGAAGAGCTAACTGCTTTTTGTGTAGCGTTTAATTTGTTTAATGCTACTATCGCATTAGTATAGGCAGAAAAAATATCCTGCTTTAATTTCCTTTGTGTATTTTCTTCTTGTAAAGCTGCATTGCGATAATTCAACTTAGCTTGCTGATAAGCAATTTTAGATTGTCCCGCATTGAAAATTGGAATACTCAATTGAAATCCTAAGCTCTGTCCAAAATTATTATTCACTTGATTACCCCAGCCATTCCAAACATTACCCCAATTTCTAGTAGCACTCACTGGACTATATATTGGACTTTGAACATAATATTTGGTATTATTCATTGTGACAAAAGGAGAAGCCGCATTGATACTGCTAAAACCATCCATCTCGTATCCACTTATATATTTAAAAGAGTTGGAAAAATTGGAACTTAAATTATATCCAAAACTTAAGGTTGGATAAAATCCAGCCTTAGCTGACAGTATATTTTTATCCGCTGCTTTTACTCTTAAATTAACCGCTTTTATATTAGGTAAATTTTGAGAAGCAATATTGAAAACGTAATCTGGCTGTAAGTCGGCGAATGACTGTAGCTTAATTTGATCTACAGGTTGGACTATTACATCAAATGGACTTGATGCGTCTAAATTTAATACTGCTTTTAAACTTAATTTGCTTTGTTCAACAGAAGAGTATGCCGAAATATAACTACTACTGTCATTCGCTAATTGTGTTTCTAATTCCAATAAATTAATCTCAGGCAATAAACCAACTTCCACTCTTTTCTTTGTAGCATTTAGTTGCTCTATTGTTTGTTGGATTTGAATTTTTGCAATTTCAGTTTGTTCTATTGCAGATAGTATTTGTAAATAATAGGTAGCTACATTTAAAGAAATATCGTTTGAGGCATTTTGCATATCCGCAACACTCGCTTGCCAACTATAATTAGTTGCTGCTGCATTGTTTCTCAACTTGCCTGCATTAAAAATTTGCACACCCCCATTTAAACCAAAGTTGTTATATAAAAACTGAGTATTGGTAAATCCATTAGTTGTTGGGTCAATCGAACGACCCAGCCTCAAACCCATTCCAGAAGTTCCACTTAATGTTGGTAATTGGCTATTCTTTGCTAAGTCTGCTTGTAATTTAGCAAGCCTAGATTGAACGTCTGCTTGTTGAACTGAGATATTATGTTGAACCGCATATTCTACGCAGGTTTTTAAGTCCCATTTACTAGGCAACTGTGCATTAGAAACAACTGATAAAGCAACAAGGACTAAAGAAAGTATATATTTCATTTTGATTCTTATGATATTAAAATAGTAAAAGACCACTTTTACATAACAAAAGTAATCTAATAGTGCATTATTGACTAATTATTAGACAGACGGACTACCTGTATGGTGAACGGCTTTTTTATAGTAAAAAACCCTGTATAGAACTAACACTATAATTACTAAACAAACCGCCGTCAATGCCGAATAAGGCTTGTCAATAACTACCGCTATAGCCACTAAAGCGTAAGAAAGTACGAAAATGACACAAAATATAGGGGTCCATCTTTTAATAGCACCGGTTACTGATTCATCTCCTTGCTTCTTCCTTCGCAATATTAATAAAGTCGCAGCAGAAGTACTCATACCTAAACAATCTAGAAAAATACTAAAACTTAATACGTCATCTACCCCCTTTCCAAAAAATGTAATTAGCACTGTTACGATTGCAAAAACTGTAAGTCCAGGAACTAGCGCATCTGTTTTAGCATGCTTTTTTTGAAAAATTACAGGAAGTACTTTATCCTCACTCATAGCAAACATCACTCTTGGGTTACTCATTAAAATCACATTCACATAAGCTAATACACTTAATACCATAGCAAAGTCAAAAACCTTAGCTCCAAATTTTCCAAACCACGCTTCAAATAATAGAGACCCAATGGCGTTTGCATTTTTCATGTTTTCAAAACCTATTACTTTAACATAAGTATAGTTAACGGCTAAATATAAAAACAAAACTATAAAAATTCCCACTACAATTCCACGTTGCATTGTTTTTGCAGATTTAACTTCTGCACCAAAATTAATTGTTTGTTGATACCCTCCATAAGTAAAAAACACAGCCACTAAACTCACCATTAATAAAAGTGGAGCGTTATGTCCGTCATACACATAAACCTTTCCTTCATTAAAACCATGTGGAGGTATAGTTTCCCCTTTAAACAAAGAAGATATAAGTAATACGATTAAACTTATTTTAACAACCATTAAAACGTTCTGAGTGCGACTACTTGTTTTTAATCCTAGTAAATTAACAATATAAAAAAGTCCAACCGACAAAGATGCAATACAAATATTAAAGAAGGTGCCCGAAGGTTGTCCAAATAATAAATCACTTACATAGTCTGCTCCAATTAATGCAACCACCGCCAAGGATGCTGCATTGCTTATTAATATTAGCACATTAATAGTAAAGCCTACTCCAGGATGATAACAATGTGCAAATACTTTATAATAGCCCCCCATGACTGGTAGCCTTTGACCAATCTCCGCATAAGTTAATGCACCAAATAGTGCAATAATTCCTCCTATAATCCAAGCGCTGAAAAATATGATAGGCGTGCCCGATTTTGCTGCAATAGTTGCAGGTGTTTTAAAAATGCCCATCCCTATAACTAAACTCACCACTATCATGGTAAGACTGAAAAAATTGATCCCTTGTTTTTGTCTCATTCAAAAAAAATTTAGAATACGATGGATGGTTTGTTAAGTATAAATATATCAAAACTCTTTTAGTTTTCAACAATGAGTTAATAATTAAACAGCTATACTGCTATTTTTATAATTATGTTTGCTTCAGAATGAGGTTCATGAAAATGATTAAAAGGGAAGTTGGTGTAAAACCAACGCTACTCCCGTAGCTGTATGTTCTAAGCCAAAAGCAACTAATGCAAGATATCCACTGAAGAAATTTGGGAAGGATGCATTTTTAAGGAACGAGCCAGAAGACCTGCCTGATTAAACAAAAACCAACAGCTTTCGGGTAAAAAGCAAGGATTGTAAAAATTTGATGCGCCCCCTATGCGCTCAATAAATTATGGTTCTCTTATTCCAGGAAGCTCATTGTTCACGCAAAAAACAAAACAATGAGCAAAAAATTAATCACGCTCTCGGTAGCCTTAATAGCCACCACCACCCTAGTCTTTGGGCAACAAAAAGACAGTCTTAATAAAAACAATAAGCAAGAAAACAGCTTAGACGATGTCATTGTGACTGCGAATAAAATTCCGCAGAAACAAAACACCACTGGGAAAGTAGTAACCATTATAACTGCTGAACAAATTACCCAAAATGCAGGACGTTCTGTAGCACAAATTTTAAATGAACAAGCTGGATTGAATTTACCAGGATCTTTAAGCAATGCAGGTACGGTTCCAAGCATTTATATGCGAGGTGCTTCAAGTGGCAGGACCCTTATTTTAATTGACGGTGCTCCAGTAGGTGACCCTTCCATGATTAGCAATGAGTTTGATTTAAACTTAGTGCCATTAAGTCAAGTAGAAAGAATTGAGATACTAAAAGGTGCTCAAAGTACCATGTATGGATCTGATGCCATTGGTGGAGTTATCAATATCATTACAAAAAATAAAGGGCAACAATTTATTACAAGCGAATTAAGCGCAGGTAGTTATGGAGCGAAAAACGCAAGTGTACAATTAAATAGTGCTATCAGAAAAGTAAATTATAGCATTGGAATTGAAAATCAAAAAGCGGACGGATTCTCTTCTGCTATTGACAAAAAAAACACAGGAAATTTTGATAAAGACGGATATGAAAATAAAAGTTGGTTCTTGAAATTGCAGAAAGAGCTAAATGCCAACTGGTCTATCAATGGTTATACGCGCAAAAGCGCTTATGAGTCAGCTATTGACTATGCCGCTTTTAAGGATGATAAAGATGAGCGTTTTAAAAACGCCACAACAATGAGTGGCTTGACATTGAAATATAAAAAGGCAAAAACAGTAGCGCAGTTCCAATACCAATACACTACTCAAGACAGAACTTACAGAAATGATAGCGTAGACAGAACCTATACTATTTTTGAAGACAATCGTTATGTAGGAAAATCTCATTTTGCTGACTTATTTATTTCAACTCCTTTAACTAAAAACATACAATGGATCACTGGAACTGATTTCAGGTATGGATCTTATCATCAGACTTATATTTCCATAAGTGAATATGGTCCTTGGATTGATAATTTTAAAGACACTTTTCAATTCCAAAATTCATTATATACTTCCTTGTCAATAAATGATAATTCCAATAAATGGATTTTAGAAGTAGGTGGTCGATATAATCATCATTCAAGATATGGTGGTAACCAAACTTTCACAGTAAGCCCATCCTATAAATTAAATGACCAAATACGTTTTGTAGGAAGTATTTCCACTGGATTCAAAGCCCCTTCCTTATACCAATTAAGCTACAATAGTGAATTAGCTCCAGAGAAGTCCTTTAACACTGAACTAGGTGCAGAATATAAAACAAACAATTTATTTGTACGAGCTGTTTATTATAATAGAACTATTAAAAACGGAATTGATTATAATTATATCGATTATAACTTTTTTAACTTTATTCAACAAAAAGTTAATGGTTTAGAATTAGAAGCGAATTGGTCTCCAATAACAGGACATAGATTAACTGCTAATTATACACTAATGAATGGTCAAGAAATCAATCAAAATAGAGTTACTACCACCGATACTATTACATATAATTATTTACTAAAAAGGCCAAAACATAGTGGAGGCTTACAATGGCAATATATAGTTAGCCCTAAACTTGATTTTAGTATTGCTGCAAGATTCACTAGCAAACGATATGATGTAGGAGGTTATGCAAGTCCAGACATTCTATTAGATTACTATACACAAGTAAATGCACATGTTCAATATAAAATAAGTAAACATTTTAGTTTGTTTGTTGACGGCCAAAACCTTGGAAATGACCAATTTCAAGAGATTAATGGATACAATGGTATTGGACGCCGTTATTTAATTGGTTTACGTTTAAAATAGACTGATTCGTT
>CALPWK020000018.1 GCA_943327245.2 Comamonas sp. lk | reverse complement strand
TTATTTACAAAAAATGGGTTAAATTGTAAAATGAAAAGAAAAGCCTTTATAAAAAATTCAGCATTGACCGCATTAGGCATGACTGCTTTCGGAATTAAAAGTTCGTTTAGTAATAGTATAGTAATTGACGACATTTTAAAAGTGAATGAGCAAAGAATTTCAAACCGCATATTTGAATTAGCGAAGTTTGGATTAGACGATAAGGGACGTGGCTACAGAGTTGCTTATACAAAAGGAGATATAGAAGGAAGAGCATGGTTTATAGACCTGATGAAAAAAGCAGGCCTGAATCCGACCATTGATGCAGCTGGAAATATTATTGGTAAACGCAAGGGAAAGAATGCTTCTTTAAAGCCAATCGCTTTCGGTTCTCATATTGACATGGTACCAGACGGAGGGAATTATGATGGACCAGTAGGGTCTTTAGGTGCTTTAGAAATAATAGAGGTATTAAATGAACATAATATAATTACTGAGCATCCATTAGAAGTAATTATTTTCTCTAATGAGGAAGGAGGCACTATTGGAAGTATTGGAATGGTTGGAAGACTAACGCCACAGGGGCTTCAACAAAAAAGTCAAAGTGGATTAACTATGGCGGAAGGTATCAAAGTTATTGGAGGAAATCCAGACAATATTGAATCTTGTGTTCGACATAAAGGAGATATGCATGCATGGTTGGAATTGCATATTGAGCAAGGCGGTATTTTAGAAAGAGAAGGCCTAAAGATAGGCGTGGTGGAAGGGATTGTGGGACTTAGACATTGGATAGTTACATTGGAAGGCTTTGCAAATCACGCGGGCACTACTCCTATGAATATGAGGCAGGATGCTTTGTTGGCGGCATCTAAATTTATCATTGCGGTAAATGAAGTGGTGAATAGTGTAGAAGGGAATCATGTAGGTACTGTAGGAAAAATTTCTGCACAACCTGGCGCGTACAATGTAATTCCAGGCAAAGTAGTTTTGGGTCTAGAGATTCGTGATTTGTCGGATGACAAGATAGACATGCTTTTTGCTCAAATGGAAAAACGTGCAGCCACAATTGCAAATGAGTCTAAAGTAAAAATCAATTTCGAATTACAACCTAATGCGTCCATACCAGCATTAACCAATAAAGCATTACAACAAACTATCAATAATGCCTCAAAGGAATTGGGTTTAACCACCAAGTTTATGCAAAGTGGTGCAGGGCATGATTCTCAAGAAATTGCAGTGATTGCACCATCGGCTATGATTTTTATTCCAAGTATTGGTGGTATTAGTCATTCGCCTAAAGAGTACTCAACCACCTTGGATGTTGCCAATGGAGCAAACGTATTGCTAAAGACAATTTTAGCAATTGACAAAGGTATAGCTGGGTTGTAGGTTATTTGGCTAGGCCGCTACAGTTGAATAATAAATAGAAGTATTTATGGCAGGGGCACCGAATTAATAATTTATGGAGGCCATTCATCAAATTGTTTGAATTGTGTAAGGATTATCCTAGTAAAATTGGGTATTTTAGAGCTTGGTTGAATTTGCTTAATGATGTTAAAATATAGATAACTATGTCAAAGATGAATCTTAAAGTAAACGGAAAACAATACGAGGTAGACGTTGACCCAAGCACGCCAGTATTATGGGTTTTACGTGACCACCTTAATTTAATTGGTACAAAATTTGGATGTGGTGTTGGCTCTTGTGGAGCTTGTACAATACATTTAAATGGCCGTGCATTAAAGTCTTGTCAATTACCAGTATCTGCTGTTGGCACACAAGCAATCACCACCATTGAAGGCATAGTTGCTGAAATGGGTGAATTACATCCAGTTCAAAAAGCATGGTTGGAATTGGATGTGGCGCAATGTGGCTATTGTCAAACAGGACAAATTATGGCTGCCGTTGCTTTATTAAAAACAAAGCCAAATCCAACTGACGAAGAAATAGAGTCTGCAATGACAGGAAATTTATGTCGTTGTGGTACCTATATAAGAATTAAAGCTGCCATTCATCAAGCTGCAAAGTCATCAACCAAATAAAAAAACTTTAGAATATGGAACAGTCACAAAATAATTATAGTCGTCGTTCATTCCTGAAAGTTTCTTCTTTAACAGGAGGCGGAATGATGATAGGATTTAGTTGGTTAGCTAATTTAGTGCCAAACGAAGCATTGGCTTCTGCAGCAACTGCTAAAGATTGGATTCAATTAAATGGATTTATTCAAATCACGCCAGATAATGTTGTTAAAATATTTAACCCAAATCCTGAATTTGGAACGAATGTAATGACCTCTTTGCCTATGATGGTAAATGAAGAATTACAAGCGGATTGGAGCAAAGTGGTAGTAGAAATGGGTGATTATGACACGCCTCGTTTTAAAAGTCAGTTTACTGGAGGTAGTCGTGGTATGGCTCAAGCATGGAAACCATTAAGAACTGCTGGTGCTACTGCAAGACTTATGTTAATGCAAGCTGCTGCTAACGAATGGAATGTACCTATTGCCGAATTAACAGTGGCAAATGGAGTTGTTCTTCATAAAGCATCCAATAAAAGTTTAAATTTTGGTGCATTGGCAACTGCTGCATCTAAATTACCGAAACCAGAAAAAGTTGAATTAAAAAAGACTACTGAATTTTCATTAATAGGTACTCCTCAAAAAAATAAAGTAGGTAAGGATATTGTTTCTGGTGATTCCTTATTTACCATGGATTACAAGCAGGAAGGCATGTTAATTGCAATGGCCATACATCCACCTGCATTTGGTATGAAATTGAAATCATTTGACGCTACAGAAGCATTAAAAATGCCAGGCATTAAAGCTGTTTTTGATATTCAAGTATATAAAGACGGTTATACAAGAGCAGGTTTTGATACTAGAGCTTTTAATAAATTAATTGCCGTAGTTGGTAATTCAACATGGGAAGTTTTGAATGCAAGAAAGAAAGTGATTGCACAATGGGAACCTATTGAAACTACTAAAGAAATGGTGGCATCTTGGGGAGGCAAAAAAGAAGAAACTACTCCAGCAGGATTAGAAAGCACAGACGATCATATGAAGCAAATGTATGCCATGCAACAAAAGCAAGGTAAAATTTTGAGAAAAGACGGTAACCCAGAAGCTGCATTTGCTAAAGCTAAAAAGGTAATTGAAAAAACGTATTCTGCTCCTTTCTTATCGCATAATCCAATGGAACCAATTAGTTGTTTTGCGCATATTACAGACGAGAAAGCGTTTTTTGTAGCACCTATTCAAATCCCAGATATGATGAAGCAAAATATTATGGCGAATTTGGATATCCCTGCAGATAAAATTGAAATGAAGCTAGCTAGAATGGGTGGCGGTTTTGGACGAAGAGCATACGGCCATTACATTGTGGAAGCGGGCCATATTTCTAAAAAAATGAAAGCGCCAGTTAAGTTAATTTATACAAGAGAAGACGACATGACCAATGGTATTTATCGTCCTTCTTATATGGTTACTTACAAAGCTGCTATTGACGAAAACAATAATGTTACTGCAATTAGTATTAGAGGTGGTGGAATACCAGAAGGGGCTGTACATGAAAATCGTTTCCCTGCTGGTGCATTCGAAAATTATATTGCAGAAGGATGGGATATCCCATCTAATATTACCATTGGTGCATTTAGAGCGCCAGGTTCAAATTTTATCGCAGCTGCGGAACAATCATTCATTGATGAATTAGCAGAAACAATAGGCAAAGATCCAATTGATTATAGAATTGAATTGTTGAAAAAAGCAAAAGCGAATCCTGTAGGAAAAAACAATGAATACGATGCAGATAGATATATTGGTGTTTTAGAATTAGTTAAAGAAAAATCAAACTGGACTAAGACTAATAAAAATATGAAAAGAGGAGTTGCTGCCTATTTCTGTCACAGTTCTTATGCTGCACATGTAGTGGACGTAACTATGAAAAATGGCCAACCCGTTATTGAAAATGTAGTATCAGCAATAGATTGTGGATTTATAGTCAACCCAGAAGGTGCAAAAAATATGGTAGAAGGTGCTGTTGTAGACGGCATTGGTAATGCATTGTATGGCGGAATGCGCATTGAAAAAGGAGCGGCTGTTCAGAAAAATCTAAATCAATATAGAATTATCAGACATAAGGAAGCTCCAAAAAATATCGACGTTCATTTTGTAAAAAATAGCATTGACCCAACTGGATTAGGAGAACCTCCTTTCCCTCCAGTATTTGGAGCGTTGGCAAATGCATTATATAAAGCAACTGGGAAACGTTTTTATAACCAGCCTTTTATAAATGATTTAAACAAAGGATAATTTTTAATAAAAATCGTTCTAATAAAAAAGATTGCTTTAGTGGCAGTCTTTTTTATTAGTTTCTAAACCTAATAGTTATGAAAAAAATCATGTTCTCCATTGTGATTTTAGTAATTGCAATAACCAGTCAGTCTTTTTATCAAAATGTGACACCTGCTGCAAGTATAAAAAATGGTCAAACTGTATATGCTACTTATTGTATGTCTTGCCATATGGAAGACGGCAATGGAGTGGAAGGTGCTTTTCCTTCCTTAGCAATGACTGGGAATTTAAATGACAAGAATAGACTGGTTAAAATAGTGTTGCAAGGTATGAGAGGTCCTATTAAAGTGAAGGGTGTTGAATATAATGCAGAAATGTCTGGAGCTGATTTATCAGACCAGGAAACAGCTGATGTAATTAATTATATTAGAAATACCTGGGGGAATAAATTACCAACCATAAAAGCTTCGGAAATTGCTTTAGCTAAAACGGCAGTAGTTAAAGGATATCAACCTTATTAATAAATTATTGTAAACTTTAAATGAACGAACTACAACAAATAGTCCAAGCGTACGATACTGCAAAAAATGCGGGTAGGGCTTGTGTATTGGCAACGGTTGTTCATTTAGAAGGATCGTCATACAGAAGGCCAGGTGCTAGAATGTTGGTTTTGGAAGACGGGTTAATGATTGGGGCAATTAGCGGAGGTTGTTTAGAAGGAGATGCATTAAAGAAAGCCCTTTTAACTTTTACAGAGCAAAAAACAAGACTAGTAACCTACGACACAAGCGACGAAGACGATGTAAGTGTAGGTATTCAATTAGGTTGTGAAGGGGTGATACAGGTTTTATTTGAATATATTTTTGCGAGTGATATTAATAATCCAATTGAGTTAATAAGAAAAGCAATTGCTAAAAGACAGCATGCAGCACTTGTTACTTTATTTGATTTAACGGATAAGAAAAACAATCAAATGGGTACTTGTTTATTGCAAGAACAAAATGGAGCAATTACTGTTACAAATAATGCAATTCATTTACAAAAAATAATAGAGCAAGATGTAAATGAAGTTTTTCTTCATAGTAAATCTGTTTTTAAAAAATATACAAACGAGTTAGCTTCCATAAATGAAGCAATTAGTACGAATGTATTTATTGAATATCTAGAAGCTCCAATTTCATTAGTAATAGTAGGTGCAGGCAATGACGCGATACCCTTGATGCAAATAGCCACTATATTAGGCTGGGAAGTGAAAATTGTGGATGGCCGAAATACACATGCGAAAGCCGAACGATTTATTAATGCTTGTCAAGTTTTAGTAAGTAAACCAGAAGCTGTTTTAGAACAAATTGAATTAGACAATAGGACTTGCTTTGTTTTAATGACACATAATTACAAGTACGACTTGCAAATGGTAAAAGCGCTAGTTCAAACGGAGACTCCTTATATAGGTTTATTAGGCCCTAAGAAGAAATTAGAAAAAATGTTGGAAGATTTTAAAAAAGAAGGATTGGAATTATCTAATCAAATGCTTTCTAGAATATACGGCCCAACTGGTTTAGATATTGGGGCGGAAACGGCGGAAGAAATTGCTTCAAGTATTATTGCTGAAATACAAGCGGTATTTAATAGCAAACCTGGCACCATGTTAAAATGGAAGAAAAACACTATTCATAATTAAGCAATTGTTTATGAGTAAATCCATTCAACATTGTGGAATATTAATTATAGCTGCTGGTCAGAGTAAAAGACTAGGGTCGCCCAAACAGCTTTTAGCTTTTGAGGGTAAAACACTTATTAATAGATTGATCGATATTCTCAAAGCAGCAACAGACTTCCCTATAACTGTCGTATTAGGTTCAGATGCTGAAAAAATTAACGCACAAATTTCAGATCCTAACTTGCAAATAGTGATGAATGACAAGTGGGAGGAAGGTATGGCTAGTTCAATAAAGGTGGGTTTGAAAAATTTATTGAATAATCAACTTGATGAATTAGTTGAACTAAATGAGCAAGAAATTGAAAAAAAGGAAACAAAGGAACTTGATGGAGTAATGATTTTAGTATGTGATCAGCCATTTATTACTGCAGAAAATATACAATCGCTGATTCAATTACAACAAAATACGGAACTGCCTATTGCAGCATGTTATTATGCAGGGGTGATTGGTACGCCAGCTATATTTCATAAAAGTATATTCTCGGAACTACTAGATTTACAAGGTGATATAGGTGCCAAAAAAATAATCAAGAATAGAGAGACGGAAGTGGCTAAATTACATTTCGAAAAGGGGGTATTGGATATTGACACTATGGAAGATTATAAACAATTACTAAAGGAAGCATAATTAAAATGATTGTAGATAAATTTAATAGAATACACGATTACCTGCGCATTTCCATAACGGACAATTGTAATTTAAGATGCTTTTATTGCATGCCCGAAGAGGATTATCATTTTACTCCTTCTAGCCAATTAATGCAAGCAGACGAAATTGAAGCAATTGCTAAAACATTTGTACAGGAAGGGGTTACTAAAATTAGACTAACTGGAGGAGAGCCTTTAGTGAGAAAAGATTTTGCTGATATTCTAAAAAAGCTATCTGCATTAAATATTCAATTAACAATGACCACTAATGCCACTCGTTTACATGAATTTGTAAATGAGATTAAAGCAGCAGGCATTCAGTTCTTAAATATTAGCTTAGATACACTCCAGAAAGACAGATTTATCTTAATGACCAAAAGAGACCAGCATGAACAAGTAATGCGTAATATCCAATTGATGTTGGATAATGGAATTGGCGTAAAATTGAATGTGGTAGCCATGAAAGGGGTGAATGACGAAGAAATAAATGACTTTGTAAGATGGACAAAAATTACCCCGATTCATGTTAGATTTATTGAGTTTATGCCTTTTGATGGCAATAAATGGAACAGGGAAAAAGTAATTACGTTGCAGGAAATATTAGATAGGGTTAAAACAGAATTTGAATTTACTTCCATTGAAAGGTCAGCACATGAAACCGCTAAAAACTATCAGGTAGTTGGCCACAAAGGTACTTTTGCAGTAATTAGTACCATGAGTGCTCCCTTTTGTGGAGATTGTAATAGAATGCGATTGACTGCTGACGGTAAAATGAAAAATTGTTTATTCTCTACTTCTGAAACTGATTTATTATCTGCTTACAGAGCGGGAGCAGATATCACTCCTTTAATACTTCAGAATATTAGTGACAAAAAACAAGCACTAGGTGGTCAATTCACAACAGATTTAGAAAAGATAGAAACTGGGGCTTTGCATAATAGAACCATGATAAGTATTGGGGGTTGATTAAGTATATTCGCAATATGGAAACATTAATTACAGTAGAGCGGGCTTTAAGCTTGATTAAAGATCATGTATTGCCGCTTGGTGCTGTAAAGGTTACCCTTAAAGAAGCGAATGGTCTAACACTTGCAGAAGACATTATCTCCACTATTGATATACCTGCCTTTCCGCAATCTAATATGGATGGATATGCATTTGCTTTTGAAGAGGGAGTTACCCAATATGTTTTAGTTGGAGAAATGGCTGCCGGATCTAATCAAGCAATTGAATTAGCAAAAGGCACTGCGGTGAGAATTTTTACGGGTGCTGCTGTACCTGTTGGGGCAGATACGGTTTTGATGCAAGAAAAAGCAAAAATTGAATCTGGTAATTTAATAGTACTCGATGAAAAGTTAACGCTAGGGAATAATGTTAGACCCGCAGGTTCAGAAATACAAAAAGATAAAACTGCATTAGCAAAGGGTACTATATTGAAGCCTGCAAACATTGGCTTTTTAGCAGGTATTGGAGTTGACAAAGTACTTGTATATCCTAAGCCCAAAATAGGAATTTTAGTTACAGGAAATGAATTACAGCAGCCAGGTTTACCATTAAGCTACGGACAAGTTTATGAATCCAATAGTTATACTTTATCAGCAGCATTAAAAGAACAACAAATTGAACAAATAAAAATGGTACAGGCGCCAGACGATCTAAATATATTGGCTACTCAGTTAAGTGACTTATTAATAGCAGCTGATATTTTATTAATGACGGGTGGGGTAAGTGTTGGGGACTATGATTTTACTTTAATCGCATTTGAAAAAAACGGGATTAACCCTATTTTCCATAAGATAAAACAAAAGCCAGGTAAGCCTTTATTATTTGGCATGAAAGGAAATAAACTAGTGTTTGGTCTTCCAGGTAATCCAGCCTCTGTATTGACCTGTTTTTACGAATACGTTTTACCAGCATTAGGTATATTGACAAAACAAGCTAATTCTTTAAAACAAATAACAGCAACTATTTCACATGATATTAAAAAGCCAATAGGGTTGACTCATTTTTTAAAAGCATTTTATGATGGGAAAGAAGTTGTTATTCGAACTGGACAAGAGTCTTATAAATTATCTTCTTATGCAACTGCGAATTGTTTAGCTGTATTGCCCGAAGAATGTGATCAAGTAAAAGCTGGAGATTTGATTACCATTCATTTACTTCCTTAATTCATTTTTTTAATCCCATATTTTATTTCTTTTACCCCTAAACTTAATTTCTTTAAATACAAATACATTTTTACCCACTTATTTCAATTTGCTAAATGACAATTACATTTTTTATATTATTATTTATTGTTGCTTTATTATATGCCTCTGTAGGACATGGAGGGGCTAGTGGGTACTTAGCTTTAATGGCTATATATGGATTTGCGCCAGAAGTCATGAAGCCCGCCGCTTTAATCTTAAACCTATTTGTATCACTTACTTCCTTCTTACTGTTTTATAAAGGCGGACATTTTAAATGGAAACTATTTTTGCCTTTTGCTTTAGCTTCCATTCCATTATCTTTTTTAGGCGGCACCATTGCATTAGATGCGCATATCTATAAAAAAGTATTGGGTGTTTTATTATTATTCCCAGTGATGCGATTTTTTATCTTTCCTAATACTGACGATAAGGATTTAAAAGAGTCGAATTTGGTAATTTCCATTTTAGTGGGCGCTGTGATTGGGTTTTTATCAGGATTAATTGGCATTGGAGGTGGTATTTTATTATCGCCAATTTTATTGCTTTTAAATTGGACCAATCAAAAACAAACCGCAGCAATTAGTGCTTTGTTTATTTTTGTAAATTCTGTTGCAGGTTTAGCGGGACAAATATCACATGGGATAAAAATAGAGCCAGAAATGTTTAGCTTTGTAGCTATTGCTTTTGGTGGAGGATTAATTGGGGCTTGGTTTGGGTCACTAAAGTTTAATCAAAAAATTCTAAAATATACCTTAGCGGTAGTTTTGCTAATGGCATCGGTTAAATTAATAATTACCTAATTGTATGAAAATAGAAATTAACTTTTACGGTCAATTAACAGACAAGACAGGTTGTAGTTCTTTTTTGATGGACAATCCTGGAACAATCGCTGATTTTAAAAAATTAGTCATTGAACAATATCCAAACCTGTCCAATGCCAAATTTACTATTGCACTCAATAATAAAATAGCTTTAGATAATGAAGTGATACCCGAAAATGCAAAACTAGCATTGATGCCTCCATTTTCAGGAGGGTAAGGATTAACTAATAATATATGAAAGAATTTATTTTACGATATCAACGACAAATTACCTTAGAGGGGTTTGGAATGGAAGCTCAGGATAAGCTAACCAAGGCCAAGGTATTGGTTATTGGTGCAGGTGGTCTAGGATGTCCAATTTTACAGTATTTAGCAGCAGCTGGAGTTGGGCATATTGGTATTGCGGACAACGATACGGTTTCCTATTCAAATTTAAATCGTCAAATATTCTTTGGTCAAGAAGATATTGGCAAGTTTAAAGTAGATATTGCTGCCTTAAGAATTCATGCATTGAACAATTTAGTAAAGACTACTATATATAAACAAAGATGGGATCAAGCATTATCAATTGAGCACTTCCCAAGCTACGATATCATTGTAGACGCAACTGACAATTTTTCTAGTAGATATTTAATTAATGATGCTTGTGTTTTGTTAGACAAGCCTTTAGTTTTTGGTGCTGTTTCAAAATACGAGGGGCAAATTGCCGTATTTAATAAAATGCAAGACGGCCAACAAAAATCAAATGGGCTCCCTGTTAATTATAGAGACTTATTCCCGGAGCCTCCAAAAAGTGACGAAGTATTAAACTGTGCCGAAGGGGGCGTATTAGGTGTTTTGCCTGGGACCATTGGGGTAATGCAAGCGACTGAAGTGATTAAGTTAATTTCGGGAGTGGGTGAAACACTAGCGAACCAATTATTAACTTATAATGCTTTGACGAATAATTTTTTCAAAGTACAATTAATTAAAAATGATAAAGCAAATTCATTAATGCCAAATACGATTGATTCATTTATGCAAACAAACTATGAGCAACTATGCAATTAAAAAATATTTTTACAGAAGGAGCTATTACTGCAAATTTTATCGCGGATAGTATTGCTAAGCATGCTACCAAAACGGAGATTGGTGGACATAATATTTTCCTTGGTCAAGTAAGAGCCGACCAAATAGAAGACAAATTAGTTGTAGCAATTGACTATACAAGTCATGTAGACATGGCACTGGAAAAAATGCATGAGATAAGAGAAGCTATTTTTACAAAATATCCATTAACCTGTATGCATATTCATCACAGCTTGGGAATAGTAAAGGCGGGAGAAATATGTTTATTTGTGTTCACTTCTTCAAAACATCGAAAAGCTGCAATAGACGCCTGTACTGAATGTGTGGAAAGCATTAAAGCGGAATTGCCTATTTGGGGTAAAGAAATTTTTGAAGGGGAAGGATATCAATGGAAGGAAAACAAATAACTAATTATTTAAACAATTCAGATTCTAAACAAAGCATCATGGTTAATATTACACATAAGTCATCTACATTAAGAATCGCTGTTGCAACGGGTATTTTAAAGGTTTCTAAACAAGAAACTATTGACGCCATCCAAAACAGATTAGTTCCCAAAGGAGATGTTTTTGAATTTAGCAGAGTAGCTGGATTATTTGCTTGTAAAAAAACTTATGAAGTAATCCCAGACTGTCATCCCTTGCCAATTGAATATACTGCCATCACGCATGAAATAGATGGGTTAACAATTAAAATTAGAGTGGAAGTTCATACGGTATATAAAACAGGTGTTGAAGTGGAAGCTATGCATGGTGTCTCTGTCACTGCTTTGACTATGTATGACATGTTAAAACCTATCGATAAGAATATCGAAATTTTAAATATCAAATTAGAAGAGAAAAAAGGAGGCAAGTCGGATATTAAATATGCATACCCTGAAAGTCTTAAAGTGGCTGTAATTACTTGCAGTGATAGTATTAGTAATGGCGAAGGATCCGATAAGAGCGGAGCTATCATTGTGGAGAATTTAAAGAAGCATCATTTGACTGTCACTAATAAGAAAATTATTGCAGACGATTTTGAAACTATACAGAACGAAGCAAAGCAATTAATTGAGGATGGATTTCAATTAATTCTATTTACTGGAGGCACTGGATTGTCTGCAAGAGACGTTACACCAGATGCTATAAAGCCTTTACTAGACAGGGAAGTGCCAGGAGTAATGGAAGTTGCGAGAGATTATGGGCAACAAAGAATGCCATATGCAATGCTGAGTAGAGGTATTGCAGGTTTTGTTGGGGATAGTTTGATTATTACCTTACCTGGTTCCCCAAGGGGCGCAGAGGAAAGTATGCAAGCTATTTTTCCTTATATCTTACATGTATTTAGAGTGAAGGAAGGGGTGAAGCACTAGTTATTTTTTTATTATTAATGGTAATAAAATCTTACTTCTAGCCAAAAAATTCTATGAAAATTCAAACTCGAATTCAATGAGTTAATTGATCAATTATTAAGCGAAAAATAATTTTACGCCAATCTTAATAGTGATATCTTTGTTTAAATAAAGCATGAAAAAATGGAAACAAATATTGTAAAAGCATACGGAACACAGTCGCCGACTGATAGTTTAAAAGAAATAAATATCCAACGAAGAGAACTTACTGCAAATGATATTGAAATAGAGATATTGTATTGTGGTGTATGTCATTCCGATTTGCACACAGCAAGAAATGATTGGGGTGGTACTGTTTACCCTGCAGTTCCTGGCCATGAAATAGTTGGAAAAGTTACTAAGGTTGGTGCAGGTGTAACCAAATTAAAAGTTGGTGATAACGCAGCAGTGGGCTGTTTAGTTGGTTCTTGTGGCACATGTGCTAGTTGTAAAGAAGACTTAGAGCAATATTGTTTAAATGGATTTGTGGGTACTTATAACGGCAAAGACAAATATCTTGGGGGTCAAACCTATGGCGGATATTCTGAAAAAGTAGTTGTAGATGAACATTTTGTTTTGAAAATACCTTCTAATTTAGATTTAGCAGCAACAGCTCCTTTGCTTTGTGCAGGTATTACTACTTGGTCACCGCTTCGACATTGGAAAGTGGGTAAAGGAACTAAGGTTGCAGTTGTTGGCTTAGGTGGATTAGGCCATATGGCTATTAAACTTGCTAAAGGCTTAGGTGCGGAAGTTAGTTTGTTTTCAAGAACTCCTTCAAAAACAAAAGATGCACTTGAGCTTGGGGCAGATGCGGTAGTGATTTCAAATGATGAACTTCAAATGGCTTCAGTGAAAGGAAAATTTGATGTGATTATAGATACAGTACCTTACGTTCACGATGTGAACCCATATGTTACCACATTAAATGTAAGTGGCACTTTGGTATTAGTAGGTTATTTAGGCGGACTAGAGCCAATTTTGAATACAGTTCCAATGATTTTAGGAAGAAAGTCGGTAGCAGGCTCGCTTATTGGGGGTATTGCTGAAACACAAGAAATGCTTGATTTCTGTGGTGAACATAATATTGTATCTGAAATTGAAATTATCAAAATGCAAGATATCAATGAAGCATATGAAAGAATGTTAAAAAGCGATGTTAGATATCGTTTTGTAATTGATATGGCTTCTTTAAAATAACTAAGTCTATTTCTAGGATTTGATAAAAAGCGTGTCACTAAATTAATAGGGACACGCTTTTTTGCTATCCAATTTTCACAGAAGTCATAGTCAAGGAACCTCCAACTGGTGTGTCGTTAAAAAATGACACAGACTCGTTTTTACCCTGTAGTCCTAAAGTATAAAGTAAAGGTAAATAATGCTCGGGTGTAGGAATGGCCAACATAGCTTCTTTACCTAATTGGTCATAATGTATTAATGGCTGATGGTCGTTATGTAAAATCAAATCCTTGAAAGTTTGATTCATATGCATTGCCCAATCATAGCCATATGCAGGGCCATCTAGTTTATCCCAAGCAACCATTTTTAAATTGTGTACCATATTGCCACTGCCTATTATCAGAACTCCTTTTTGTCGTAACTGGTATAATTCTTTTGCTAATTCATAATGAAATGCAGGGCCCTTTGTATAGTCAATACTTAATTGTAGAACCGGAATATTGGCAGTAGGATACATATGCCTAATAATGCTCCATGTGCCGTGATCTAAGCCCCAGTCATGATCCAGTTCTACATGTGTGGAATGTATCATGGAAGCTGCTTCTTTTGCTAAAGCAGGATTTCCTGGAGCAGGATATTGAACTTGATATAGTGCTTCGGGGAAGCCACCAAAATCATGAATGGTTTTAGGAAAATCCATTGCGGTTATACTTGTCCCTTTGGTAAACCAATGTGCAGATATTACCAACACCGCTTTGGGTATAGGGATCTCTTTTGCTATTGCAGTCCATCTTTTACTAAATTCATTATCCTCAATGCCATTCATGGGTGACCCATGGCCTACAAATAAGACAGGCATTAAATAGTTTTGCTCTGGTAAGGAGTCCGTAAAGCTTTTAAAAGCGTTTAATGTATTGATAGTACTCATATGAATTAGAATTGGTTTTGTATTTTTTTAAATCAATAAATACTGAATTAAGTACTAATTAAGCGAATGAGTTTATTTTTTTCTATTAAATTGATACAAATACGGAGCTTTGTTTTGGGCACCTGTATACTTCTTTTCAAGACGCACTAAAACATTTAAATCAAGCATTTTCTTTTGAAAATTATTATTTGAGAAAGTGCGCTCAAAGACTGCTTCATATAGTTCTTGAAGTTCTTTCATGGTAAAAATATCAGGTAGCAGATTAAATCCAATCAATTTTTGGTCAAAATTTTGTCGAAGTGCTTCCAATGCTTCTAAAGTTATTTCAGTGTGATCATGCATCATTTGCGGGATGTCATTAATGCTTCTCCATTCAAGTAATTCGTCAAAATCTCCGACTTGTGGCTGAACTTTTTGAATATCAACAAGCGCATAATAACCAATACAAACAAATCGACTTGTCATCCAGTCGATAACTTTAGTAGTAAAAATTTTTGGATTAAATTTGTGCAACTCTTGGGCTAGCGTTTTTTTTAAACTGCTTTTCACAATTCGATCTTTATCTCCAAAAACTTTAAATTGCTCTAAATAGATTTTTTTTAAGCTAGTCTTTTCATTTAGAATTCGGCTAGCTGCTTTTTCAATGCTTTCGGTTTTTCTAATATAACCACCCGGCAAATTCCAACTACGCTTTCCAAACCTCGATTTGGCAATTAAAATTTTCAATTCTTTACCTTGATACCCAAAAATAACACAGTCAATAGATAAGTGGGGTAGGTATTGTTCAATATCAAAGTCCTTCATATTTGCTTATTTTTTCTCAAAGTCCTTTTGCGAAATTAAGATAATTAAGGACGTTTAGGTTAAATCCTTTAAATAATATGTTTAAAAACTGTTTATTATCTTTTTTATAGATAATAAAAATAAAATATTATATTTGGTTTAACGATTAAAATAATACCTGTGAAAAAAGTAAACCAGTTGCTCATTACGAAATACTTTATTAAGCTAATTTTCTGCAATAGCTTGTTCGTACTAATTTCCACCAACTCCAATGCTGCTTCCCTTTCAGATACAACGAGCTATATACAGACAATTGAAATTGGTACTGGAAAAATTGACACTATTAAATCAATTAAAGCGCATTTTGAGGCTCCAAATTGGCACCCCGACAATTACTTAATTGTGAATAGTTATGGCAAACTCTATAACTTAAATCTTGCTTCAAAGCATATTGCAGAGATTAACACCGGATTTGCAACAAATTGCAATAATGACCATGGTATTTCCCCGGATAAGAAATGGCTGGTAGTTAGTCATAATGACACAACCGATCCTTCCCCCAAGGCGTATAAATCAGCCATTTATATTATTCCAATCAAAGGTGGTACACCAAGAAGAATTACGTCGGAAGTGATGTCTTTTTGGCATGGATGGACTCCAGACGGCAAAACCTTAGCTTATTGCGCAGAGCGTAATGGTAATTATGATATTTATTCAATCAGTATAAAAGGGGGTAAAGAAACAAGATTGACCAGTACAGAAGGATTAGATGATGGGCCTGAATACTCTCCTGATGGAAAATACATTTACCTTAATTCTTATAGAACGGGCCATATGCAAATATGGAGAATGCTTGCCAATGGAACTAATCCAGAGCAATTAACTTTTGATGACAATTCAAATTGGTTTGCACATCCTTCTCCAGATAACAAATGGATTGTTTATATTGCTTATGCTTCCGATGAGCAACAAAGTCATTTATTTGGGAAAAATGTTAAACTTCGATTAATGAATACACAGACCAAAGAAATTAAAGACCTTACTCCACTGTTTTATGGTGGTCAAGGTACCATCAATGTGCCTTCTTGGAGTCCGGATAGTAAAAAAATTGCTTTTGTTAGTTACTCAGTTAAATAATTTATAAACACTAAAATTTAATTTCATGAAAAATGATAATTCAAATTCAAGGAGGAAATTCTTACAACAGATTGGAGCGACAAGTTTATTCGCAGCTGCTTCACCTTTGTCGTCTTTAGCTGCAAGTGCTAAAGCGGAAGAGCGTATTTTAACGTATAACAAAAAAATATCGTCCAATGACAAAATACGAATTGGTGTAATTGGATACGGTGTGCAAGGACATTTTGATTTAAGAACTGCGCTAAAAGTCCCAGGTGTAGAATTAGCAGGTATTTGTGATTTATATACAGGGAGACTAGAAAATGCAAAGGAGCAATTTGGAAAGGAACTTTATACAACAAGTAATTATAAAGACTTATTAGACAGAAAAGACATTGATGCAGTTTTAATATGTACTACAGACGTTTGGCATGCTCGCATCACTCTTGATGCTTTAGCCAAAGGAAAGCATGTATACTGCGAAAAGCCAATGGTATTTAAAATAAGTGAAGGTCATCCAGTAATTGAGGCAGCTAAAAAATCTGGCAAAGTATTACAAGTAGGTAGTCAAAGGGTTAGTAGTATTGGATACCACAAGGCAAAAGAATTGTTAGCAGCAGGTGAAATTGGCGAGTTGAATATGGTGAATGCTGTTTATGACAGACAAAGTTCCATTGGCGCTTGGGAATATACGATCCCTAAGGATGCAAATGCTACCACTACAAATTGGGATACTTTTATTGAAGCTACTGAGAAAATGAATTTTGATGCTAAGAAATTCTTTTGGTGGAGAGCATTTAAAGAAGTGGGTACAGGGGTTGCCGGAGATTTATTTATTCATTTATTAAGTGGGACACATTTAATAACCAATTCAAAAGGACCTGAAAATATTTACAGTACTGGTCAATTTAGTTATTGGAAAGACGGTCGAAATTTACCTGATGTAATGTCTGGCGTATTGCAATATCCTAAAACTAAAGAGCATGCAGCATTTTTAATGACATTGCAGGTGAATTTTATAAGTGGAACAGGCGGACAAGAAGTAATTAGATTGATTGGTTCGGAAGGGATAATAGAAGTTAACGGTAATAATATTACTTTAAAGCATAGTCTAATGCCAGAAGCACCTGGTTTTGGTGGGTATGATTCTCTTTTCACATTTTCAAAAAGCATGCAGGACGAAATGCAAAAAGACTATGATGCAAAATGGACCGCAGATCAAAGAAAGAGAAAAACAAAAGAGGATATTGTATTTAAAGCACCTGTAGGGTATGATGATCATTTAGATCATTTTACTAATTTCTTTGATTCCATCAGAACAGGAAGTCCAGTAATTGAGAATGCTGAATTTGGATTTAGAGCAGCAGCTCCAGCATTGTCTTGTAATGAAAGTTATCTGTCTAAAAAGATAGTAAACTGGGATCCTATTAATATGAAGTTGAAATAAGACAATTCATTTTTAAAATGTATTTCATATTAAAAGACCCTTGCTTTTTGGCAAGGGTCTTTTAGATTATTTTAAAGGCTACTTATCAGTATATAATTATTTTATACAGACTATAAAATCCAATAATTTCGCTGCCAAATTTGCTGTCAAATTATCAGTATCTAATGTAGGATTTAATTCGGCAATATCACAAGAAATAACTTTCTTAGTATCAAATAAAAATTGCAACATTTTATACATAAAATTTGGAGTAAATCCTAATGGGGAAGGAGCACTTACTCCAGGTGCATAAGCAGATGAAAAACCATCAAGGTCAATGGTTATATACAAGTAGTCATTATCCTCTATAAAGGAAGCTAGCTTTTTCTGCAAATTTTGTATATCCAAAGCGAAGGGTTCACATTCAAAATTATCCACAAAATTGACATGTTCTATTTTAGCTATCTCAAATAATGCTTTTGTATTTGACTGTTGTTGAATCCCAATTGCAAAATAATTTACTGTTTCGTTGGTATGCTTTAACTGGGATATTATTTGATTAAATGGGGTTCCTGAATTAGGTTGGCTTTCAACAGGCCTTAAATCAAAATGTGCGTCAAAATTAATTATACCAATTTTATTTTTTGCGGTATGTTTAATAGCATCATGAATGCCCATAAAATGAGCATATGCCATATCGTGTCCACCTCCAATACCAATGGTAAAAATATGTTGAGAAATAAGCTGGCTTATTATTGTTGAGAAAGCTTTTTGACAAGATTCCATGTCTTGTTCAATACAAACTATATCCCCAAAATCAGCCACTCTTTTCGCATCAAAATGAAGGGGTAATTTTGCTAATTTTTCTCTAAGCGCTATAGGACCTTGCTTTGCCCCAACTCTGCCTAAATTTCGGCGTACTCCTTCATCGCAGCTATATCCAACTAGTGCAATAGCTATTTCTTCTTCTTTTTTTAAATGGGTAATATCCCATAATTCAATTGCTTGATACCAATATTGTTTTCCAATAGCAGGATTAGAACTTCTTCCTGTCCAATGCGCAGCTTGACCTGGTAGATAATCGGCATTTATTTCCGCTATTTTATTTTTTATTTTTTCCATTGTATTAAAACATATTATAATTCATCTCCCATTTTAATATTTAATTTCAATCCCTTTTAAATATACTTTCTCAATTTGATTGCTTCCAAACGAATAAGGAATGAAGGCATAAGAGTTAATTGCTTTAGTTAGTATTAAATTAGCTTGTTTGCCAATAGTGATCGATCCCACTTCCTTCTCCAATCCCATAGCGTAAGCACCATTAATGGTTGCTGCATTTATAGCTTCTTCTGGAGTCATCTTCATTTTAATACAAGCAGTGGATACTACAAAATTCATATTGCCAGACGGAGTTGATCCTGGATTGTAATCTGTAGCCAAAGCCAATGGCAATCCAGCGTCTATCATTTTTCGGGCTGGTGTGTAAGGGATGCTTAAAAAGTAAGAGCAACTTGGCAGGGCTACTGGCATGGTATTAGTTCCTTTCAACGCTTCAATATCTTCATCACGCATTTCTTCCAAATGATCAACAGACAAAGCATTGAATTTAATGCCAGCTTGAACGCCTCCAATAGCGTTAAACTGATTGACGTGAATTTTAGGAATTAACCCGTGCTTTTTGCCTGCTTCTAAAATCAGTTCTGTGTCAGCAACACTAAAATAGCCGGTTTCGCAAAATATGTCAATATATTCGGCTAATTTTTCTGCAGCAATTTTTGGAATAAGTTTGTCTATAAGCAGTTGTAAATATCCTTCCTTGTTGTCTTTAAAATCTGCTGGGACTGCGTGAGCTCCTAAAAAAGTAGCTTTAATTTCAATTGGATAATTGTCTTTTAATTTTTTAATTACTCGAAGCATTTTTAATTCGGATGCTACAGTCAATCCATATCCTGATTTAATTTCAACAGCTCCAGTTCCTAAGTTTATCACTTCCTTTACACGAACTTCACTTTCTAGATAAAGTGCTTCCTCTGAAGTTTCGTTTAATTTTTTAGCTGAGTTTAAAATTCCTCCACCTCTGTTTGCTATTTCTTCATAACTCATTCCGTTTATTCTATCTACAAATTCACCCTCTCTATTTCCTGCATATACAATATGCGTATGAGAATCGCACCAAGAAGGTAGTATCATTTTTCCAGTAGCATCTATTACTTCATCTGTTTGTGTCAATGGGCAAGCATCCATACTACCAAAATCTGCAATTCTTCCATTTTCTATCAGTAAATACGCATTTTTAATGCTTGGCAACTCCTTCATTTCTTTTCCAGATACAAACGAAAGATTTGCTGTACGAACCTGTACTAATTCTTTGATATTCTTAAATAAAATAGGCATTAAAAAAGGTTTTTTAAAATTGAATCATCAACAAGATTAGGGATAGTCACTTTTAATGCAGGAGTACGTTCCATTTCTCTCTTAATGGCAAATAATGCTTCCTCGTTACGTGCCCAGCTACGTCGGGCAATGCCATTATTCACATCGTAAAACAACATACTTCTTAAACGAGTATCCGCTTCTGGACTTCCATCAAGCAGCATTCCGAATCCTCCATTAATTACTTCTCCCCACCCAACACCACCGCCATTATGAATAGAAACCCATGTAGCACCTCTAAAACTATCTCCAATTACATTGTGAATGGCCATGTCTGCTGTGAATTTACTTCCATCATAAATATTGGAAGTTTCTCTATAGGGTGAGTCTGTTCCACTTACATCATGATGGTCTCTCCCAATAACTACTGCTCCAATGTCACCAGCTGCAATTGCGTTATTAAAAGCAGCTGCTATTTTAGTTCGTCCTTCCGCATCTGCATATAAAATTCTTGCTTGTGAACCTACTACCAATTTATTCTTTTTTGCATCTTTTATCCAAGTAATATTGTCTTGCATTTGTAATTGAATTTCTTCTGGAGAATTTTCAATCATATTTTGCAAAACGTCCATTGCAATTTGATCTGTTTTATCCAAGTCTTCTGCTTTTCCTGAAGTACATACCCAGCGAAACGGACCAAAACCATAATCAAAACACATTGGACCTAATATATCCTGTACATAAGATGAATATTTAAAATCAATTTTATTTTCAGCCATTACATCTGCACCTGCACGAGAGGCTTCCAATAAGAAGGCATTTCCATAGTCGAAAAAATAAGTTCCTTTTGCAGTATGTTTATTTATAGAAGCTGCATGACGACGTAAAGAGGCTTGCACTTTTTCTTTAAATAACTCAGCGTTTTCTCTTATTAAATGATTTGATTCCTCATAAGAAAGGTCAACCGGATAATATCCACCAGTCCAAGGTATATGCAATGAAGTTTGGTCTGAACCAACATGAATGTATATTTCTTCTTTATCAAAACGTTCCCAAACATCTACTACATTGCCGATAAAAGCGATAGATACAATCTTATTATGTTCCTTCGCTAGTTTTACGCTAGCTACTAAATCATTCATATTGTCAATTAACACGTCAACCCAACCTTGTTCATAACGTTTCTTTGCTGCTTTTGAGTTTACTTCTGCACAAATAGAAATACAACCAGCTATATTACCAGCTTTTGGTTGTGCCCCACTCATGCCTCCTAGTCCAGCCGTTAAAAATATTTTTCCAGCAGGTGTTTCCCCTTTTGATAATATTTTTCTAAAAGCATTCATAATAGTAATAGTAGTTCCATGTACAATGCCCTGTGGGCCAATATACATAAAAGAACCTGCTGTCATTTGTCCATACTGTGTTACACCTAGTGCATTAAATTTTTCCCAATCATCTGGTTTAGAATAATTAGGAATCATCATGCCATTGGTAACAATAACTCTTGGTGCATTTATGGAGGAGGGGAATAAACCCATTGGATGACCAGAATACATATGTAATGTTTGTTCCTCTGTCATCATTGACAAATATTGCATGGTCACTAAATATTGTGCCCAATTTTGAAACACAGCGCCATTTCCTCCATACGTAATCAATTCCTCTGGATGTTGTGCAACAGCAGGGTCTAGATTATTATGCATCATTAACATAATTGCTGCTGCTTGTTTGCATTTAGCAGGATATTCGTTAATCGACCTTGCGTATATTTTATAATCTGGTTTGAACCTGTGCATATAAATACGACCAAGTTCTTTTAATTCTTGTGCAAATTCAACTGCTAATTCTTGATGCCATTGTTTTGGAAAATAACGTAAGGCATTACGAATTGCCAAGTATTTTTCCTCTTTGGATAAAATGTCTTTTCTTTTTGGGGCAGTATTGGCATCCGTTGGGTAGCTTTTTTTTGCTGGTAACTCGACCGGTATGCCTTGCAGTATTTGTTCTTTAAAATTCATATTTTCCTGTTTATCAAATGATATTATTTTCCGACTAATTAACTATTAATGATTTATTTTTCACTAGGGTAATCATTGCATAGATATCATCTTTTAAAAGTCTATCTTCTTCTAGTTTAGCTACTTTCTCTCTGATGATTTTAAAATTGTTTTCTATAATAGTTGAAAAAGTATTCGGCCTTCTAAATTCCATGGCTTGAGCAGCATACATTAATTCGATTGCTAATATTTTTTCAAGATTACCTAAAATCTGATTGAATTTACGACCAGAAATACTTCCCATTGAAACGTGGTCTTCTTGGCCTAATGAGGTTGGAATACTGTCCGCAGAAGGAGGGAAGCACAATGATTTATTTTCTGTAACTAATGCCGCGGTTGTATATTGAGGAATCATAAAACCAGAATTCAACCCCCCAGCTTCGGTTAATAATCGAGGTAATCCAAATTTTCCTTCTATCAATAAATAACATCTTCTGTCTGAAATATTTCCTAATTCTGAAGCGGCTATTGAATTATAATCCAAGGCCATTGCTAAAGGTTGTCCGTGAAAGTTTCCACCAGATATTGCTTCTGTCTCACTTAATACAATAGGATTATCGGTTACCGAGTTCATTTCGATTTCTGCTAGTTCATTTAAATGGTAATATGCATTTCTAGAGGCCCCATGCACCTGAGGAATACATCGCATAGAATAAGGGTCTTGTACACGATCGCAAGTCTCATGAGATGTTAAATTCTGAGAATCCACCAATAACATCCTCATTCTTTCAGCCACTTTTATGCTTCCCTTAAATGGACGAATTTTATGTAATGCTTCTTTAAATGGGGAGGCACTTCCTTGATAACCTTCTATACTCATTGCACCAGTAACATCCGCTAAATCAAGTAAGTATTCCATCTTCTTCAAACCAGTAATAGTATGTGCTAAAATAAATTGAGTACCATTAATTAATGCTAATCCTTCTTTTGCTTCTAATTTTAAATGTGCAAGTCCGTGACTTAATAATGCTTTTTTTGCAGGGACAATATCGTTGCCAACCCAAAATTCACCTTCCCCTAATAATGGTAGGAATAAATGGGATAATGGCGCCAAATCGCCTGAAGCACCAACTGATCCTTGTTCTGGTACAACAGGAAGTAATTCGTTTTCAATAAAAAACAAAATACGCTCAATGACTTCTAATCGGATACCTGAAAAACCTTGACATAAAGCGTGCACTTTACAAATCATCATAATTTTTGATAAACTACTATCAATGGGATTTCCTACACCAACGGCATGTGTGATTAATAGATTTTCTTGTAGTTTACTTGTTTCAGCTGGCGAAATTTGCAC
>CALPWK020000017.1 GCA_943327245.2 Comamonas sp. lk | reverse complement strand
TTTAACGCCATTAGCAATACTATAAAAGATAGTTATATAGGTGTTACTGGTTATGATTGGGTAAAAATTATGCATGATCGTGTTGAAAAAGGGGAAGCTGATGCGAAAAAAATTAACGACGAAGTCGTCAAAAATATTTTAGAACAAGAAAAGAAAAATGCAGGAAAATTTAATATTGAACCCTATGTTGGCATCTATAAAGACCAATGGTTTGGGGATATAGAAATAAGTAATAATAATGGGAAAGCCTGGATGGCAAGTAAGCGTTCTCCAAAATTAAAGGGAGAATTATTTCCATATAAAGGTAATACCTTAATTGTACGTTGGTCAGACCGCAGTATGGACGCTGACGCTTTTGTAATTTTTAGTACAGACATGGATGGCAAACCTGCCGGAATCAAAATGAATGCCATCTCACCTTTAACCGATTTTAGTTTTGATTTTCAGGATTTGGATTTGAAGAAGGTTAAATAAACTATCTTAGCTCTCTAAAAAATAAAACATGCTAGAACAGAATTATAAAAACCACGCACAGATGGTTCCTGGTTTTCACTATGTAGGATTGTTATCTATCCTAGCTTTATTAGGTGGATCTATTAATTATGCATTCCGTGCTACTCCAGAAAATAAATATCTAGCTACCTTATTAGTATTAGCTAGTTTCCTATTTGCAGTATTGTGGATTTACATTCGTACGTTCCCATTAAAAGCACAAGACAGAGCTATTAAAGCGGAGGAGAATTTACGTTACTACACTTTAACTGGAAAATTATTGCCAGCCGAGCTAACAGTTTTACAAGTAGTAGCTCTACGTTTTGCACCCGATACAGAATTTGTTGCATTAGTGGATCGTGCAGTAAAAGAAAAATTAACAAGTAAAGAAATCAAATTGGCAATCCAAAATTGGAAAGCAGATTTCTATAGAGTATAGCTAAACGGTTTCGAGTAAAACTTGAAAATATTTTTAAAAGCCCTTCAGGAAACTGAGGGGCTTTTTATTGAAATGCCATTTTAAAATAATAACTTACCTTTACACTGTAAAAGTTAAAACTATGAGTAACAATTTTATTATTTCGATTTGGATTTTGTCTTCTATTTACTGCGTATACAAGTTGTACAAAAGATCAAAATCTACGTCTTTTGATGGTGTAATTGGATACACTCCCGGATTAGAAGTTATTATGGTAATTGCGTTAGGGCCATTATTAACTGTAATCGACATTTCACTTACTTGGATCAGAATATATAAAGAAGCAGAAGAAGCAAGAAGAAGAGCGAAAAATTAAGTTTAGCTACACTTCAAAAACAGCATCTCGTTTAAAATTTCCATGTTCATGGTATTGTACATAGCCCATTTGATTGGTAATCATTTGCGTATTGCCAATAGAGAAGGTTGGAGTATTATGATGATGGTGCCCGTAAATCCAACAAGCTGCATTAGCACTTTCAATCAAGTCATATAGTTCCGTTGCAAAGCCCTCTTGAATAGGGTCATTCTTATATTTATTAGGATAGTTTAATAAAGTAGGGAGGTGATGTGTCACAATCACTTTTTTAATATCTTTTTGATTTACTTCCTTGGTGTTATCACCTGCCTTTTGCTCGTCTAACAAAGTTCGCTTCAAAAATGCAACCGCTTCTTCGTGTAATAAATTATAATCAAGCGGAGTGATTGGCGCTCCATCAAAATTAATTTGATAAAAGTCGTTCATACGTCTTTGAATAATATATTGATTCACAGGACCAATATGAGACCAAAGCGTAGAAAACACCAACTGCGTATTTTCAATAATTACCGACTCATTATTAATTAGAGAAATATTTGATCTGATATTTTCACAGAAACTACCATACTTAGTCGCCGCGTCAAAGCCATAGTATTCATGGTTTCCAGGCAGCCAATAGGTTTGCTTAAAGTTGTCTGAAATATAATTCCAAAAATCATTGTGCTCGTCCATTGTATTAAAAGGCATAACATCACCTGCTAAAATTAAAATTTCTGCAGCAGCTACAAGCGGCTTTCGATTTAATATTTTTTTGTTCTTCGGAAATTCAAAATGTAGGTCAGACGAGTATTGAAAAAGCATTATTAAAATTACACTAACTACAAGAATGCGCTGAATAAATTTTGCACAGTAGAAAATCTCCGAACGAACATCTTTATTTAAATTTTATGTATTTCCATATTAAATTGGGCGCTTAAATATTTAATACCATGGAAATCATACAAAGCTTACAAAACAGAATTTATGAAATTAGAGGCCTGCGCGTTATTCTAGATAAAGACCTTGCCTTGCTTTATGAAACAGAAACTAAATTTTTAAATCTTTCAGTAAAGAGAAATATTAAAAGGTTTCCTTTAGATTTTATGTTTCAATTAACTAAAGAGGAAGTTGATTCAATTCAAATTCAACAAGTTGTGAACAAAAACCATGAAATTGACAACTTGAGGTTGCAATTTGCAACCTCAAGTTTTACAGAATGGGGAGGCAATCGTTACCTACCTAACGTTTTTACAGAACAGGGTGTGGCAATGTTAAGCGGAATAATTAATTCAGATAAGGCCATTCAAATGAATATTGCCATTATGCGTGCATTTGTGGAATTAAGAAAAGTACTACTTATTAAATCAGACTTTAAGCTTCAATTAGATGAAATTAAAGAAAGACTAGGAGGGCATGATGTACAATTGAGTCAGATATATGATGCTATTGAAAATATTATAGACTCAACTTCAGCAAAAACAAAATGGGATAATAGATCAAAGATTGGTTTTAATAAATAAATGTTAGACCTTAGTTAATCAATTGACGTCACAATGAACTTACAACCCAACCATTTAAAAAGCGAAACGATAGCACTTGTGCCATTAGTGCCAGGAGATTTTGAAGCATTATACGCAGTGGCTTGCGACCCATTGATTTGGGAACAACATCCCAATCCTGACAGGTATCAAAAAGAAGTATTTGAGAATTTCTTTAAAGGGGCCTTAGCATCCAAGGGTGCTTTTTTAATTAGAGATACTCAAACGAATGCTATACTTGGCTGTTCCAGGTTGTATGATTATGATGCTATAAATAGTGAAATTAAAATCGGGTATACCTTCTTTTCACGAGCCTGCTGGGGTAAAGGCATAAACAAAGAAGTTAAGAAACTCATGATAAACTATGCTTTAGACTTTGTAGGCAAGATTATTTTTCATGTAGGGGCAAGTAATTTTAGATCGCAAAAGGCAATGGAGAAGTTAGGAGCAGAAAAAATTGGAGAAGAGGTAGTAGCTTATTTTGGAGAAGCTAATAGGAATAATTACGTATATGAGATAAAAAAAGCCCCCAACTTTCGTTGAGGGCTTGTGGCACCACCCGGGCTCGAACCGGGGACACAAGGATTTTCAGTCCTTTGCTCTACCAACTGAGCTACAGCGCCATCGGATTTTCATCCATCCAATTATATTGCTATAACCGGGCTGCAAATATATGGCTCTAGTGCTTTATAAACAAGAACTTGGTACATTTTATTGTTAAAACCCTATTTCAGTTCTATTTCATGATACTTATCACTTAGTATAAGTGCCTTTAATTTGATGTAAGCGGAGTAGTCCAGTTTTAAATAGGTACCTTCAATCATAATCACATAGCCGTTCCCCGATTCTACCATCGAGCCTACCACTTTGTTTTTGGTCTCAAATATCCAATCACTTTCGTCTGAAATTATAATTTTCTTTTCTCCTTCGGATTGTAGAATATCGTATTCGTGTTTTTTGTGCTTCCCCTCAGAATTTACCCATACTTGAATTTTTTTTATTTGATTCGTTTTAAAAGAATTAAAAAACTTCGTATTCCAACCAACCCGAAAACCAATAAATAAAACCATAATCAAAAAACTAAAACTTGAATTTAAGGATAATTGTCCCTATGTTAAATATACAATTTTTTGTCTTTTTACTTTGTGAAAAAAGTAAAACTATATTACCGAAACGACGAATTTTTAATCATCATTGGGAGGAACGTTAGAAAGCTGAGAACCACAGCAGGACTCACTCAGACGGAACTTGCCTTTTTATGTAATGACTCGGATTATTCTCAAATCAACAGAATTGAATTAGGCAAGATCAACTTTTCAGTTTCTTACTTAACCTTATTGTCAACAGCATTAAAAGTTGACATTGATGATATTATTATTACCAACTAAGTTTAAGTTGCACTAGCTACTATAAAAAAGGAGACTATTATTAAGGCTAATCCTACCCATTGTTTTGGACTTAGGCGTTCTTTAAAAAATACAAATCCAATTAATACCGACAGTATTTGACTGCTTATAATTAAAATATTGATAACTACTACTGGAAGATATTGATAAGAAACATTAATAGCCAAGCCCCCGGCAACTAGTAGCACTCCCAATATTAAGTACTCTGCTAAATGCTTGGCTTGTACATATTTAAATAAGTCCTTTAACATACCATTCTTTACTACCATCACTAATCCAAATAACATAGCAGTTGTTTCAATAACAAAACTAAAACCTAGTGGACCCCACCATGAAATAGGATAAGTATATAAAGCATAAGAACTGCCCCAGAAGAAACTAGAAGCAAGTCCATAAATAATTCCAGTTTTTAATTGTGAACCCTTTGCTAATTCTTTACCTTGTAAATACAATAATAATAATCCTGCTGTTGATAATATGAATGCATACAAATAAGGAGTCTTCCAGACTTCTCCGACTATGAATACAGCAGTTAAAATAGTAAATATTTTTAAAGAAGATACAGGAACCACAACACTTACAGGCGCTTTTTGTAAACCCTGTAAAAAGAAAACAAGTCCGAAGATATTAAAAATTGAAAGTGCGATTGACAGTAATAATTGTTTGTCTAATGCTATATCACGTACTATCCAGTATTTAAAAAATGGAGCATGTCTAAATCCAAAATATAATATTGCAAAAATAACCGTTGCAAATACACCTCTATAAAACATTCCAATTTGAAAAGGAATATGCTTTGTTACTTTTTTCCAATAGGCATTACTAATAGCAAAACAAAATGCACCAATCATCACAAAAAGTATCCCCATAAAAAATAATTATATCCGATTAATAATAATAAAAAGAGCTACTCTCCGCCTTTAAATTTTTATTTAAAATTCACAGTTTTTTGGTGTTCTTGCAAAGGCAATTACATCTCTAATATTTGTCATTCCTGTCACAAATTGTACCATACGCTCAAAACCTAGACCAAAACCTGCATGTGGAACGCTTCCAAAGCGTCTTGTGTCTAAATAATAGCTCATTTCGGCTAATGGAATATGCATTTCGTTCATTCTAGCCTCTAATTTATCCAAACGCTCCTCTCTTTGTGATCCTCCAACTATTTCTCCAATACCAGGCGCTAAAATATCCATAGCGGCAACAGTTTCTCTTCCTACTTCACAACCATCGTTCATGCGCATATAAAAAGCTTTTATAGCAGCTGGATATCCTGTTACAATTACTGGCTTTTTAAAATGTTGTTCCACTAAATATCTTTCATGCTCACTTTGTAAATCAATTCCCCACTTAACGTCATAAGTGAACTTCTTTTTCTTATAGTGATTGCTATTTAATAATATGTCAATGGCCTCCGTATACGTAATTCTTTCGAAGCCATTTTCTACCACGAATTTTAATTTTTCTACCAACCCTAGTTCACTTCTTTTTTCTGTTGGCAATTGCTTTTCTTCTTCCGCAAGTCGACTATCTAAAAATACTAGGTCATCTTGATTATGTTTCATTATATAATCTATTAAATGCTTTATAAAATCTTCTGCCAAATTCATATTGTCTTCCAAATCATTAAATGCAACTTCTGGTTCTATCATCCAGAATTCTGCTAAATGTCTTGTCGTGTTTGAATTCTCTGCACGGAAGGTTGGACCAAATGTATAAACATCCGAGAACGCCATTGCGCCTAGCTCTCCTTCCAATTGTCCACTCACTGTTAGGTTTGTACTCTTCCCAAAAAAGTCTTCCGTAAAGTCTATTTCGCCAGCTTCATTTTTTGCAGCACCCTCTAATGGAAGGGTAGTTACGCGGAACATTTCACCTGCACCTTCTGCATCACTTGATGTAATGATAGGCGTGTGTAAATATAAAAATCCACGGTCATTAAAAAACTGATGCACTGCAAATGCCAATGAATGTCGAATACGAAACACCGATCCAAATGTGTTGGTTCTAAAACGCAAATGTGCTTTCTCTCTTAAAAATTCAAGGGAATGTTTTTTAGGTTGTAGTGGATATTTTTCTGCATCACTGTCTCCTAATATTTCTATTTTAGTTGCTTTAACTTCTACTGATTGTCCTTTTCCTAAACTCTCTACTACAACGCCTGTTGCTTTTAAAGAAGCACCTGTTGTAATACGTTTTAATATGGCTTCATCAAATTCTCCTAAGCTTGCTACAATTTGTACATTGTTATTGGTACTTCCATCGTTTAATGCGATAAACTGATTATTTCTAAAAGTACGCACCCATCCCATTACTACGACTTCCGACCCTACCGCACTCTTAGCGTCTGTGCCGCTTAGCAATTGCTTTATTTTGACTCTTTGATTGAACATATTTAGTTGTTTCGAGTAGCAAAGATAAACCGTTTTAGCGCCTAATTGCCCGTAATCAAGCACAAAAACGTGTAAAAATTGTTTTTTTATAGAAAAAGGTTTTAAATTGCAGTAGTCCATTCAAAATACAGGTCAATATCCCGACCACAATTTTTCAAAAAAGATTCTCAACAAAGCTCAGAACTTGATTCGAATTTTAATAAAACTATAGATTTTAACGTGCAAGAAAAAGACGACAAACCAAAAAAGGGTCGTAAACCCTTAGAAAAAGCGGCGCCTGCTGCAAAAGCAACAAAAGTGGAAAAGACGCGTCCCGTGTCTGTTGATGAAGCACCTGCTGCAAAAAGAAAACCAATTGCTAAAAAACCTGACGCTGCTCCTGTTAAAGAAAGCAGTGAAGACGATAAGGCTTCAAAAATTGCTGCTGCGTTATTTGGAGATGAAAGCGAAGCTAGCAAAACAGAAGCACCCGCTGCTGCACCAACTGGTGAACCAGCTGCACCTGCGCAGCAAGCAGACCAGTCTGACCAAAGCGACCAAACTAATAACAATCCTAACCCTCAAGGTGGAGAACAACGTGGCCCAAGAGGTCCAGGACAAGGACAACATCCAGGTCATAGATATCCTCCAAAAAAAGAACCTGTATTTAATGTAGAATTTGACGGCGCCATTGCATCGGAAGGTGTTTTAGAAATGATGCCTGACGGATACGGTTTCTTACGTTCTTCTGATTATAATTATTTGTCTTCTCCGGACGACGTTTATGTTTCCCCTTCTCAAATCAAATTATTTGGTTTGAAAACCGGTGATACCGTGCAAGGCACAGTGCGTCCTCCAAAAGAAGGTGAGAAATATTTTGCTTTAACTAAAGTGGATTATGTAAACGGAAAGCGTCCAGACGAAATTCGTGATCGTATTCCTTTTGACTATTTAACTCCTTTATTTCCTTTCGAGAAATTAAATTTATATACGACTGCTAATAATTATAGCACACGTATTATGGACTTGTTTACTCCAATAGGAAAGGGTCAACGTGGACTTTTAGTTGCACAGCCAAAAGTGGGTAAAACGATGTTGTTGAAAGAAATTGCAAACGCAATTGCCGCAAACCACCCTGAATGTTATTTGATGGTGGTGTTGGTGGACGAGCGTCCAGAGGAAGTAACCGATGTTGAGCGTTCTGTAAAAGCAGAAGTGATTGCGTCAACTTTTGACGAGCCTGCAGAAAAGCACGTGAAGGTTTCTACGATGGCTTTGCAAAAAGCAAAACGTTTAGTAGAGTGCGGACATGATGTGGTGATTTTATTAGATTCTATTACACGTTTAGCACGTGCTCATAATACAGTTGCTCCAAGCTCTGGTAAAGTTTTATCAGGTGGTGTGGAAGCAAACGCAATGCAAAAACCAAAACAATTTTTTGGTGCTGCACGTAAAATTGAAAACGGTGGATCCCTTACTATCATTGCAACTGCCTTGGTGGATACTGGTTCTAAAATGGACGAGGTTATCTTTGAAGAATTCAAGGGAACAGGTAATATGGAATTAGTATTAGATCGTCGTTTAGCCAACAAACGTATTTTCCCTGCTATCGATTTAACAGGATCAAGTACACGTCGTGATGACTTATTATTAGACAAAGATGTTTTACAAAGAATGAATATTTTACGTTTATTCTTAAATGATATGAACACCGACGAAGCAATGAATGAATTATTAAAACGTATGCGCGGAACCAAAGACAATGAAGAATTTTTGGCAAGCATGAATAGATAAAAAATTTGACCCTGTGAGATGGGGTTTCAAAAATAAAAAAAGCCACTTTTAAAAGAGTGGCTTTTTTTATTCCTTAAAATAATTATTATCCTCAATTTCTTGACGCACTTTTTCGGGTACTAAATAACGAATTGTTATTCCAGCTTTGCGATTGTTGCGAATCAATGTAGCAGAGAGTTCTAGCATTGGCGCTTCTAAATAAACAAGGTCTGCACCATACGTGTCTGTAATTTCAAAACCGGGACGACGGTATACAATGAAGCGATAATTTTTTATAAGTGTTTCAAAGTTTTTCCATTTAGGCAAATTTTGAAAACTATCTCCACCCATAATTACATAAAACTCGTGCTGCGGATATTGCTCTTGTAAATAGGTGAGTGTATCAATGGTGTAAGAGGGTTTCGGCAATTTAAATTCAATATCTGATACCTTTAATTGTGGATCATCTTCTATTGCTAATTGTGCTAAATGCAGTCTATCGTATTCATTTAATAAACTACTCTGTGGTTTGTGTGGATTATGGGGTGACACTACCAGCCATACTTGTTTTAAATCGGAGTGATTGGCAATATAACTAGCAACCATCAAATGGCCGTGATGAATAGGATTAAAAGAACCAAAAAATAAACCAATTTTCATGCGTAACTTATTGAATGTCAGTGATTTATTATAATTTAGGGCCTACTATAATGCTTTCTGCTTCATCATTTCTAAGGCTTAGTTGATAGCCGGCTACTGATATAGAAATAGGATCTCCTAGTGGAGCAATTTGCTCTACCGTGATTAATTCCCCAGGTATGCAGCCCATCTCCATTAGTTTTAAAAAGATATCATCGTTTTCAAAAGAATGTATCACACCAGACTCGCCTATTTTTAAATCAGATAGTTTCTTCATAATTATACTGCAAAGATAGTTTCCTTTATTATGATACACTTACGAAATTTGGAGCAATAATAAGGGCACTTAATTCGTATATATTTAGGAGACAATCTTTAATAATCATGAGCATATCTTTTAATAAAGCGGACAAGTCTGCAACGTTAGGCAATCGAACTGCTTTGAAATCTTTTCTAGAAAAACAGATAAAGAAGGAAGGGCTGGTAATTGAAAACTTGCAATATGTTTTTTGCTCTGACAAATACTTGCTAGACATTAATAAACAGTTTTTAGCACATGATTATTACACCGATATTATCAGCTTTGACCTATCTGAACAAAAAGGACAGTTAATAGGGGACATATATATAAGTGTAGATAGAGTAAAAGAGAATGCTAAAACCATGGGGACTACACAAGGAAATGAATTATTACGGGTAATATTCCATGGGGCTTTACATTTCTGTGGTTATAAAGACAAAAAACCTGCCGATGTGAAGCTAATGCGCTCCATGGAAGACAAGTGGCTGAAAGCTTTCTTGAAACTAGTTGGGTAGTTCTTAGAACGTTCCACGTGGAACGTTCTATTATCATAGTGATGAAATGAGGAATTTATTTAAAAGTGTTCCACGAGAGCTCGCATCGCGAGTGATGAAATGAGGAATTTATTTAAAAGTGTTCCACATGGAACACTTTTAAATACAAATCAAACTTATCTTTGCAACCTTATGTTTCCAAAATACAATGTCATAGTAGTAGGAGCTGGCCACGCAGGTTGTGAGGCAGCAGCAGCGGCAGCCAATATGGGTAGTAAAGTACTGTTGGTTACCATGAATATGCAAACCATTGCTCAAATGAGTTGTAACCCAGCTATGGGTGGAATCGCTAAAGGACAAATTGTTCGAGAGATAGATGCATTAGGTGGTTATAGCGGAATTGTATCTGACCTTAGTACTATCCAATTTAGAATGTTGAATAAGAGTAAGGGCCCTGCAATGTGGAGTCCAAGAACACAAAATGACAGACACTTGTTTGCTAGTAAGTGGAGGGAGATGCTTGAGCAAACACCTAATGTTGATTTCTATCAAGATTCTGTTCAAGAACTAATTATAAGAAATGGAAAAGCTTGTGGGGTTAAAACTAGTTTGGGGCATTTAATAGAATCCGACGCGGTGGTTATTACGAGCGGAACCTTTCTTAATGGAATTATACATATTGGTGAAAAGCAAATTGGAGGTGGTCGTGTTGCCGAAAAAGCTGCAACGGGTATTACAGAACAATTAGTTTCATTTGGTTTAGAGTCAGATAGGTTAAAAACTGGTACTCCTCCAAGAGTTGACGGACGTAGTTTGGACTATTCAAAAATGGAAGAACAGAAAGGAGACGAGGAGGTTGTTGGATTTTCTTATTTAAATATACCTAAGGTTAAACCAGAAAACCAACGTTCTTGTTGGATTACTTATACAGATACTATTGTACATGATATATTAAAGACAGGATTTGATCGTAGCCCAATGTACGCTGGTCGTATTGAAGGCGTGGGACCAAGATACTGTCCTAGTATTGAAGACAAAATAAATAGATTCGCAGACAGGGAAAGACATCAATTATTTGTTGAACCTGAAGGATGGAATACGGTGGAAGTTTACGTAAATGGATTCAGCACTAGCTTACCAGAAGAGGTACAATACGAAGCACTTCGTAGAGTTCCTGGTTTTGAACAAGCTAGAATGTTCCGACCAGGATATGCTATTGAATACGATTTCTTTCAACCAACTCAATTAAGATATACATTAGAAACTAAAGCAATAGATAGCTTATATTTTGCAGGACAAATTAACGGAACAACAGGATATGAAGAAGCGGCATGTCAGGGTATTATGGCGGGAATGAATGCACATTTAAAAGTACATCATCAAGCTCCATTTGTGTTACAAAGAAGTGACGCCTACATTGGTGTATTAATAGATGACTTAATTGGAAAGGGTACAAATGAGCCTTACCGTATGTTTACTTCTCGTGCAGAGTTTAGAACTTTGTTAAGACAAGATAATGCAGACTTGAGATTAACAGAATTGTCCTATAATTTAGGGCTAGCTTCTAAAGAACGCATGACTAGAGTAACCGAAAAAACAAATCATGTATCAGAGATAATTGGGATACTTAATACACACTCTATAACACCCGACGAAATCAATGAATTCCTTGGTACCATTGACTCTGCGGCTACAACAGAAAAACAGAAAGCATCTAAATTGGTATTGAGACCTAATATTAGTCTGCAACAAATATTAGATAACAGCTTAACGTTAACCGAAAAACTATTAGGAAAAGAAACCGAATATTTAGAGCAAGCTGAAATACAAGTTAAATACGAACGATACATAGAAAAGGAAAAAGAAATTGTAGAACGTATGGCTGCTTTGGAGAATAAAATAATTCCAGAAGCATTTGATTACGATAAGGTATCAGCATTGTCAATAGAAGCATTGCAAAAGTTTAAAAAGATACGACCAGTTACACTAGGACAAGCAAGTAGAATTAGCGGAGTTAACCCAAGCGATATTCAAATACTCATGGTTTACATGGGAAGGTAAAGTCGGTTATGTATAATCTTCCAATTACCCACTTATCAAAAAAAATATAAACACCTTTTTTTAAAACGCTTAATTCAGTAGCTTTAGTACTATTCTTTTAAAGTATAACTAAACAATAAAATTAACAGCGTATGAGGAGGATTATTTTATCTCTCGTCCTATTGGTAGTTGGAGTTGCTGCAATCGCGCAGGAATCCTTTCCTATTAATGGCATTAGAGATGTTAGAGCAGGAATGTATGCGTTTACAAATGCAACAATCATTCAAAACGAAAGTGTAAAGTTTGAAAAAGGTACATTAGTAATTAAGCAAGGTAAAATTATCGCAATAGGCGCCAACGTGGTAATTCCTAAAGAAGCCATTGTAGTAGATTGCGCAGGTAAATTTATATACCCTTCTTTTATAGATCCATTTACAGATTACGGCGCTGGAACTCCTAAAAGAAATACAGCAGGTTTTAACTATGGTGCTCCAGCACAATTTAGTTCTAATAAATCTGGTGCCTATAATTGGAACCAAGCAATTAAACCAGAAGTAAACGCTTCAGAAAGTTTTAATGTTGACGAAGCAAGTGCAAGCGGATATAGATCAAATGGTTTTGGTACCGTATTTACACATGTGAAAGACGGTATTGCACGCGGTACTGGTTCGGTAGTAACATTAGCAAGTGGTAGTGCAAATGCTGCCATTTTAAAAACAAAAGCTGCTGCAGTTTATTCATTTGATAAAGGAACTTCAACACAATCATATCCTGCTAGTTTAATGGGAAGCATCGCATTATTGCGTCAAACTTATATGGATGCAAAATGGTATCTAACTAAACCACTTAATGAAGGAGTTAATCTTTCTCTAGAAGCAATTAATAATAATAATGGATTACCTCAAATATTTAGTGCAGACGACAAATGGTCTACATTAAGAGCTGATAGAATTGGAGATGAAGCGGGTATACAATATATAATTAAAGGAGGTGAAAATGGATATCAAAGAATAGATGAAATAGTAAAAACAAAAGCATCATTTATAATTGGTATTGACTTTCCTATTGCCTTGGATGTAGAAGATGCAAATGACGCACGTTTCGTTTCTTTAGCTGATATGAAACACTGGGAATTAGCTCCAACAAATCCTGCTGCTTTTGAAAAAGCAAATATTAATTTTAGTATTAGTGCAGCAGACATGAAAGACAGCAAAAATTTCTTACCAAATATTAGAAAAGCAATTCAATATGGATTGTCTGAAAATAAAGCGTTAGAGGCATTAACTAAAACACCTGCAACGCAATTAGGGGTATATGATCAAGTAGGATCTTTAGACAATGGTAAATTAGCAAATTTCATTATAACTACAGAACCAATATTTTCTAGTAATGCAAAAATTATAGAGAATTGGATCCAAGGAAGTAAATACGAAGTGAATGCAAGTGAATGGGTAAACTTAGCTGGAAAATATAAATTGACAATTAATAATGGAATTACTAAAACAGATTATGCTGTTGAATTGAAAAAGGATTTATCTGCTTCTATTATTGCTGCTGATACATTAACCGCAAAAGTAAGTTTAAACGAATCCCTTATAAAGATAAGCTTCCCGGAGAAAAAGGGGAAAGCTGCAGAAAATATTCGTTTAAGTGGCGCTATTGTAGGTGCTGATATGACAGGATTTGGAACAGACGCTAAGGGTGCCAAAATAACATGGACCGCAAGTTTGGTAGGACCTTTAGTAGTAGTGGCAGAACCAAAGAAAGCAACTGATTCTATAAAATTAATTTCTAAAGTAACTTTCCCTTTTGTGGGACTAGGAAACGAAGTAATACCACAACAAGAAACAATCTTAATAAAGAATGCAACTGTTTGGACCAATGAAAAAGAAGGAATTTTACAAAATACAGATGTATTATTAAAATCCGGTAAAATTGCAAAAATAGGAAAAGGAATTACAGATGCTACTGCTCGTACCATTGACGGAACCGGTAAATACTTAAGTGCTGGTATTATAGACGAGCATTCTCATATTGGAGCTTTATCAATTAACGAAGGTGCTCAGTCTGTAACTTCAGAGGTTCGTATTGGTGACAATATGAATCCAGAGGATGTAAATATTTATCGTCAATTAAGTGGTGGTGTTACAACCTCTCATATATTACACGGAAGTGCTAATACCATTGGTGGACAAACTCAACTTATTAAATTACGTTGGGGTGCTTCAGACGAGGGAATCAAGTTTGGTGGAAATGATCCATTCATAAAATTTGCTTTAGGCGAGAACGTTAAGAGAACAACTTCGTCTAATAATAATAGATACCCAGATACAAGAATGGGAGTTGAAGAAGTATTAACTGACGCATTTGACAGAGCAGTAGATTATCAAAAAGCAATTAAAGCAAATCCTAACACTAGAAGAGATTTAGAATTGGATGCTATTTCTGAAATTATGAATAAGAAGCGTTTCATTACTTGTCACTCTTATGTACAAACTGAAATTACTTACGCAATGCGTGCAGTTGAGAAATTTAAAGCTCAAGGTTATGATTTTAATATTAATACCTTCACCCACATATTAGATGGCTATAAAGTAGCTGATAAAATGAAAGTGCATGGCGCAAGTGTCGCTACCTTCTCTGATTGGTTTAATTATAAAACAGAGGTACAAGACGCTACCTCTTATAATGCAGCTATAATGCAAAAAGTAGGCTTAAACACTTCTATTAATTCTGATGATGCAGAAATGGCGCGTCGTTTGAATCAAGAAGCAGGAAAGATTGTAAAGTATGGTGGTGTTTCTGAAGAAGAAGCATTTAAGATGGTTACTTTAAATCCAGCAAAAGCTTTACACATTGAAAATAAAGTGGGAAGTATAAAAGTGGGTAAGGATGCGGACGTTGTGTTGTGGTCTGAAAATCCTTTAAGCATTTATGCAAAGTCATTATATACTATTGTAGACGGTACTGTTTATTTTGATAGAGAAAAAGACGCTGTACAAAGAACGAAAATAGCTACCGAAAGAACTAAGTTGATTCAAAAAATGTTGGGTGAAAAAAAAGCTGGTGCGCCAACAAAACCGGCTACTCCAAGCTATCAAACCATTTTACAATGTGGTGATCATGAACACGAAGATCATTTAGCCACTATTTACGAATCTCAAAATAACTAAACCATGCAAAAGAAATATTCAAAATTGTTTATCGCCTCTCTTGCATTGTTATCCATAACAGCAAAGGCACAAGAAACCATATATCCAACAGCTGCTCAAAAAGGGACAACTGTAATCACGCATGCCACCATACACGTGGGAAATGGAACGGTATTAAATGATGCATCCATCTCCTTTGAAAATGGAAAAATTACTGCTGTAGGTAATAATGTATCTATTCCAACAGGCGCAACCGTAGTAGACGCCACTGGAAAACAAGTGTATCCTGGGTTTATATTACCAAGCTCTGACTTGGGTTTAAGAGAAATTAGCTCTGGCGTAAGAGGTAGTAATGACTACCAAGAAATTGGAGAAAACAATGCAAATATTAGAGCTATTGTTGCCTATAATACAGATTCAAAAAACATTGCAGTATTACGTGAAAATGGAATCTTATTAGCAGGAGTAGCTCCTCAGGGCGACCTAATTGAAGGAGCAGCGTCGGTGGTACAATTAGACGCTTGGAACTATGAAGATGCGGCTTACAAGACTGATAATGGTATCTATATTAATATGCCCAGCTTTATGCCTAGAAGAGGCCGTGCTGCATTTATGGCACGTCCAACAGGAATTGATCCTGTGAAAGCTGGATTAGATAAAATAGAAATTATTAAAAAATTCTTTACAGACGCCAAGGCCTATTACCAAGAAAAAACACATATAGGCAATAATTTAAGGTTCGAAGCGGTAAGGGGTTTATATGATGGAAAACAGAAATTATATATTCGTGCAAACGAAGTAAAGCAAATGCTGTTAGCAATTGACTTAGGTAAATCACTAGGTTTTAACATAGTTATTGTTGGAGGTTCAGAAGCATTTCAAATCGCAAATATTTTAGCTGATAATAATGTTTCAGTAATTCTAGATCAAGAACATGCTTTACCAACCATGGAAGACGACGATATCGATCAACCCTATAAAACACCAGCTATGTTATACAAAGCAGGTGTCTTATTTGCACTAAACGATACACATGACCAAAGTCGTTTCCGTAACCTAGCATTTAATGCTGGAACAGCTGCTACATATGGCTTAGACAAAGAACAAGCCTTAACTGCTATCACATTAAATGCTGCTAAAATATTAGGAATTGATAATATTACAGGAAGTATTGAAGTGGGTAAAGATGCAAATATCTTAGTTGCGAATGGAGATGCTTTAGATATGCGCGGTAATATATTTAGTAAAACTTATATTCAAGGAAGAGACGTGTCTTTAGATAACAAGCAAAAGCAATTATATGAGCGTTATAAGTTTAAATATGGTATTAAATAAACTATAGACATTTATAGTTTTTAATAAAAGTTTACAAATGGCTCCCTATCACAAATGTGATGGGGAGCTTTTTTTTGCTAACTTAGCAGCATGCCTAAAAAACTATATTTACTAGATGCACTTGCCTTAATATATAGAGCATACTATGCTTTAATACGTACTCCTAGAATAACTTCAACAGGTATTAATACCAATGCGCAGTTTGGATTTACCAACACCTTATTAGAAATCATTAAGAAAGAAAATCCGTCGCATATAGCGGTATGTTTTGATACACATGCACCAACAGAACGTCATATAGATTTTACCGATTATAAAGCGAATAGAGAAGCCGCGCCAGAAGATCTATTAAGTTCCCTGCCACATATTAAAGCAATCATTGAAGGCTTTAATATACCAGTTGTGGAGTGTGATGGTTATGAGGCAGATGATGTAATTGGAACTTTAGCTTGGCAGGCTGCAGATTTAGGATATGAGGTATATATGGTCACACCAGACAAAGACTATGGTCAATTATTGGTAAAAGACAATGTATATATGTGGAAACCCCCGGCATTTGGGAATGAACGCGAAATATTGGATGCTGAAAAAATTAAAAGTAAATGGGATATAGCAAGAGTTGATCAAGTAGTGGATATGTTAGGTTTAATGGGAGATGCGGCAGATAATATTCCAGGTATACCTGGTGTTGGCGAAAAGACAGCAGCAAAGTTATTAAAAGAGTATGATACATTAGAGGGTGTATTGGCAAATGCAGATAAGATTAAAGGGGCAATGGGAGAAAAAGTAAGAGCAGGAAAAGATTCTGCAATTATGAGTAAAAAGTTAGCAACTATTATAACTACTGTTCCTGTACAATTTCACGAAGAAGATTATAAATTATCTGAAAAAAACATAGATGCATTAACTGAAATATTTAATTTATTAGAATTCAAAACACTTGGTAAACGTATACTAGGTAGCAGTTTCGAAGTTGTCACACCACAAGATCCAGAAGTACAAACAGATTTATTTGGAAATGAAGTGAAGACGAAGAAACCAATCATTAAAACAAAAACTATTCTTTTAGATTCAAAAGAAGGAACACAAACTGTATTAGAACCTAACGACGAAGAAAATAACGAAGAGGATGAATCACCACAATTAATAGTAAATAAAAATATAAATAATACACCCCATTCATATAAAGCTATCATTGGGGATGCAGCAATTGAAGCATTAATTGTATTATTAAGTGAATCAACAGAAATTTGTATTGATACAGAAACAACAGGCATTGATGCAAACAATGTACAACTAGTGGGTTTAAGCTTTTCTATAAAAGAACATGAAGGATATTATGTTCCTGTTGCCAATGATGGCGATGGAGAAGATAGCTCAAAATATATATTAGCAAAGTTTAAAAAACTGTTTGATAATACAGACATTATATGGATTGGACAAAACTTAAAATATGACTTTTTGGTATTAAAATGGTATGGTATTAAATTAAAAGGAAAAACATTTGATACCATGTTAGCGCATTATGTGATAGAGCCAGAAGGTAGACGTAGTATGGATTTACTAAGTGCACAATATTTGGGATATGAACCAGTTAGTATAGAAACTTTAATTGGAAAGAAAGGGAAAAACCAAGGAACTATGCGTGATGTTCCGGTAGAACAAGTAACAGAATATGCAGCAGAAGATGCAGATATAACCTTACAATTGAAACATTGTTTTGAACCATTAATAATAAAAAGAGAGGTAAGTCGTGTTTTTGTAGAAGTAGAAAATCCATTGATGCAAGTTTTAGTTGATATGGAATTTGAGGGAGTAAAAATTGATGAAAAATTCTTAAATGATTATAGTAAAGTATTAGAGCAGGAAATTAAAATAAGTGAAGAGCGCGTTTTTGAACAAGCGGGTGTACGATTTAATCTTGCCTCTCCCAAACAATTAGGAGATGTTTTATTTGATATATTAAAAATTGACGCTAAAGCAAAGAAAACAAAAACTGGCCAATACGCAACAGGCGAAGAGGTATTAGCAAAGCTTGCAGCAAAACATAAGATAGTTGATGATATATTGAACTTTAGAGAATTAAGTAAACTAAAATCAACCTATGTAGATGCCTTGCCAGAAATGATCAATCCTAAAACAGGAAGAGTGCATACTAGTTATGCCCAAGCGGTTGCAGTAACCGGAAGACTAAGTAGCACGAATCCAAATTTGCAAAATATTCCAATAAGATCTGACAGAGGAAAAGAAGTAAGAAAGGCATTTATACCAAGAGATGAATCAAGGTTTTTGGTAAGTGCCGATTATTCACAAATTGAATTAAGAATAGTAGCAGCAATAAGTGGTGATCCAAATATGTGTGAAGCGTTTAAACAAGGGAAGGATATTCACACAGCAACGGCCGCTAAGGTTTATGGAATAGAGGAAGCAGATGTAACAAAAGAAATGCGATATAAAGCAAAGAGTGTAAATTTTGGAATCATTTATGGTCAAGGTGCATTTGGCTTGGCTGAAAATTTAAGTATTTCAAGAACGGAAGCAAAAGAGATTATTGATAATTATAAAAAAGAGTTTCCAAATATTCAATTATACATGGACCAACAAATAAACAAAGCAAAAGAACAAGGCTTTGTGGAAACGCTAATGGGACGAAAGCGTTGGTTAAGAGATATTAATAGTAGTAATTTTACTGTGAGAGGATTTGCGGAAAGAAATGCTATTAACTCTCCCATACAAGGTTCTGCGGCGGATATGATTAAATTAGCTATGATTAAGGTCCACAACGAAATGAAAAAGAAACATTGGGAATCTAAAATGATTTTACAAGTACATGATGAATTGGTTTTTGATGCGGTTGAATCAGAATTACCAGCATTAAAGATTTTAATATTAGATTGTATGACCAATGCAATGGTGCTTCCTAACGGGGTGCCAGTGGAAGCTGAGATTGGTGTAGGAAAGAATTGGCTAGAAGCGCACTAATATATAAAAGAGTAACTGTTAAATTTTTCTTTTATATACAGGAACCGTGCTGCACGGCTCACCATACATTATACTTTTAACAACAGGTCTCAACTTTTGAGTGATAGCAATATAAGCTGACTCACTAATTGGGGTATCACCACAACCCTTAACAACAATACGTTGTTCTGAATAATCTACTGGGTTTAATTTTTCTATTTGTGCTAACAGTAATTGTTCACGTACTTTGTTTTCATTACCGAAATGAATAGATGTTGCAAATGGCTCTAATGCAGCAGTTATTAGCATATTAGCCCACATAGGAATAATTGCATCGGTAGAACAATATATACCTACAATCTTATCTTGATACTGAGTTAAATCTAAAGCAGACAAGGCCGCTCTAAAATCCTTTTCTTTAAGTATTAATTCCATAAATAAGTAATCCTTAATATCAAATAATACAATATCATTTGATGGTAATAAGCTAGCAAGATCTAATGTAATCAAGCCGCTATCTGCAACTTTATTTATTAACGGTTCTGACATAACACAAAACTAAGTAGAAATAAGGATAATAGCATAAATGCAATTATCGAGATTAGAATAAAAATATTTTGTATAAAAAAAGACCCCCTAAAAGGAGGTCTTAAATATATAAATAGTTAATTATTAATAAATTTTTGCGCGATTGTCTTCTATTTTAGCGGCTTTTTTTAAACCTAAATTAGCTCTAAAAAATACACTTCTTGTTCTTTGTAATAATTCATCTTTAAATAAACTTGGATCTAAAGTAGATTGTTTTGCGCCAACACTGTTTACACTTATTGCAAAAACTCCAGCATTACCCGCAATAGGATCACTTACCTTATTCACCAAATTCTTATTAAAAGCGGCACCTACAATTTTAGGTTCATTACCTAAACCTGGAACCATAGAATAATTAAAGTTTAAACTATCAGAAACCAAAACAGTAGACTTAGCTGCAGTAGCATATGCCTCTAAACTAGTTCCTTTAAAAGTAGACTTGATTAATTCCGCTTTTTTCTTGTCTTTAACAATACCCTCAACTTGTGAACGTGCGGCTTCAACACTCATTAAACCTGCTTTTTCTTCAGCAGTAATTACAGCAACTAAATAATTATCACCCAACTCAATAGGTTCTGAAACGTCGTTCACGCCTTTTTCAAAAACCCAACGTACTAATACTCTAGCATCTCCCATACCTGGCACTTCTGTATCATTTGCTTTAATATTTGTAGCGGGGTAAACTTCTTTCTTAAATTTAACTGCGCTTGTTGTAAAAGACTTTTGATCCTTTGCACTAGCAGCAAACTGTGCAGCTGCAGTTGCAGCAATATTAACAGTTTCATTACTTGGTAAAACACTCTTAGATAAATAAGCAATTTTATATGCTGGTGTTCTTGGTGTTTGTTTTAATATTTCAATATAATGATAACCAAAATCTGTTTTTACAACACCTTTAGTACCAACTGTATTATCAAAAGAAAAATCATTAAAACTAGGAACCATTTTAGCTTGAGGGAACATTTCATAAACACCACCAATAGCCTTACTTGCACCATCATCAGAATACTTTTCTACCATTTCATTAAAATTAGCACCACCTACTATAGCAGACTTAATACTATCAATTAATTTCTTAGCAGAACTATCGTCTCTAATCTGTTGACCATTTTGTGGATTAGAGGTAGCAATTAAAATATGTCTAACACTTGCACTATCAGGCCAAGATTTAGTACCTATAATTTTTGCAATAGTAAAATTACGACCATCAATATAAGGTCCATAAGTATTACCAATACCAACTGATAAAACAGAATCTTTATTAGGTATTTGTAAAGTTTTCTTACTTACATAACTATTATAAAAAGCAATATCAGATCCAACTTTATTTAAAAATGCTGCCGGATCAGTAGAAGATTTAAATTCTTCTTTTAAAGCAAGTAATTGATTTAATATAGCGATAGAATCTTGACTACTTGGTGAAGCGTTAAAACCAACATAGCTTATTGATCTAGAAGCTTCTTCATTTTGGTAAGCTGCAGCATTATCTTTTAGATAAGTAGCTATTTCATCATTATTAACTTTAACCGCGCTATCAGATATAGTTGAATATGGAACAGCCACATAAGAAATAGAAGCAACTGAATTAGTTTCAGCTAAAGACTTATCTGATAACCATTTAGGAACTTGAACACCTTTAACAACTAAAGATTGATATTTACTTCTAATTCTATTATCAATAGCTGGTTCAATATAAAATTTTTCTATTTGTTTTATTTGCTCTAGATTTTTACTTTTTTTAATTTGGGCAATTGAATTTTTAGCATCATTCACTTTAAACTCTCCTGTTGTTTTATCGGTAAACTCTTGTTTGAAAGGTGATTCATTACCAAATAATACATCAGATAATTCTTTAGTGCCAACTGATAAACCTAATTTATCCACTTCTGCTTTAATTAAAAGTGCATCCACTTCTTGGTTGAATTGGTAACCAACAATTTGTTCTCTCTTCACTCCTTGAGCAGCATAGTTTTGAACTTGTAGATCGACTTTTTCATCAAAATCTACTTTATTAATAGCAACGCCATTAACCTTACCAATAGCTGTAAGATCTGAGCCACTATTTTTACGACCAATTCCGTCTTGAAGAATAAATGCTATTAAAGCCAAAGCAATAATACCAAAAATGATCCAAGTTCCTTTTTCTCTAATGTTCTGAATAATTGACATATATACTATAATTATAGGCAGCAAAAATAATGTTTTATACCTACCAAAGTCTGTACTTGTCATTTTTTTAAATACACAATAGGCTAGTTAATAAATAAAAAAATGGTGGATAACCCTAGTTTTTGCCTGAATAAGTGGGAATAAGAATAGAATAACAAAGTTTGGTTGATATATAAAAAGCTAAAAAGATCAAATTAAACCAATTTTATACCCGTTAATTAACAGTTAATAACCTGTTGATTAAAATTATAGTAAAAATAAAATACATATATAAACCGTAATTATAAAATCATAAGATTCAATGATATTATAGTTATAGTTATTATTCTATAATACTAAATGGTTTATAATTTAATAAATTATATCCTGTTAATAACTAAGATATTAAGATATTAACAGTCGTAATAGTATTAGCTCTTTTATATAAATGTATTATAAGATAATACTACCTGAGAAATACACATTTGATATTTTGAAGCAAATTTTTTGATTTAACAATTTAAACTACTTTTATTCCAAGCAGATAAATCACCATTCATATCTCTGAATTAATACTTGAAAAACATATTTACAATACAAATATCTTTAAAAATCAAACAAAAAAGGCATAAAAAATGTTATAACCTAGTTGATTTTAGTAATTTAAAATAATTACTAAAAAAATACTAAAATCATAAATAATTGAAAATCAACATTATATTTATAAAAAATAAAAATAACTAACCTTATTAGTAATAAAATACTAAATATTTTAGTTTATTAACAATTTATCCATATCTTCACATAAATATTAAAGAAAACATAAAACGACTAACCATGAGTAACGTAGACAACGCAGACAAACTAAAAGCCTTAAAATTAACAATCGATAAAATCGACAAAGATTACGGTAAAGGAAGTGTGATGATGATGAATGAAAGAAATCAAGATCCTCAGGAAGTAATTTCAACCGGATCAATTGGTTTAGACATAGCATTAGGTATTGGTGGTTTACCAAAAGGTAGAATCGTAGAAATATATGGCCCAGAATCTTCTGGTAAAACAACTGTTGCAATTCATGTTATAGCGGAAGCACAGAAAAAAGGAGGAATTTGTGCAATTATCGATGCTGAACATGCTTTTGATAGTGCATATGCAAAACGTTTAGGTGTTGATGTGGATAGTTTATTAGTTTCTCAGCCAGATTATGGTGAGCAAGCATTAGAGATAGCAGATCGTTTAATATTATCAGGTGCAGTAGATGTGGTAGTAATTGACTCTGTTGCTGCATTAGTTCCAAAAAGTGAATTAGAAGGTGAAATGGGTGATTCTAAAATGGGTTTACATGCCCGTTTAATGTCTCAAGCATTAAGAAAATTGACTGCTACAATTAATAAAACAGGTACTATTTGTATTTTCATTAACCAGCTTCGTGAAAAAATTGGGGTGATGTTTGGTAATCCTGAAACAACAACAGGTGGTAATGCCTTGAAATTCTACGCTTCTGTACGTTTAGATATTAGAAGAATGGCACAAATTAAAGATGGTGACGAAGCAATAGGTAATAGAGTTAAAGTAAAAGTGGTTAAAAATAAAGTAGCACCTCCTTTTAGAGCAGCTGAGTTTGAAATTATATTTGGAGAAGGTATTAGTAAGATTGGAGAAATAATTGATATGGGTGTAGAATTAGAAGTAATTAATAAAAGCGGTAGCTGGTTTAGTTATGAAGGAAATAAACTAGGTCAAGGTAGAGATACAGTAAAATCAATATTACATGACAACCCAGAAATGGCAAATGAAATAGAAGCAAAAATTAGAGCAAAAATTGCTTTAAAAGTAGAGGAAGCTGCTTCTAAATAAAAATAAATATGTGTTTATTGTGGTTAGTAAATACAAAACCGCATCATTTATATGGTGCGGTTTTTTTATATTTATGAAAAAATAGAATTGATTCTACTTTTAAAATATTTAATAAGAACAGCTTTGTATTTTTTTTGTACAAAAGTACATTTAAAAAATAAACACCTTTTACAGGCAAAGGGTCCTTTATTAATTATTGCGAATCACCCCAATTCTTTTTTAGACGCTATTATATTGGGAGCTTATTATAAAAGGCGTGTTTATTTTTTAGC
>CALPWK020000016.1 GCA_943327245.2 Comamonas sp. lk | reverse complement strand
CCTTGTTTAATCCATGCATAAATTTTTGCATTGATTTTTTCATCAGGGCCAGCACCCATAGGCATCACTGGACTTTTCTTGCCATTCATCCACAACATCAACACGCTATTATCAGGATCATTGGCTTTGATATAACTGCCATCTGTTAAAGCTTTAAATGCATTGGCTTCAGTTAAGTCTGGCGCTTTTGCCCCAGCAACATGACATCCGCTTTTTGCACAACTATTGGTAAAAAGAGGTATGATATCAGTTTTGAAACTCATAGTTTCGGTGATACTACTTCCTGGATTAATTACCACAGTCTCCGTCTTTGAACATCCCGTAATAGCAAGCATGATCACGGCAAATAGACCTGATAATTTTGCTATTTTTTTGATTAACATACATTTACTTTTAATCGTTTACTGACCACTATTGTTTTTGGAACTTAAGTATCAAACCAGGTTGAATAGCATGTTGATAGTTTGATCTATTCCAAACTGCAAATCCAAAAGGTTGGTCTTGTAAACTTGAAAAATCAATATCTTGTTTCAACACATCACCAGTTTTTAATTTCCTTTTATATTCAACAATGTATCCAGATCCAGTATAGGTAGTTACACAATCAATGTCTGCACGACCATTTTTTACAGGAGAAACTATTACGGAAGGGAAACATTTTGCACCAATTTCACTTGTGGCAGCTGTACCTAATCTTTGATAATCTGTTCCAGTATTAGGATCAATTGTTCCACCACTATAAGTTAAAACTCCTGTTGAACTTACTGCAGTTACTTTTTTCGCAGCACCGCCAGTAGTGGTATCCGCAATATTGATATAATTGGAAGTTGAATTTGGAATTACATATAATGGAACTGCAACTGTTGCACCTGTTCCGTCTAATTTCAAATTTTGAGTATTTGCAAATGAACCTTGTGTAGCGTCTGCAGAATATGCAGGGCGATTAGGCCATGTTGTAGAAGTACTTGTTACTGCAACATCGTCTACGTGACGTCCGTTTGCATTACCACCTGTTAAATTGGTAATAGCAGGCCCACCAGCCCAATCTTGATAGTTGTCATCCATTTTGCCATAGCTCAAGCCTTTACTAGGCTGCATCCACCACATGTCAATTTTTTCACTTGTACCATTTGTATAGTGATTACCACTCGCTGAGTTAGATTTATAAACTGCCGGTGTTGTTGAATAGTCCATATAGGGAGTAAACACGTGACAACTAGCATAACAAGTTTGTGTTGTGAATTTAGGAGTGGAATTGTCAATATCCCATAACATAGCAATTTTGTCCTCTCCATAACCTTCTCTTGTCAACACTCCATTTGCATCAAATGTTCTGCTACTTCCTTCTTTAGCCCACAACTTAGTTGTTGGATTAAAGTACCATGGTGCTACTTTTTGACTTTGATCCTTGTCGGCATACTCTGCTAAAAAGTAAACATATTCAGCATCATACATTGCTTTTAAGGATACTGGAATTTTGTCCCCAATATAACCTGCAAACAAAGCATTACCTGGATCAGGTACTACTGGTGCAAATTCAATTTTTGTTGCTTTATCCCAAATGGCGTCTATCGTGCCATCTATTGTAGGAGCTGCAGTCGTCTTTATAGCTAGTAGTTCGGATGAGTTTGCTGTAGTTGATACACCTACCACTTGGTCGGTTTTAGTACAATACATAAACATCATCACCACTAAGGCAAATACTGATAGAATTTTTAAAATTTTCATACGATTTCGATTTATAATTAGCGTTAAAAGTCCAAGTGCAAAACTTTAATATTTTTATAATATACAATATGAGCGTTCTCATCAAATTTTATGACAAGGCTCATGTTTTAAAAGATATACTTAACTTTATTTCAAATAGTAATTATGAATCCCGCATTTGATAAGTTCAAAAAAATAGTAACAAGCCCTTTCACTTTTAAGCTTTTTTTATTGCAAAAACTACCAGCAGCTTTTTTTGCAGGCTTGCGTATTCAAGAGTTTTCTCCTAATACATGTGTAGTAAAAGTGCGCTATAATTGGTTTACAAAGAATCCTTTTAAATCTATGTATTTCGCTGTTGAAGCTATGGCTGCAGAAATGTGTAGTGGTATGTTAGTATTTGCTCACGTATATGAACGTAGTCCTAAAGTAAGTATGTTAGTTGTAAAAATGGAAGTGGACTTTATTAAAAAAGCAACAGGAATTATTCTTTTTACTTGCGAAGATGGTCAATTAATCGAAGAGGCAGTGAACGAATCCATAGCTACTAAAGAAGGCAAAGCAATAGTTTGCAAGTCGGTTGGTAAAAATGAGCTTGGAGAAATTGTAGCAATATTTAATTTTACTTGGAGTATAAAAGCAAAATAAAATTAACAATTGAATGATAATTTTAATTATGCGTAAATAATCTTTTGAATTTTTTTAACTTCTGATGGTGTTATAAAATATTCAAAGAAACGTTTATCGTCCTCTTTTCTAACACTACTAATAAGTGGTATATCAGATTGACTTATAAATTGATATTTATCATTGATAGCGTTCATTACATCGCTTCTTACCTTCTTTTGTAAACCTACGTTTTTGTCTTTAATTCCTAGTACATGATTTATTTGATGTATTTCTACTTTTTTAAGATTCAAACTTGTTGTAAGTAATAATTCAACTAGTGTGAGTTCAGTCCCAATAAAAGCTTGTTGAATAGACTTTGTTTTAAGCATTTTGAGCTTTGAATTTTGAATTTTTTGCTTGACCTTATTTCTTATAAATATAATAACTCCAACAATGAATGCTAAAAATAAAATGCCAAGAATTAAGTACCACAAAATATGGTTGTCTTTCGTCCAAATTGGAAAAGACATTAATTCAAAATCTGTACTTTTATAATTGAAATCGATAAACTTGTTATTGATGGGATCATATGAATAAATAATATTATTGTATGTAAATAAATACAGGTTTGACATTCTTCTTGCTAAAAATTGATTTAAGTTAGAATTTTTTGATTTATAAACTTGGTTATGTAAAAAATCAAATAAGTAAACTTGATCATGTCCAATATATAAATATCCATTATTGGTAGTAATAGACACCCCATCAATAAAATCGTCCATTGTTATATCAATTAATTCATCACTCAATAAGCCAAGCGATACCCAGTTTTTTGTTTCTAAGTCTAAGTAGTAGCTGTTATTCCTTTTAATTCCTTTAACCTGGTCTTTTACTCCTGCATTCATTTCCCTTTCAAAAGGAAGGTAAATTCTTCCTTCCTTAACCGATATCCAACTAAAACCAGAAGAAAAAATTTCCTTATTTATTGGGATGATATCCCATTCTTTGTCTATAAAGTTGAATTTTCTTAAATGACCATTCGACTTCCAAAACCCATACCCACCAAAACAGTATAGCCCATCATTAAAAAGGAAGGTGTTCCCGTCAATATTATAGTTAATATTATAAGTTTTGTCAATTCTGCTAAAAAAAAGCAGGCTATCCTCCAACTTTTCTAGCTTATACACTATTCCAGTTTGTGCGATTTGAATTAACACATTCTTCCCTTGCTTTACAATCACCTGCTGATTGTTTTTAAAAAAGCCATTTTCAGTTGGTATAAAATTATGAGGGTAGGAAGTGGCGATTCTACCTCCTACACTATCAATACTTAAAATAAATTTCCAAAAGGGGTTAACAGGAACTTTATAAACCGAGTCCAAGTCCATTGAAACTGCAAAAACATTGAATTTTATCAATAAAGCAAAGACCACTAATAATATTTTGTTTTTCATATAAAATATTGTAAATCAATAATTTAAATAGGTAAATAACCCATCCTTTATACTCACAAGCTATTTAAAGATAAGAAATAACCTATAACTACACTTATTAGGTAACTAAATTTCCTATACAGAATTTTTACTATCCATAAATTTGGTGAGCTTTTGGGGGAAAGCTATGGATTTAAAAAAAGGTCAGGCATTAGTGCTTGACCTTTTTTGTTTAACATGGGTTACCTTTTAGACTTTAGCGTATAAAGTGTACAATTAACACATTAGCTATGATTGAAAAGAAATACTTCAAGACCAAAGATTATTGTAAAGTCAAATTCAACTTAAACGTAGAAGCGAAAAAAGTAGAAATTTTAGGATTGAATGGCGAATGGAAAAAGGGAGTAGCTATGGACAAAAAGAAAGACGGCAGTTTTTCTATTGATGTGAATTTGCCAAAAGACTCTCAACACGAATTTAAATATTTAATTGACAAGAAGCATTGGATAAACGACCCAGAAGCAGCAACCACTCTGAATGTTTTTGGTACGTCGAATAGTGTTATAAGTATATAAAATAGAAAGATGATAAAAAGCCTTTTCATTCATTTGAAAGGGCTTTTTGTTTTTTAACAACTAATTTTGCTAAATGAAATTGAGTTGTTTGTTCACGTCCCTATTTATATTTTGTAGTATAGCAGTGCTTAGTCAAGATAAGGACAGTACTTATACATCCTTAAATACAGTTATCGTTACCGGTAATAAACTATTACAAAAAAGAATCGAAGCTCCTATTGCCATTTCTGTCATCTCCCATCAAACAATTGAAAGAGCAAATGCGGCAAGGATCGATTTTTTATTAAACAAAGTTAGTGGCGTATATATGCCTAGCATTGGTGGAGAGCAGCATATGATGTCTATTCGTCAGCCTATTTCACTAAAAGGCTTGTATTTATATTTAGAAGATGGCTTACCTATTAGAACAAGTGGTCTATTTAGTAGTAATGCATTGATTGAAATAAATACTAGTAATATTAATTCCATAGAACTAATTAAGGGACCGGCTTCAGCATTGTACGGAGCGGAAGCCATTGGTGGTGTAGTAAATTTTATTTCTACACCAGTCCCTCAAAAAAAATTGGCTTCTATTAGCGGTCAGGTCAATTCCACGGGATTAAAAAAAATTGAATTTCAATATGGAAGGCCTAGCCCTAAGGGAGGCTGGATAATTAACGCGAGTAGTACAGATCAAAAAAATGGGATTTTAGAATACAGTGACTATAATAAAAATGCCATTAGTATAAAAAAGGATTTTAAGTTTTCAAAAAAACTAACTGGATTTCAATCCCTTCAATACATTCATTATTTCGCGCAAATGACAGGGTCTGTTGATAGTATACATTTTGTCAATAAAGATTTTAGTAGTTTACAAAGTTTTACATTTAGAAAGCTAGATGTGTTAAGATGGAGACAAAATTTTAAACAGGATTGGAATAGCAATTCAACAACGCAGTTTAATATTTTATATAGGAATAATACCATGGACCAAAACCCAACCTATTCCATAGCTTCCACTTTAAAAGCTAACAAATTTAAAGGGCAGATTAATAGTAATCATTTTGATGCATTTGTATTTGACCTACAACACCAATGGAATATCCCTTCACTAAAAAGCAAACTAATTATTGGCGGCTATTGGGATATTACCAAACAAAATTTAATTGCACATTATATTGATATTATAAAAGACACCCTCCTTAATAAATATATAAGTTATACAAGAAGGCTTCCCGACTCCTTACTTACTTCCTATCAAACACAAATCAATAATAAAGCAGTTTATATAAACTATTTAGGAACTATTTCAAACGCAATAAAATTTAATATGGCTTTGAGATTTGATAATTTCGAATATAATTTTAAAAACTTACTTACTTCTGGGACTCCATCCTCAAAAAATAATTTTTCACACTGGACTCCCAAACTAGGATTTACTTATAATAAAAAACAAATAGGTGCTTATGTAAATTATAGTCAAGGTTTTGTACCACCACAAATCACCGAGATATATAATACAGTGAAAGTCCCCTATTTATTGCCGCAGCAATTTTCAAATTATGAAATAGGTAGCTGGTTCCAGATTCAAAAAATGTATGGGGAGATTTCCTTATATCAATTAGATGGAGAGAATGAAATTATTTCAGTAAGACAGCCAGATGGCATAAACTTAAATCAAAATTCTGGAAGCACTAAGCATATAGGTATAGAGTATCAATTAAAATATAGATTATCTACTGCTATTCAGTTGGAATGGAATGGGACAAATGCTAAACATACTTATGAAAAAACAATCATAAAAGGGGTAACCGTAGATCGTAATAGCATGAATGCAGCTCCTAGTTTTTTTAGTAATGCAAGTATATATTGGAAATTAACCAGCCGATTAAATAGTAGTTGGGAATGGCAACATCAGTCAAAATACTTCATGGACGAAACGAATGCCACCAAATATCCAGGATTTGATTTATTACATATTAAGTTTAATTATACAATAGGTAAAAATGTAATTTGGCTTCATATATTAAATGCAACAAACGCTTACTATTCTACTATGGCAACTAAAAATTTTAGTGCTAAGGGGTCGAGTGCCTATTCTTATTATATTGGAGAACCTAGGACCATTGCCATAGGTTGGAAATGGTCCTTATAATAGCTAGTTCACCCTCATTCTCATTCCACCCATTCCGCCACCTTTCTGCATGTCTTCCATAATCTTTTTCATTGCATCCTGAAATTGGGCACGATTCATTTTTTCGCCCTTAGTGGGTTGTACTAATTCTTTCTTAGGGTATTTTCCAACCACTTCAGTCGCAGTAATTACATTTGATCCATTATCCGTGTCTACTTCCAAAATAGCACCTGGCAAACCTGTATAAGCATTTGGACCAATAGCAACTGGGATATCTTCGGTATACCAAACAGTCAATTCCACTTCCTTGGGTTTTGGCCTAGCAGTATCTTCTGCATTTCTTGGACCATTTCCAAAACGCATACGCATTTGTTGTGGTTGCATAATCATAGTCGTCGCCTTTTTACAAAGGTGTTTTGCGATCGTTTTGGTGGCATCTGAAATTTTCCATTGTTGTGGCTTTAAAGAATCCACAATTAAGAAAGACTTTTCAAACATGGCTCTTGCCTCATATTGCATCTGTGTATTAATGTCTGTATAAGTAGAAGTCTCTGGCATTCTAAACATAAATCTATTACCACCACGGTCGCCACCATTATTGGCGAATGGATCCGGTGCTTCGTCGTCAACAACTGTTCTGTATAAACTAGCTTGCTCGTTAAAAAGCAGTTCGAATTTATCAGTTCTAAATTCTGGAACCCTTGCCCTCATTTCAGGATCGGTTATCATACGATACATATTCACTTTTTGTTCGTAAGAAATTTTACCCTCTTTTACTTGCGCAGAAGTAGAACTAAAAGCTCCAGCCATACAAGCAAATGCTAAAATTATTTTTTTCATGCTGTTTTGTTTATAAATAAATTTAATGAATAATTACATTCTTATCATCATTCTTGGACCGCCGTTGGCTCCAGTTAAGCCAGATTTTTGTAAACTATACGTAAATCCAATTAAAAAATACTGATTAATGACATTATAAGATTGGTCGACAATTTGATTTTGTGAAACATTTCTGGTAACACCAACGCTTTTATTCAAAATGTCATAAGCACTTAGTTTTAACTCTGCACGTTTGTTTTTCATAAAAAATTTAGAAACGCTTGCATTCCAAATTGGAATAGCCGTATTGTATCCCAATGCACGGCCTTCATTAATAGTGTAATTGAGAGATTGGTTTAAAACCAAACCTAGAGGTAAGTAATTTGTCATGTCGGCACTATAGGCCCTAGTTAAATAATTCGTATTTAATGCAGGATTAATTTTATTGTTAGTGGTACTATAGGAATGGCGAGCTGTAATATTGATATCCATTACTTCGTCTAATTGGTAGGTATACGTTAAGCTAGGCCCAAAAGATTTTACGATGGTTGTATTTAATAAAGCATTTGAGTAATTGACATTGTTACTATATCCACCATTAATTCCAAAATTGAATCTAGAATATAATTTTTTAATGCCAAATCCATAATTCACACTACCATTAATACGATATACTCCATTTACGTTTACTGGTCTAGATAATATTACCCTGCTTGGTAATATACTATCATAATTAACTATAGAATTATTTGTGACTTGTGCGTTTAATATTGCAAAGAAGTTTTTTTGTGCTAGAATTTTAGTAGAGAAGTATCTTAAATTTAAATTATGATTATAGCTTCTTTTAAGGTCTGGATTACCTATGCTTTGGTTATTAATATTACTTTGATCAAGTACAGGTTGCAATTGTGTAATAGAAGGTTGGTTAGTAGAAGTGCGGTAGTTTAAATTAAAGTTTTGTGTTTGGGAAAAGTTATACTGAAACATGGCTGCTGGCAAGATGTCTTTAAAATCTTGATTAATCTTAGTTTTAGTATTGGTGTTTTCTCCTACTAATATAGCGTCCTGTAAAGAGAACCCAGTTGAAAAATTATATTTCTTTTGGTTTACTCTGAAATTTATTCCACCACCCATATAAGTATATTCACTATTGAATTCATTTGTCAACCTCAAATTCAAGTCGTCGTACATATTGTTAAATCCATTTTTATCATATACTTTTTTACTACTTGACCCAATATTTTTATTTAAAAAAGTATTAAATTCTAATAATGATTTTTTAGTAATTGGTTCTGTATAAACCAAATTAGCAGAATAGGATTGGGATAGCCCTTTTCTAGTATTTTTTTGATCTAATAAAGAGTCTTTGGTTAGTACTTTTCTAGTATAGTATAACTGTTCTGTATATTGACTTCCATTCGACTCCGACTCATTATAGCCTTGTGTAATTGTGGAAGATATTGTACGTCCTTTTTTTGCAAATTTCTTTCTCAATAATAAGGTGTTTGATATGCTGACGGCGTCAGATACAGCACTTGAATTTGTACTGTTAGCATTCGTTAACGTACCGTCTGGCAAATAAGTATCACTTGTAGATACTCCAAAATTAGTACTATGTTGCTTTGAAATACTTGGTGTAAACTTATAAGAAAAAGACTCAGAAACTTTATTGTCAATAGTGCCGCCAAGTTTTAATTGCTGATTTCTATTAGTTGCGTTAGAGTAGCTAGTTCTGTTAAATTCATTGCCTGTGGTTAAATTCTGGGTATATGAATTACTGATATTATTTCTTTCTACATCACTTGCGTTGGCGTTGGCATTAAAGTCCATTTTTTTACTATTCAACAAATTAGAATAGTTGCCTCCAAGCGAATAGGTATTAGCTACCCCTTGTGCATTAGCATCTGCACCTCCACTATTAAAATTAACTGTCACACCTCCACCACCCCTGCCTCCACCACCTGCTCCTGAAAAGCTAGCAATGTCTCCATTAGAAAATGCTTGTCTATTGGTATTATTTGCGGTTGCAATAACCGAAAACTGCTCGTCATTATTGATTCTATTTACATTTCCCTGCCCGTCAAATCTTCCTGGTGTTCCAAATCCAGATCCAACTTTCCCAAAAGTGGATTGCTTGCGGTCTTTTTTGGTTTTGATATTGATAGCAGTTTCTTCATTGCCATCGTCTATGCCAGTAAACATAGCTTGATCTGACTTCCTATCATATACTTGAATTTTGTCAACTGCATCTGCAGACAAGTTCTTGGTTGCCATTTTGGGATCTCCCGTAAAAAATTCTTTTCCATTTACATACACTTTAGTTACCGACTTCCCATTCACGGTAATGGCTCCCGCTTTATCCACTTCAATACCAGGCATTTTTTTTAACATGTCCTCTACTACCGCATTTGGCTGTGTTTTGAAGTTTTCAGAATTGAATTCAATAGAATCTCCATTAATTACTACCGGAGGCCTTCTTGCCATCACTGTAACAGTGGAGGTTTCACTAGCATCCAATAAATAGATATTACCTAAAGATAATTTTGGAGTAGCTCCTACTTTAACTGCCAACCAAGTATGTTGATAGCCTATGTAAGAAATGGAAACAAGATATTTACCCGCAGCAACATTTTTGATTTGAAAATATCCTTCGTCATTTGCCCTTGTAAAGCTTATTAAGGAAGAGTCATTTGCTCTTGCCAATGATATGGTAGCCGACATGAGTGGTTTCTTAATAGTACTATCCATAATGGTACCGTCAATAGTTACATTTTGTGAAAAAATTACGGTACTAACTAGTAATAAACCGTTAATTAGCAAGGCTTTAATTGAATTAGAGATTGTCATAATACGAAAATACGATTGAATTCGTAAATTTAAATTTTTACACAACTTTATGGATAAACGGCATGCTGCAATCCAATTGTGTAATTAATAGATAATAAGAGTAATCAATTAGACAATAAATATGTCTTTAGGTTTATTAGGCATAAAATCATTAAATTTAAATACTAAAACGATTGTTATGCAAAATTCTAGAAGAAGGTTTTTACAAAATGCTTCATTGGCATTGGTTGGCGCAAGTTTAAAGCCAAGTGTATTATGGTCTAAGGAAACAATAGCTGCTAAAAGTAAAATACTAATTGGTATCCAATTGTATTCTGTGCGTGCAGACATGCTTAAAAACCCACTAAGTACCTTGACTGCATTGTCAAAAATGGGATACCACCATGTAGAGCATGCTAATTATGTGAATCAAAAATTTTATGGTTATGATGCGCTAAGTTTTAAAAAAATATTAGCAGGCTTGGGTCTGCAAATGCCTAGTGGTCACACTGTAATGACTCCTAAGCACTGGGATGCTTCTAAAAAAGAGTTTACAGATGTTTGGAAAAAAACAGTAGCAGATGCCGCAACTATGGGACAGTCCTATGTAATTAGTCCTTGGATGGACGAAACTGCAAGAAGCTCTTATGATGGACTTATGGTTCAATTAGACCAGTTTAATAAGTGTGGGGAATTATGCAAGACTCATGGAATGAAATTTGGTTATCATAATCATAATTTTGAATTCACAGAAAAGATCAATGGAGAAATGATTTATGATCTAATAATTAAAAATACGGACGAAGATAAAGTTATGCAACAGCTTGATTTTGGAAATTTATACGGAACAGGTGCTAGAGGCGCAGATTGGATTAAAAAATATCCAGGACGTTTTGCATCACTACATGTAAAAGACGAAATTAAAGCAGAGAAAGGTGAGATGAATGACGGCTTTGATAGCACTACATTGGGTGACGGCTTAGTGGACCCTAAAGCATTATGTTTAATGGCAAAGCAAATGGGCGGTACGCATCATTTTATTGTTGAACAAGAATCTTATCAAGACAAAACACCGCTTGAATGCGCAAAAATAGATTTAGATAGAATGAACAGCTGGGGTCTTTAATATTTAATCAGTCCATTTTAATAAAAGCACAAACTTCAATTAGTTTGTGCTTTTATTTTTTAATAACTTTAAGCTATGAGAAAATTTAGCAAACTGTTTTTATTATCCCTTAGTGTTTTTGCATTATTAATGATAGTATCCCCAACTATAGCCCAAAATAAAAAAGTAACAATAAATAGAGAACAGGTAAGATGGGAAAACCATGCAAAACAAATTACTATCATTAGAGATGAATGGGATATCCCTCATATTTATGGAAAGACAGATGCCGATGCAGTTTTTGGTTTATTATATGCTCAGTGTGAAGAAAACTTCCCGCAGATAGAGAAAAATTTTTTAGAAATGTTAGGACGTACTGCCGAAATGGAAGGTCCTAAAGCAATATATGACGACTTAATGATGCGTCTCATTCAAGACAGTACTGCAGCTATTAAAGACTTTGAACAAAGCCCTGAATGGTTTAAAAATTTATTACAAGCACATGCAGATGGTATTAATTATTACTTATTCACACATCCAGAAGTACACCCTAAAGTCATTACTTATTTTAAACCTTGGTATCATTTAATGTGGACCGACGGTAGTGTCTCCCCCACCAAAAGTGCGGGTATTCACTCCACGGATGTAGAAAAATTTTACGGCAATAATTTAAATACTTCCGCCTTCACGCCAAGTCCGGCAATGAACTTCGATATGGAAGAAAAAACATTAAGGGGGTCTAATGGTTTTGCGATTGCCCCAATGCATAGCAAGTCAGGTAACGCAATGTTGTATATTAACCCACATGTCCCTTTTTATTTTAGATCGGAAATGCATATGTCAAGCGAAGAAGGATTAAATGTATACGGAGCAGTTACCTGGGGACAAATGTTTATTTATCAGGGGTTCAATGAGAAATGTGGATGGATGCATACCAGTAGCTATGCAGACGTCGCAGATGTATATGAAGAAAAAGTAAGCAGCAAAAATGGAAAATGGAATTACGAATATGATAAACAATCTTATCAAGTAGGTACTAGAACTATTCCAGTTCAATATGTTGAAAATGGATTAGTAAAAACAAAATCGTTTATTACTTATAAAACGAAGCATGGACCTGTAATGACTAGTAAAAATAATAAGTGGTTAAGTTTGCAAGAAAATAACCGTTCCTTAAGCGCATTAATGGAATGCTGGATTAGGACAAAAGCAAATAATATTGAAACATATAAAAAAGCGCTTTCTCTATTAGCAAATAATAGTAATAACACTGTGTATGCGGACGCCAATGGTAATATTGCTTATTGGCATGGGAATTTTATGCCGAAAAGAAATCCGAATTATGATTATTCTTTACCTGTTGACGGAAGCACTAGTGCCACCAATTGGAAGGGTATACATACATTAGATCAAATAGTACAAAGCATTAACCCTGTCAATGGGTGGTTGCAAAATTGTAATGCGACACCTTATGCAGTAGCAGGCGTTAATAGTCCAAAAGCTACTGACTACCCAGCTTATATGGCTCCAGATGGTCAAAATGGAAGAGGGGTAAATGCAATAGCTTTATTATCAAAAGTTGATAAAATAAATTTGGATGAGCTAATTAAAATTGGATACAATAAACACTTATCCGCTTTTGATATGCTATTACCTGGTTTTATAAATTATACAAAAACCATTTCTTTAAATAATCAACAGCAAAAAGCAATTAACTATTTAGCGAATTGGAATCATGACGCTGACACCAATTCTATTGCTACTACAATCGCCATTGAATTTGCCACTAAATGGGCTTTAGAAATTGCTCCGCCTGCAACGGAGGAGGCGGGTACCCAAATTATTAAAAAATACGAGCGCATGATTAGTGAAGTGCCTGACGAAAGAAAATTACAAATATTGGACAGCACTTTAGCACAGCTAATAAAAATTCATGGTATTTGGGAACTACCATGGGGTAAAATAAATAGATATCAACGTGTAAATCCTGGGGCTTATTTCGATGATATTGCTACTAGTATTGCAGTAGGCCAAACTTCTTCTAAATGGGGACAACTGCCGGCTTTCGAAAGTAAACGCTTGGATAATACTAAAAATAGATATGGCTACTCTGGAAATAGTTTTATTGCAGCAGTAAGCTTTGGCAAAATACTAGAAGCAAAAACAATTATTACTGGAGGCCAGCGTCGTTTTGCCGATTCAAAACATTTTACCGACCAAGCACAAATGTATATTGATGGGAATTTTAAAACAATACATTTTTATAAAGCGGATGTTTTAGCGCATAAAGTAACATCATACAAACCTGGGTTAGTTAAATAATCATCATATAGCTTGGTATTAAGGGTCACTTTCACTAGACCCGCTAAATTTTTAACTTCTAGCAATTGCATCAACTTTGTGCGATGTCCTTCAATAGTGCGCTTACTATGGCCCACTTCGGCAGCAATTTGTTTACTAGAAGCTTCGTCGCATATTCTGACTAAAATATATTTATCATAGAACGCTAAATTATTTACTCGTTCTATCATTTTAATTTTATCCATTTGATTGACTAAATCGAAAACGCGATGCGCAATGGTAGAACAAAAATAAATTTTCCCCTCGCAAGCCATTTCAGTCGCCTTTATATATTCCTCTTGTGAAACATTTCTAGCAACCACTACAGATACTCCGCTGTCAATTAGTTGATATAATTGCAGGTCGTCTTCTTCGTTAAACACAACCATTATTGGAATCACTTTGTTTAATTCAGTTATTTTATAAACAGCACTTGGCTCGTTAAATGCTAATAAGCCACTATCAACAATAAGAAGCTTAGCGTGATCATTTAAAAGCTTGTCATTGATTTGATCAAGTGTTTCTATTTGGCAGTATTTGTCAAATAAGGACTTATTTTTTAATAATGAATGACACCCCATAGCATACAGCTTTTGCTGATCACAGATAATAACTTGTTTTTGCATAAAAAATATTTGATTTGAAAGGAATACCTTAAAAAAACAAATACTTTATAACAAGTCAAGAAGTAGTGAGGCCTAATTGATTGGAGGTCATTATTACTATTGCAATTGTCCCTAATGTATTATTTGCTATCATTCGACTCTCCTACAAGTATTCATAGAAAAGAATCAAAATAATACAAGGCATTCCTCTATTATCCGTTGAATATTATTAAATTGCTAGTCATTAACGAATGCAAAACGATATTATGAAAAAAACTTTTATAGCTCTTGGCTTAATCTATGTTTCTATAGGCTCCCTAAATGCACAATCTAAATTCAAATCAAGACAGGATAGTTTAGAATTTGAAGCTGCCAAAACAGAAATTTGGAGTCCAGTTCCTAAAACAGTTACGCCAGGCAACGCATTCGCAGACGCTCCTTCTGATGCCATTGTTTTATATAATGGTAAAGACGTCAATGCTTTTCAAAAAAGAGGTGGAGGTGTTCCAGGCTGGAAGATTGAAGCAGACGGCGCATTGACTGTTGTAAAAGGTTCAGGCGACTTAGAGTCGAAGGAAGCTTTTGGCGATTGCCAATTCCATTTGGAATTCAGAGAACCAAGTATTATTGCAGGCAGTAACCAAACTAGAGCCAATAGCGGTATTTGGTTTATGAGTAATTACGAAATGCAAGTTCTTGATAATTACAATAACCCAACTTATGTAAACGGTATGGTGGGTAGTTTGTATAAACAACATATTCCATTAGTCGCAGTGGGTCGCAAGCCAGGTGAATGGCAGACTTATGATATTTTATTTACTGCTCCTCAATTTAAGGATAATGGAGAGGTGGCAACTCCTGGAAGAATCACTGCATTTTTAAATGGTGTGCTGGTACTTAATAATGTAATTATATATGGAGGTGTTGAATGGATAGGTCTTCCTAAATACAAAAAACACGCAGCAAAAATGCCTTTCTATTTACAAGACCATGGATTTGATGGTGGACAGCCAGTAAGTTTCAGAAACATTTGGATAAGACCTTTATAATATGGGCATTTATCAAACCCCTGTTGTTATTGATCCATTTAGTACTATCTGGTGGCAATGTATTATTGCAGTAGTGGCAAGTATAATTTTAATTGTTTCACTTCCTTTTTATTGGAAAAAATTACAACATAAAAATTATACCATATTCATTGCAATAGTTTTATTAGTGAATACGATTGCGGAGCAATGGTATAATATTCATAATGGATTTTGGAACTTGCAACAAAGTATTCCAGGACACTTATGTAGTATTAGTAATATTTTATGCATCTTTCTTTTATTCAATTATAAACAATGGCTAGCTGAATGCATTTATTATTGGGGGCTACTTGGTGGTATTCATGCCATACTAACTCCCGAGCTAGTAATGGGGAATAAGGGATATAATTTTTTTAGTTACTTTATTAGTCATGGTGGCTTAATCCTTGTAGTAGTGTATATGATTAAGCATATGAATTTCAAGCCGAGACGTAATTCCTGGTTATGGGTTTTGGGCTATTCGCAAATCATAGTTTTAGGAGTTGCCATTGTTAATTATGCAGTAAATGCAAATTATATGTTCCTAAGAGAAAGGCCACTCGTCAACAACCCATTTATCATTGGCGAATGGCCTTATTATATTTTCGTATTTGAAGTAATGGCCTTGCTACATTTTTGGGTGTTTTATTTACCCTTTGCAAAAAATAATAGAATAGCAAGTATTAATGCCTAGTCTATTATAATTCTTCGATTCTTTTGGCTTTATCGTCTATTACTAAATCAAAATTGGGCTTTGTAGGGCCTCCATTAGGGCAATAGCCTGTAATTAAGTCGTTAAACTTGCAACCCCACTTGTTTAATTGATCTAGTGTAAGACCTCTTAAATCTCTTTTAGAACTTTCACCACGACCTGTCCAATAAGTAATATGCCAGCCTTCCTCGTATAGTTTATTGATTTTAGCAATATTATCATAATTTGGTTCTGCTAATTCGTAGACGCGTTTTTCAGTATAAAAGCAAATAGTTTCGTCAATATCAATTAAAGCTTTTTTAGAACCAAACCTTTTAGACTCTATCATTGTTGTTTGTTTAATGGGTAATAAGTGCTACAAATTTAGATAGTTTCTATAAATTACAGTATCCAATTTTTAAATAAAATCAAATGAACCAATCTGTCCGTCTCTCTTTTCTTTTACTGTTCCTGTTTAATGTAACCCAACAAGCTACTGCGCAAGAAATTCCAAATCCTATAATAAGGGTAGAGAAAATAAATATTGCCCGCGATGGGTATGGAGTACCTCATATTTTTGCACCCACTGACCCAGAAGTAGCCTATGGCTTAGCTTGGGCACATTCCGAAGACGATTTTAGCACTATCCAGACGCTTTTGCTTACTGGAAAAGGGAAATTAGCCACTTATTTAGGTAAGAAGGGAGCCCCAATTGACTTTGTAGTAGGGTTGTTAAATACGAAGGAAATTGTAAAAGCACAAATGAGTCAGTTTGATCCTAAGTTTTTACAATTAGTAAGAGGTTATTTAATGGGATTAGAAGCCTATGCAAAAGCACATCCAGATCAAGTATTAAATAAACATGTTTTCCCAATTACCACAGAAGACTATTTAGCGTCAACTGTTTTTTCGGTTGCTGTTTTTTGTGGGGTGGACAAAGCCTTACCAAAAATTTTAAACGGATCCATACCTCATTTAGCAGGATTTACTGGAGAAGGTAGTAATGCCATTGCTGTTAATGCAAGTAAGTCTACAACAGGTGAAAATATGTTAGTGATTAATGCACATCAACCAATTGAGGGAGCTACTGCATTTTATGAAGCACATTTACAAAGTGAAGAAGGGTGGGATATACTTGGAGGATTATTTCCTGGTGCTCCATTAATTTTTCATGGTACTACTCCAAATTTAGCTTGGGCACATACTGTTAATTTTCAAGATAAAATTGACGTATACCAATTACAAACAGACAAAGCGCATCCTAATCAATATAAAGTAGACGGCGAGTGGTTACCACTTGAAATGAGAAAAGTAAAATTATCTATCAAGGGAATTCCATTCCCAATTTATAAAAAAGTTTACCAATCTATTTACGGGCCCACTGTAGCAACCCCTAATGGTGAATATTTTTCTATGCGACTTCCTTCCTTAATGGACGCTGGTGCATTGCAACAATGGTATGCCATGAATAAAGCAACAAATTTCACCACCTTCAAGGCGGCTTTAAGTCAGAACCATTTAGCCATGTTTAATATTATATATGCCGACAAAAAAGATACTATTTTTTATATTTCAAATGGAAAAATGCCTTATCGTAATGCAGACACTGCTTATCATTGGAACAATACGGTTCCCGGAAATACGAGAGCAACATTATGGACAAAGTTCAAACCATTAAGTGAATTACCGCAGTATACAAATCCGGCAAGTGGCTATTTATTTAATACCAACCATTCTCCATTCTTAGCAACAGACGAAAAAAATAATTTGAACCCTAAAAACTTTGACGCGAATGACGGATATGAATTGTATCATGACAACAGAAGTCAACGTGCTAAAGAAATGATTGACGTTCTAGATAAAATTAGTTATGATGATTTAAAAAGAATAAAATTTGATAGACATTTGCCAAGTACAATTTTATTTCCTTATGGCTTCAATGCAGATAATATGTTCTTAGTAGATGAAAATAATTATACAGAACTAAGTACTATTATAACTACATTAAAAAATTGGGATCATAATGCAGTGGCGGAAAGCAAGGGTGCGTTGATTTATAATTTAGCCTATTATTATGTACCACAAATTATGCAAGGCAGAAAAAATGATAAACTTACCTTGGCCGAAGCGGTTACCGTATATCAAACTATTTATGATTTCTTAATGAAAAATTATGGCCGCACCGACTTAACACTTGGCGAGGTACAAAGACTTGTAAGAGGAAATGAAAACTGGCCACAGGGAGGAATGCCAGACGTTTTAGCCGCAGTGATGACAGAACCTTTTGGTGCTGGTCAAAGAAAAATGAATAGTGGTGATGCTTATATTGGATTTGTGCGTTTCCCTAAGGACGGAGGTTTACCTTTTATAGAAACCGTAAATACTTTCGGAGCGAGTAGCCGTATTGGTACTGCTCATTTTGCGGACCAACGTGCTATGTATCAAGCACAACAAGTTAAAAGAATGACCTTAGATAAAAATGAAGTGTTGAAAAATGCTGAAAAAATTTATCACCCAGAATAGTTATTGAAAATAAATAATTTTAAAAGAGTTGCTTATTCTTCTCTTCTTATTTGCTGCTAGTTTTTTTAGCGGGATTCTCAAAAAAATAGTTACAGTCTTGCTGTAACTATTTTTTTGTCTAAGAATGCTTTGGTATCATAAATAACCGAAGTTGTGCTTGCTTTCAGTTTTGAATAATCCAATGCATTATAAAAATCGTGTGCTACAGTTAATACAATAGCGTCATAACTTTTTAATACTGTAATTAATTTTATTTGATGCTTCTCTAAAACTTCGGCCGCATTGGCATAAGGGTCAAATACTTCCACTTGTGCTCCTTGCTTTTGTAATGCTGCAATAATATCAAATACTTTTGAGTTTCTAATGTCTGGGCAGTTCTCTTTAAAAGTAACTCCTAATACTAAAACCGACGCTTCACTAATTGGCTTATTCTTTATTACTAATTGAATAATTTTATTTGCAACAAAACTACTCATTTGGTCATTCACGTTCCTACCAGACAAAATAACTTGTGGATGGTAGCCTAAACTTTCTGCTTTGTATGCCAAATAATAAGGGTCAACTCCAATACAATGCCCTCCCACCAAGCCAGGTTTGAATGGTAGGAAATTCCATTTGGTAGCAGCTGCATTCAGCACTTCGTGCGTGTCAATTCCCATTCTATCAAAAATGAGGGCTAATTCATTTACAAATGAAATATTAATGTCCCTTTGCGCATTTTCAATGGATTTAGCCGCTTCGGCCACTTTAATTGAAGGGGCCTTATAAGTGCCTGCTTCAATAATTGTATTATATAAAACATCCACCCTTTCCGCAATTTCTAAATTAGATCCAGAGGTGATTTTTTTAATCTTAGTGAGGGTATTGACTTTATCACCTGGATTAATTCTTTCAGGAGAATAGCCACAGAAAAAATCTTTATTAAAAACCAAGCCACTAAATTTTTCTAATACCGGTACACAGTCTTCTTCTGTACAACCAGGATAAACTGTACTTTCATAAATTACAATATCCCCTTTTTTTAAAATGCCTGCAATTGTTTGGGTAGCAGCTAACAAAGGTGTTAAATCGGGTTGCTTATTTACATCTACTGGAGTAGGTACTGTAATTATAAAAACAGTACTGTCAATTAGGTCGTCGATATTAGTTGTAAATGCTAAATTTTTTGCAGCGCTTATTTCAGCAGCTGTGGATTGCAAAGTGATATCATCCCCATTTAACAAGGATTCAATTCTAGTTGTATTCGTATCATAACCCTTCACCACGTATTGTTTGCCAAATGCTATAGCTAATGGCAGGCCAACATAGCCTAGACCAATTATAGCAATATTCGGGTTCCAATTAATTAAGGGTTTGTCCATTTAAGGCCAAAGTTAATGGACAGCCTAGTGATGTCCGAATTTTTTTTCACCTGCAGGAATTGACAAAGTCAGTCTGTTTTGTGCTGGAGGCAAGGGGCATGTAGCAAAAGCAGTAAAAGCACATGGTGGATTATACGCTAAATTAAAGTCAATTTCAGTATTCCCTTTGGCGTCTGGCTTTGAAATTTCAATAAAACGTCCTGCCCCATAAGTGGTTTTCCCCGACGTTTCGTCTGCAAACGTGATAAAATATTTAGGTCCTCCTTCGTCAATAACGTCCAATGTATATTGCTTCCCTTCCACATTGAAAACCAAAATACCTGCACTTTTCTGAGGACTTGTTTGTCCTATTATATTGGTGATCATGATTGAATTTTGAACCGGAGGGTTCAAAACAGCTTTGATGCGCCATTGTGCATCTACCGGGAAACGATCAATTCCTTTAAAATTAACCAAGGTTTCAGCATTCAAATTTCTAAAACGAATCCCCACTTTGTCTTCTCTTTTAATAACAACCCATCTAAATTGATCAAAACTAAAGGATGCCGCAAAGTCTCTTCCGTCTTGTTCTTTAAATACCAACTGCTTTTTACCTAGAGGCAATAACGCATTATCTATTAGCGCTCCCTTTTCAATGGCGTTTACCCATGCCACCGAATCTCCTTCATATATAAAATCGCCCAAATGCATGGGAAAGTCTGAATTTGTATAATAACAGTCACTCCCTGCCGCTTTCCCAAAACTATTTACACCTTTATGTAACCAAAACAGTCCTTCTAAGTTAAGCCAACCATCAGGCTTTTTTAAATCCTCCAATCTGTCATGGTGCCATTGTTTAATACTTTCGTTATAATTTTTTACAGATTGTGCCATGCACAAATTGCCAAAAATTACTAAACATATTATGCTAAACAGTTTTTTCATATACTCAAGTTATAAATTTATTATAAGATACCCTTACTATTAACAAAGATATAGTATTTTATTTGTCTATAAAATTAGTAGACATATAAAATGAGGCATAAAATCGATATAATTTTAATTAATTTTGCATTATTAAATTATTTGATATGCGAACTACTATCTGGATTCTTTCAATGGCCGTCTTCCTAAGTGCTTGTAAAAAAGTAATTATAGGAGATAGTGGTTCGGTTAATACAATTGCCGTAACAACCGACTCTGCCGCAAATAGTTGGATCTATAGTACTATGAAAGACTATTATTTATGGTCAGACAGTATGCCCAATATTAATACCACTAATTTGAATTTAAAACCAACCAATTATTTTTATACTATTTTAAATAATTATGGTACTACAGACCGTTTTTCTTGGATTGATAGTAGTGCCACAAATTTAGTGAATCAATTAAATGGAGTAAACACGGTGTTAGGAATTAAATACAATGCATTTTATGCAGACTTAAGTAATACTAATGTTGTGTTTGTTATTGCATATGTACTTAAGGGTAGTGCAGCAGAGAAGGCGGGATTAAAAAGAGGGGATGTAATAATCAAAGTAGATGGACAAATTATTACTACTTCCAACTATACTAGTATACTTCAAAATCAAAGTTTAAAATTAGAACTAGCTACTTTCAATAATGACCTTTTTACAAGTACTGGGACCATTGTTTCTGTAACTAAAACGGAATTACAAACCAACCCAATTCTTAAGGATACTATAATTGAGTGGGGTGGGAAAAAAGTAGGTTACTTAAATTATGTACAATTTTTAACCAGCTATGACGATTCATTAAAAAATATTTTTACAAGATTTAAGAATTATAAAACAACAGGTATTAACGAATTAGTATTGGATTTAAGATATAACGGTGGCGGGTATGTGACTTCCTCGGACCTGCTAACAAATTTAATTGTAAAAGACTTAAGTGGTAAAGTTGGAAATGCCGCAATTATCATGAATCAAAAAATTTATAACGCCGCTTATACCGCAGTGTTAAAAAAAGAAAACCAAGCAGCTGACTTTGTCACCAATTTTCAATTTCAAGCGGCTAATTTAAATACCCTAAATAGAGTATTTATTTTAACATCTAACAATACGGCTTCTGCAAGTGAATTAGTTATTAATAACTTAAAGCCTTATATGACTGTTATCTTGATTGGCGAGCATACTTATGGGAAAAACGTGGGTTCGTTTACTATAACAGACAGTGAAAAAAGATGGGCTTTTGGACTTCAACCTATTACCTTTAAAATTGCTAATTCTAAAGGGGAGTCTAATTATGGAACGGTAAATGGCTTCACCCCAGATTATGCGGTTTTAGACAATTTATTGCCGTATAAACAACTTGGAGACCCTGCTGAAACCTATTTAAGTCAAGCCTTAAACTTAATTAGCGGGGTAGCTTATAAAAGTTTTGGATTAGATCAGATTGTTAAATTGAAAAAGGCACAAGTGCAAAAATCCGCAATTGGAGACAATTTAAATATGGATAAAAAAGACATGTTTATTAACCAACAGCATTAAGCCGTTCATGTAAAGGTTTATTTTTTTAGCTGAGTTTTTGTATCTTAGAAAACGATTAAATTTTATTCGTTTAAACCTTTGCTTATGAAAAATCTATTTTTAGCATTAATTAGTGTGCTAATATTCCAATTGGGATTCTCCCAGAGTATTGTAAAAGAAAAACAAGTTATTAAAAGTGCTATATTAAATAAGGAAGTGCACTATTCTATTTATTTGCCTAGTGACTATAATACAAGTCAAAGAGCTTATCCGGTAACTTATTTATTACATGGCTACGGTGATGCCGATGATGGTTGGATTCAATATGGAGAAATTAACAGACTAGCTGACGATGCGATTGCTACAGGAAAAATTCCACCAATGATTATTGTAACACCCGACGGCTTTACGGGCTTCTATATTAATTCAGCAGACGGAAAAATGAACTACGAGGACTTTTTTGTGAAAGAACTGATTCCGTATATTGAAAAAACATATAAAGTAAAAACAGAAAGGAAATTTAGAGCTATTGCTGGATTGTCAATGGGTGGTTATGGTAGTATGATACTTGCATTGAAGCATCCCGACTTATTTGTAGCCGCAGCGCCATTAAGTGCCGCTGTGTGGACTGACAATGATGTTATTAATATGCAAGACGGAATGTATAATGGTTTATTCTCCAATTCGATGGGGACTAATCTTAAGGGCAAGGACAGACTTACAAGCGCTTGGTTAAGTAATAGCGTTTTTGGTATTATTGAGAAAAATTCTAAAGAAGACTTGTCTAAAGTTCGCTACTGGATTGATTGTGGTGATGATGATTTTTTAACAATAGGAAATGCAGAATTACATATTGCATTGACTAAAAAAAATGTACCTCATGAATTTAGAATGAGAGACGGTGCGCACAATTGGACGTATTGGAGAACGGGTGTGATAGATGCACTTTCTTTTATAGGAGATAGTTTTCACCAAAAATAAAATATATGAAGACAACAAAAATTATTTATTGGATTTCTACAAGTATCATTTGCTTATTTTCATTAGGCGCTCTTGGTATGAATAGTCAAATGGCTATTGACGGAACTGCACATGTACTAATTCCTAGGTATTTAGGATTAGAGGCTAGTATTGGTCAGTTAATTGGATTGGTTTTATTAATTGTGCCAGCCGTTCCTGCTAGATTTAAAGAATGGGCTTATGTAGGTTATGGTATTATGTATATTACCGCAGTGAATGCTCATATTGCCGTAAATGATCCAGCCTCTAATGCTATTATGGCTGCTGTATTTTTTGGCATACTACTAACTTCTTATATTAGTTTTCATAAAATACAAGAAGCAAAAAAATAAATTATTTATGCTTCGTTTTTAAATGCTAAATACTTAAGTATAAAAAAGGGTCATCAATTGATGACCCTTTTTTATTAACCCAAAATCTGTATTACTAGTAAAGAGTGAGGAAATTTATTTTTTGGCCGGAATCGCACTTAATAATTTTTTTAAGAACCCATCAATCGAGTCATTTTCTATCCACCTTACTACTGCTACTATATCATTTTCATAATCTACATAAATCATATTGGTTCCATTTCCTATATGCGCATAAGCAGTTGTTGGTGCAGACGGATATAATTTTTTATTAGTATTTAAAAAATAATTCATGAAGCCATACTGCTCATTGGCTTTGGTTGGGGTAGTTGCTTTTTGAATCCAATCTTCCGCTATAAGTTGTTTGCCATTCCAATTTCCTTTCCTTAAAGTTAATAAGCCAAACCTACCCAAATCATAAGCATTCATAAAAATCCCTCCGCCAAAATGTCCACCACCACTAACAGACTGCATTATTCTCCCATCCAAAACAATCCATGCATTATGATAGCCAGTCCAAAGCCAAGAATTAGAAGCGCCAATAGGATTCATAATTTGTTCTCTTAATACCTCGGGTAATGGTTGATGCCAAACAGTTGTTGCTGCTAATGCCAGGGCATTCACTCTTGTATCATTATATTTATACGTGGTGCCTGGTTCATTGCGTTTTCTAGTTAACCATTCCGCTGGCTTATCGCTAGGTCTATCTGCCCAATCTGGCTTACCCCAAAGTTCTCCTTCCCAATCACTTGTTTGTCTTAAAAGATGGTCCCAGGTAATTGTCCTATTATGTGTTGTTTCAAATGGATAGATAAATGATTTTTTAGCAATTACAGAAACCTGGCTGGGCTCTGAAGCTGCATTAAAAACCTCCACCGGAGGCAAATAGGGATATACCAAGTCGTTCACGGAATGTATTAAACCTTTTTGAACGGCTAATCCCACCACAGTGGATACCATACTTTTTGTTACACTATTTACCATTTCCACCGCATTGGGATTGCCCCAGCTTGCAATTATATATCCTTTGTAAATAATGATACCGGTAGCTTCCCCCCTTTCTGCCATAGGGCCAACAGGATCAGAAAAAGGCTCCTTCCCAAATTGCATTGCTTGTGTTAGCCATAAATTTTTTGGCGCTTTTGTTTCATTCGCTATTGCAAAATTAATTGCCTCTTGAATTTTATTAGTGTCAATCGAAAAATAGGCTGGAGATTTTGTATCCCATTGACCTGCAACTGGGTAATATTTATTTTGCTGTGCATTAGAAATAGTAAAAGGGAAAAGGCATAAGAGAAAATAAATTATTTTATTCATGTGGTGCTTTTTGTATTTAAAGAAGATTGATTTTTATGGAATAACTCTATTGACATTATAACTAATATTATTTTAACAATGTAGTGTCTACTCTTGTTGGGGTGTCTTTCCCTGAAATAATAGTCTGAGCGCTTAATGCGATTGCTTTAATAATTTCAGTCATATTATCCATGTCAATGGTTTCAAACTGATCACTTGGTTTGTGATAATTGGGTTCATTATCCATTTTAGAAGTAGAAATAGTATGAGCAGGCACACCTAATCTAGCAAGTGTAGCATTGTCAGATCTGTAAAATAAATTCTGATCCGGATAAGGGTCTGGATAAAACTGGAAATTAGACCCACTTAAGTTTTTTTGTAATATAGTGCCCATGTCAGATTTTTCAAATCCTGTTATGTAAGCACTGTTCTTTCCCCATTTACTTTCTGTACCAATCATTTCTAAATTAAACATCGCCTT
>CALPWK020000015.1 GCA_943327245.2 Comamonas sp. lk | reverse complement strand
GTTGGAGCCGAAATTGAACTAGTGAACTTCCCAAATAGAGAAAATGTATTAAAATAACTTTTAGCTCCTATTAGAGATAATTACGACTTTATCATCATTGACTGTTTACCTTCTTTAGGTTTAATTACCGTGAATACATTGGTAGCATCCGACAGTGTTATAGTACCTGTACAATGTGAATTTTTCGCATTGGAAGGTTTGGGCAAACTATTAAATACTATTAAAATTGTTCAGAGCAGATTGAACCCAGACTTACAAATTGAAGGTATATTAATGACTATGTATGATGGTCGTTTACGTTTAAGTAACCAAGTAGTAAGTGAAGTTAGAAAACATTTTGACGATATGGTATTCTCTACAATTATTCACAGAAATACCCGTTTAAGCGAAGCACCTAGTGTAGGCAAGCCTGTTATTTTATATGACGCAGATAGCAAGGGCACTGTTAACTACTTAAACCTAGCTAAGGAAATTTTACAAAAAAATGGCATGACTAATATGAGTAATGCCGAGCGTATAATTGATTAAATATGAGTAAGAGTACCCCAAATAAAGACATGATTGGAAAAGGACTACGTTCTTTATTACAAGGAATAGACGCTGAATATAAAAATAAAGCGGGTCAAGTTCAGCCAGCTATGATTCAAAAAGCGGTTGCCTCTAATCGTATTCCACTTGCCGATATTCAGGTAAATCCAAAGAATCCAAGAAAAGATTTTGATGAAATTTCACTACAGGAATTAAGACATTCTATAAAATTACATGACCTAATTCAACCAGTAACAGTTGCACAACTGCCAAATGGCAAATATCAATTGATTGCTGGCGAAAGAAGATTCCGTGCTTCTAAATTAGCAGGTTTAACAGACATTCCGGCTTATATCCGGTCTGGCAATGACCAAGAATTATTAGAATTAGCCTTACTTGAGAACTTGCAAAGAGTTGACTTAAATGAAATTGAAGTAGCATTAAGTTACCAAAGAATGATGCAGGAGTTGAACTATACACAAGAGAAAGTTTCTGAAAGAATGGGTAAGGATAGATCTACTATTGCAAACTATATTCGACTGCTTGAATTGCCGCCAGCTATCCAAGCTGCAGTGCGTAAAGGAACCCTAAGTGTCAGCTTAGCTAAGATATTAATTGGCAAAGAAATTGATAAGCAATTATTTCTTTTTAAAGAAATTACAGAAAAGGGTTTAACGGTTCGCCAAACTGAAGAGTTAGTTAAAAAAATGGGGGACGCTAATAAAGTAAATCCAACTTCAGCAAGTACTAATAAAAATCAACTATCTCCTGTTTATAAAAAATTAGAAGATAAATTATGTGATCATTTTTCTACAAAAGTGCATTTACAACATCAAAAAAATGGTAGTGGTAAAATTACAGTTGAATATGCAGATTTAAATGGCTTAAACAAAATTTTAGAAGCAATGCAATTAAGCATCAGCTAATGAAGCCGGTTTTATTTATATTTTTCTTTATCGCAATGCAGTCATTTGCATTTAGTCAGGACAGTACACAATTGAAAAAAGATACTATTTTTTCAATGCCACGTCATATTCCAATTAGAGCCACTAAAAGATCTGCATTAATTCCTGGCTGGGGTCAAGCTTATAATAAACAATACTGGAAGATCCCATTAGTATATGGAGTTTTAGCGATACCTGCAGCAACCTTTCAATACAATTCGGATTTATATAAAAAAGCGAAATTCGCATACGAAGCAAAGTTCAAGGCAGCCAATGGGGACGAGTCTGATTTGGCAAAGATTGACCCTACTTTAAAAAATTTAAGTTTAGGTTCCCTTCAGAGTTATAGAAATGTCTTTAGAAAAGACCGAGATTATTCTATCATGTGGTTTATATTAGCCTGGGGTATTAACGTAGTAGATGCTACAGTTTCTGGGCAACTAAAAGAATTTGATATTACTAATAATCTTGCCTTTAAAATACAGCCAACTTATCAACCTCAGTTTCGACAAGCTGGTTTAACTTTTCAACTTCATCTTAAAAATAGTAGCACAAAATAACTAGTAGCGAATAAATTATCGATTATGAAAATAGCACTAATTGGATATGGTAAAATGGGGAAAACTATCCAAGAAATAGCCATCCAAAAAGGACATGAAATTGTACTAAAAATAGACTTGAACAATAGTCAAGATTTTACCGCAGCTAATTTGCAAAAGGCAGATGTGGCAATAGAATTTACTGGACCTCATAGCGCTTTTGAAAATGTGATGAAATGTATCGAATTTGGAGTTCCCGTAGTAAGTGGTTCCACAGGCTGGTTAGACAGATGGAACGAAGTAAGTACTGCTTGCAAAGAAAAAAATGGATGTTTAATATATTCCAGCAACTATAGTATTGGAGTTAATTTATTTTTTGAGCTTAATAAAACTTTAGCACAACTAATGGAACCCTATGCTGACTATGATGTATCTATGACCGAAATACACCATACCGAAAAAAAAGACGCCCCTAGTGGAACTGCTATTTCTTTAGCGGAACAAGTTTTAGCTAACATAGGTAGAAAAAATAAATGGGTGAATGCTGCTTCTGCAAATGCAGATGATTTAATAATCAACTCGGAACGTATTGACCCTGCTCCAGGTACACATATAGTAAAATATAGCTCCCCTATTGATGACATTGAAATTATTCATACTGCACATACAAGAAAAGGATTTGCAAGTGGCGCTGTTTTAGCCGCAGAATTTGCGAATAAAAAAAGTGGTATCTTCACCATGAAAGACGTTCTAGGATTATAAGTTATTTAATAAATTATGTTATCTAAAAAAGCACAATACGCATTACAAGCACTATCCTATATGGCAGAAACTGCCACGGAAGCGCCTATATTAATAGCTGACATAGCTTCCAATAAACATATCCCTTTAAAGTTTTTAGAAAACATTTTATTAGAGCTCAAAAAAGCAGGATTTCTAGACAGTAAAAAAGGAAAACATGGTGGTTATTTTTTTGCCATGCCCCCCAATAAAATTAAATTATCCGCTATTTTCAGGGTTGTAGAAGGACCTATCGCCTTGTTGCCCTGCGTGAGTCTCAACTATTATAAGAAATGTGACGAGTGTAATGAGAAAAAATGCGGTATCAATAAAGTCATGTTGGAAGTTAGAGATAATACATTAGCTATTTTAGACAAGCGCACTGTTGCAGACCTCTCCTATAAGAAGGCAAAGTAATTTCATTTATTCACTCCCCCATTAAATCAATCATTATGAAAAAGATTGTTTTATTCACATTTTTATTAGCTGCATTAAACGCAAATGCGCAAAGCTTAATTGGCGGAGACAATATTTTAAAGACCAATCTTTCTGCAGATGCCTTAAAGAACTATAATTTAACTTTCGAAAAAAATATACTTCCTTTCGTTTCGCTTTCTATAAGCTATCGAACCATGCCCAAATCAAGTCTTCCATTAAAAGCATTAGCAAAAAAATTTATTAAAAGTGAGGATATTAATTTTGATAATTTTAAAATTGGCAATAACGCCATAACTTTTGAAAGCCGATTCTATTTAGGTATTCAAAAAATGTCAGGCTTTTATATTGCTCCTTATGCTAGGTTTGCCAATTTTGATTTATCCGTACCTGTTGCATATACTTATACCCCAAATATTGCAGGTATTGGATTAAGCCCTATTACAAAAACTGCCAACTTGGAAGGAACTATAAGATCTCAGAGTGTGGGCGTGTATGTAGGTATTCAAAAGCAATTGCTAACAAAACTAGTATTGGATATTTGGGTTATTGGAGGACATTATGGTTCTTCCAATGGTAAACTAGAATTCGTCGCTCCCGAAAAATTGCCCGCTGAAGCACAAACTGCATTACAAAAAAGTCTTAATAATATTCAAGCAAACCCTTTTAAAATTAAAGCTACTGTATCTAATACAGGTGCCGAAGCCGATATGACAGGTCCCTGGGCTGGTCTTAGAGGTGCTGGAATAACACTAGGTTTAAGATTTTAAGATTAAGCTTTTAGGAATAAGATTTTAACTAGGCCTGCTCTGCATTGAAATCATTATCTTTGACATCGAAAATTTAAACACATGATCCCTTCATATTTACAAGACCATTTCAAAGCACAGACTTTCGACCCCAATAATTTTTTCTTAATTGCTGGTCCATGTGTTGTTGAAAGTGAAGAGATTGTCATGGAAATAGGAGAAAAAGTTTCCACCATTTGTAAAAACTTAGGCATTCCTTATGTGTTCAAAGCTAGTTATAGAAAAGCCAATAGAACAAGTGCAAACTCCTTCACTGGAATCGGAGACGATACTGGAATGGAATTGATAAAAAAAGTGGGTGCAAAGTTCAACGTCCCTACTACTTCAGACATACATGCGCACGAAGAAGCTGCCATAGCAGCTCAGTTTATAGACATCTTGCAGATTCCTGCATTTCTATGTCGCCAAACCGATTTATTAATTGCAGCAGCGGAAACAGGGAAAATTGTAAATGTAAAAAAAGGGCAATTTTTAAGTGGTGCTTCTATGAAATTTGCAGTTGATAAAATAAGACTCGCTGGTAATGAAAAAATAATGTTGACAGAAAGAGGTAATACTTTTGGATACCAAGACTTAGTTGTAGACTACAGAAATATTCCCGCAATGGCAGAAAACAATGTCCCTGTTATTATGGACTGTACCCATTCACTTCAACAACCTAACCAGACTTCAGGTATAACTGGGGGCAATCCTAGCCTCATTGAGACTATTGCAAAAGCAGCTATCGCTACTGGCGCAGACGGTTTGTTTATTGAAACACATCCTAATCCAGCAGTTGCTAAAAGTGATGGTGCTAATATGTTAAGACTGGAATTATTAGAACCTTTATTGGAGAAATTAGTAAGATTAAGAAAAGCGGTTATTTAAACCCTTTGACTAGACCCTTTCGGGTTAACTGGAATTTACACTAGTCTTTTAAAGGATTTCGCTTCCCTAATAGTATATAATGCTTAATACTGCGTACAAAGGCGAGTATCATATATACAATTACAGGTGACCCAAAAGTCAGAAATGAAATGTAAATAAACCACATTCTTATTTTAGAACTCGCAATTCCAAGGCGCTCCCCTATAGCGGAACATACCCCAAAAGCGTGCAATTCTAGAAAATCTCTCATTTTTTGAATCATGGCCTGTTGAATTCTTTAGCCAAATCTATCAAAAAAAATCCGCATTTTGGCTTACCTTCGCAGCAGTTTTAACACAAAAATTTACAACTATGGCTTTTGATATCGAAATGATCAAAAAAGTGTATGCTGAAATGCCAGCAAAAGTGGAAGCAGCTCGACAATTATTGGGGCGTCCGCTTACCTTATCGGAGAAAATTTTATTCTCTCATTTACATAGTGATCAAAAATTAGAGGGCTTCGAAAGAGGTGGTTCTTATGTTGATTTTGCACCAGACCGTGTTGCAATGCAAGATGCAACTGCTCAAATGGCGTTATTGCAATTTATGCAAGCAGGTCGTCCAAAAGTGGCAGTTCCAAGTACCGTGCATTGTGATCACCTGATCTCTGCAAAAGTAGAAGCAAAACAAGATTTACAAGTTGCGACAACAGAAAGTAAAGAAGTGTATGATTTCTTAGCGTCTGTGTCTAATAAATATGGTTTAGGTTTTTGGAAGCCAGGTGCAGGTATTATTCACCAAGTAGTTTTAGAAAACTATGCTTTCCCAGGTGGATTAATGATTGGTACCGATTCTCATACTGTTAACGCAGGTGGTTTAGGCATGTTGGCAATTGGTGTTGGTGGTGCTGATGCTTGTGATGTAATGGCAGGACTAGCTTGGGAATTAAAATGGCCTAAACTAATTGGTATTAAATTAAAAGGAAAATTAAGCGGATGGACTGCTCCTAAAGACGTTATCTTAAAAGTGGCTGGTATTTTAACGGTGAAAGGTGGTACCGGTGCGATTGTAGAATATTTTGGCGAAGGTGCTACAAGTATGAGCTGTACAGGTAAAGGAACCATTTGTAATATGGGTGCCGAAATTGGTGCAACTACTTCTACTTTTGGTTATGATTCAAGCATGAGCCGTTATTTGGCTTCTACAGGACGTGCAGACGTTGCTGCATTAGCTGATGGCGTTGCTGAACACTTAACTGCAGACGCTGAAGTATATGCAAATCCAGAAAAATATTTTGACGAAGTAATAGAGATAGATTTAAATACTTTAGAACCCCATTTAAACGGACCATTCACTCCAGATTTAGCAACACCAATTTCTAAAATGAAAGAAGTGGCTTTAGCTAACGGTTGGCCAACAAAAATTGAAGTAGGTTTAATTGGAAGTTGTACTAACTCTTCATACGAAGATATTAGTCGTGCAGTAAGTTTAGCAAAACAAGTTGCTGAAAAAGGATTAACGACTAAGGCAGAATACATGATCACTCCAGGTTCTGAGTTAGTAAGATATACCATAGAAAGAGATGGTTTCTTAGACGTATTTAGCAAAATTGGCGCCAAGGTTTTTGCGAATGCATGTGGACCTTGTATTGGAATGTGGGAGCGTGTAGGTGCAGAGAAAAAAGAGAAAAATACCATTGTACATTCTTTCAATAGAAACTTTGCAAAGCGTGCTGACGGTAATCCTAATACTTATGCATTTGTGGGTTCTCCTGAATTAGTTACTGCATTAGCTATTGCCGGTGATTTAACTTTCAATCCATTAACGGATACCCTTACAAACGATAAAGGCGAACAAGTAAAATTAGATCCTCCAACTGGATATGAATTACCAGTAAAAGGTTTTGATGTGGAAGACGCAGGCTACCAAGCTCCAGCAGAAGATGGTTCTCATGTAGTGGTTGCTGTAGACCCTACTTCAAAGCGTTTGCAATTACTAGATCCTTTCGCTGCATGGGAAGGAACTGATTTGAAGTCTTTGAAATTATTAATTAAGGCAAAAGGTAAATGTACAACGGATCATATCTCTATGGCAGGTCCATGGTTAAAGTTCCGTGGTCACTTAGACAATATCTCCAATAACTTATTAATAGGTGCTGTTAACTTCTTCAACGAAAAAACAGACAATGTTAAGAGTCAAATAAATGGCAATTACGATACCGTTCCAAATACACAAAGAGCATATAAAGCTGGTGGTGTTGGTACTATTGTAGTGGGAGACGAAAACTACGGAGAAGGAAGTTCAAGAGAGCATGCGGCAATGGAACCAAGACATTTAGGTGTAAGAGTTGTATTGACTAAGTCTTTTGCACGTATACATGAAACCAACTTGAAAAAACAAGGTATGTTGGCTTTGACTTTTGCAGACAAAGCAGACTACGATAAAATTCAAGAAGATGATACCATCGACGTATTAGGTTTAACTAGCTTTGCGCCAGAAACTCCACTTACTTTAATTTTCACACATAAAGACGGATCTGCTGATACTATCAAAGCAAACCATACTTATAACCAACAACAAATTGAGTGGTTTAAAGCTGGTGGAGCATTGAACATTATCAGAAAGCAAGTTGCTGGATAATATTTACAACTAGGTCAACTGACCAATTTTTATAAATCCCTCTGAGTAATCAGGGGGATTTTTTTTATCTTTAGAATATGATAAACGCAGCATTAGTATCCTTTGGCATGAGTGGTAAAGTATTTCACGCACCATTCTTAGACGCTAACCCTAATTTTAACTTAGTAGGCAGTTGGGAAAGAAGTCAAAAAAATATTCAGTCTATATATCCTAATGCAAAGTCTTATTCGACTTTTGAGGAATTATTAAGCGACCCTATTGTAGATTTGGTTATAGTGAATAGTCCAAATGATACTCATTATGAATATGCTAAAAAAGCTTTGTTATATGGAAAGCATGTTGTTTGTGAAAAAGCTTTCACAATTACTTCAGACGAAGCCTATGAATTAGATTTAATTGCAAGTAAGGTAAATAAAAAATTAGCTGTCTATCATAATAGAAGATATGATGCCGACTTTCTAACTATTCAAAAATTAATTAGCGAAGACGCTATAGGAGAATTTTTAGATATTCAAATTTCCTTTGAACGGTATAGAACCACATTAAGCCCTAAAGTACATAAAGAAATATTGACACCCGGGGCAGGTTTGTTAATGGACTTAGGACCTCACTTAATGGATCAAGCATTAATCCTTTCAGGACTACCGGACGCTATTTTTGCAGACATAAGGACAACTCGTAAGACTTCATTAGTGGATGACTATTTTATGATATTAATGTACTACCCTACCCATCGAATTACTTTAACAAGTGGAATGGTATTTATGCAACAATTGCCTGGATATAAAATATATGGTACTAAAGGCTGCTTTATAAAAAACAGGTCCGACATCCAAGAAGCTGATTTAATTGCAGGTAAAAAACCAGGCAGTTCAAACTGGGGGGCAGAGCTACCAGAAAATTTCGGTACACTAAGCACTGATAAGGATGGAAAAATTAATACCAAAGTAATTCCAAGTTTAGCTGGTAATTATGGCATGTTCTATGAGCAAATGGCTAAGGCTATTTTAGAAGACCAACAGGAACCAGTAACTGCCATTGAAGGTGCCACTATTATTAAAATGCTAGAAGCTGCGAAAGAGAGTTATGCTACCAAGAGAATTGTAAAAATTAAATAGAAGCCGAAAGTATTAGTATGCATTCCTATTTAAAAGAAATAAAAAAAATATACGCATCCAATGCAAATATAATTGTTGCCAAAGGCGCTAAAGCATATTTATTAAACCAGTTTGAATTTTACGGGATTAAAACGCCACTAAGAAGAAACATTTGTAAAGCATTTTACAAATCACATCCTATACAGGAGCATACTGAATTAGTTCAATTAATAAAGGAATGTTTTGGAGAACCAGAACGTGAATTGCATTACTTCGCAATTGAATTATTGGGCTATCATAAAAAATTATGGTGCAAAAAAACTTTACCTCTAATAGAATGGATGGTTACCCATAATAGCTGGTGGGATTCAGTGGATAGCACTAATTCACATGTTATTGGAAAGTTCTTTATTCAATTTCCGGAACTCATTGACTCAAATACACATAAATGGAATCATTCCAAAAACAAATGGCTACAACGCATGAGCATTCTATTTCAGCTTATGTATAAAGACCAAACAAACACCCAATTACTAACCGAATATATTGAACATTGTATTCTAGAGGAGGATTTCTTTATTCGAAAAGCTATTGGATGGGCATTGCGTGGCTATGCATACACCGATGCCAGATGGGTTGTCAATTTTGTAAAAGCACACCCTACATTATCGCCCTTGTCTAAAAGAGAAGCATTAAAGCATCAATAATGGAAACTATTTTAGTCCTCTTATAGTATTTTCTACTCCGAGCTTTTTTAAAATTTCTTCCATTAAACACCATTTTGTAATAGAAGACTGAAGTAAATTTAACCCGACAAATAAAGTAAACCAGATCCAATTAATATTGACAAAAACTGCCAATAATACACTTATGGAAATAAAACTTCCTGCAATTGCTCTAATATAACGTTCTATCATATTTATAAATTTATTTATTTTAAGAATTTTTCAACTGGTAATACAAATGCTCTAATAGGAAACGCCACCCCTTCTTTATCATTAAATTTTGTGATAAGGGATAATGCAAGCTCCGTATTAGTCTCTGTTGTAAAACAGAAAACGAAAACAGAATCAAATTTACCTATTCCTCTACTAAACCAATCATCGAGTAAACTGGTGTCAACTCCATTTTTAATACCCGTCATGTCGGTAATGCTAAATACCGGTATGGACGCTTCTTTTAAAATACTGCCGACAGTTTCATTATACTCTTTTATAGCTGCTACGATTAATAATTTCATAGTTGTATATTTTATTTTATTTTATTTCTCATCATTTTGTAATACAATAAGGGAACCACAATCAAGGTCAGGAAGGTCGATGTTACAGTTCCTCCCATTAAAGAAATGGCTAAACCTTGGAATACTGGATCAAATAAAATAATAACTGCTCCTAATGCAACAGCTCCGGCTGTTAATAAAATAGGAGTTGTTCTTACTGCACCGGCTTCTATTATTGCTTGCTTCAAAGGAACCCCTTCGTCAATTCTGATATTAACAAAGTCTATTAAAAGTATGGAGTTCCTTACCATAACACCCGCAAGTGCTATGAATCCTATCATTGAAGTAGCTGTGAAATAAGCTCCCATGATCCAATGGCCCACTAAAATTCCAATTAAGGAAAGTGGGATAGCGGCAAGCATAATTAAAGGCACCGTAAAATTCTGGAACCATCCTACTATCAACATATAAATAACTAGAATTACCACTAAAAACGCGATTCCTAAGTCCCTGAATACTTCTAAAGTAATTTGCCATTCACCATCCCATTTCAAGGAATACACATCTAACTTAGTAGGTTGTTTGCTATATTCTTCGTTCAAGGTAAAACCAGCTGGCATTTTAATGTTTTTTAAACTATCAGACATTTTAGTAATTGCATAAAATGGACTTTCTAAATTACCTGCCATATCTGCCATAACAAAAACAACTTCTTTCTGATTTTTCCTATAAATACTTTTGTCTTTTAAAACTGTACTTACTTTAACAATATCACTTAAGGGAATCATATTTCCTTGCATACCCACTACAGTTAAAGAAAGTATATTTTCAATGCTTGACTTATCGGCATCCTTTAATTGTAATCTAACTGGAATTTGACTAAATGAATTAGGTTGATTTAAATTACCTGCAACCATCCCAGAAAGTGCTCCGTTAACAAGCATAGTTACTTGCGCCGTAACAACACCCTGTCTCATCGCTTTCTCTTTATCCACTGTTATTTTATATTCCATTTGGTCATCTTCTACCATCCAATCCACATCTACTACATCCGCCGTTTTGCTAAATAAATTCTTAACTTGTTTCCCTATGGCAATTTGCTCCGCATAATTTGGTCCATAGATTTCAGCAACTAAAGTAGAAAGCACTGGAGGACCAGGCGGCAACTCGACAATTTTTACATTAGCATTATATTTGGAAGCAATTTTAATGATGTCCGCACGCATTCCTTTTGCGATATCATGGCTTTGAATACTTCTCTTTGTTTTGTCTACTAGATTTACTTGAATGTCGGCTACATTTTCACCACGTCTTAAATCATAATGTCTTACTAATCCATTAAAACTAATAGGACCAGAAGTTCCTATATAGGCTTGATAATTTTCAACCATTGTTTGCTTGCCAATATAAGAAGAGATGTCTGCTGCAACTGCCTGTGTTTTTTCTAAAGTTGTTCCTTCTGGCATATCTATCACCACCTGAAACTCATTTTTATTATCAAATGGCAACATTTTAACAGCAACAGATTTTGTATAGAAAAGTACCATAGAAGCCAATAAAACAACTACTGTACCCATTACAAACGCCCATCGCTTCCAACGTTCTTCTAGCATTGGATTTATTATACGCTTGTAAATTTTATAAATACCGGAGTCTTCTAAGTTCGAGCCATGATGGTCATTATGCTCAACTCCATGTTTCTCTTTTTCTCTAAGAAATATATATCCTAAATATGGAGTTAAAGTAAGTGCTACTATTAAAGAAAGTAACATGGCAATGGAAGCGCCAATTGGCATTGGACTCATATAAGGCCCCATCAAGCCTGACACAAACGCCATTGGTAATACTGCTGCCACAACTGTAAAAGTGGCTAAAATGGTCGGATTCCCTACTTCATTAATTGCATAAATTGCTGCTTGTAATGGTGGCAATTTTCGCATTTTAAAATGCCTATGCATATTTTCTGCAATAATAATAGAATCATCCACCACAATTCCAGTTATGAATACCAATGCAAATAGTGTAATTCTATTTAAAGTATAATCCAATGCATAATAAGCAAATAAGGTAAGTGCAAAAGTAACTGGCACGGACAAAAACACAACCAATCCGCCTCTCCATCCCATAGCAAGCATCACAAATAAAGTAACTACTACGATAGCAATAAATAAATGGAATAGTAACTCACCTACTTTGTCTGCCGCAGATTCACCATAATTTCTGGTAGTTGACACCTGAACATCTGATGGTATTAAATCTTTTTTAAGTGACCCAATTTTATGTAGAATTTCATCCGATAACTTCATTGCATCTGCCCCTTGCTTTTTTGCAATGGCAAAAGTAACTGCTGGATAAGTTGATTTGAATTTTGAACCTAAACTATCTGCTTTACCATAACCAAAAAACACATACTGAGATGCCGTTACAGGGCCTTCTACGATTGTAGCAATTTGTTTTAAGTATACCGGCATACCAGCATTCATGCCAACCACTAAAGCAGCAACATCATCGGAAGATGTTAAAAAATTACCAGTCTGTACAGAAAAACTAGTGTCATTGTGTAAAATGGAACCACTAGCCATTTCTGCGTTACTTGCCTGAATAGCTTTAGTAATAGAGAGAAAGTCGACATGATTTGAAGTCATTTTTGATTTATCTAAAACAACTTTAACTTCCTTACCTCTTCCACCTAAAATATTGATATCAGATACATTTGGAATTTTCTTTACTTCATTAGCTAGTTCCTGTCCAATTAATTTTAATCGATGGTCGTCATAATTTTCACCCCAAATAGTAAAAGATAACACTGGAACGTCGTCGATTGCCCTAGTTTTAATTAAGGGCATGGTAGTGCCATGTGGCATCTTATCCATATTCTTTAATAATTCACTGTACAATTTCACCATAGATTTCTCTACATCCTCACCTACATAAAACTGAACAATTAACATTACTTGCCCCTTCATAGATGTGGAATAAACATACTCAACACCTTTTATATTGGAAATTATTTTTTCCATTGGTGCTGCCACTTTTGTTTCTACATCCTTTGGAGAAGCACCAGGATATCCCAAAAAGATATCAGCCATTGGTACTTTTATTTGAGGCTCTTCCTCTCTTGGCATTAACATAGTACTATAGCCTCCTATTAATAGGAAAGCTACCATTAACAAAATGGTCAATTTTGATTGCAAAAATGCTTTTGCTATATTTCCTGAAAGTCCTTTTTCCATTACTTAGTTTTTATTTTAGCACCATTGAATAATTTACCGTCCGCACTTACAATATATTCTTCACCCTCTGCTAAACCAGAAAGCACTTCTACATTATTCCCCATATTATTTCCTAAACGAACCCATCTTAATAATGCGGTATTTTGAGAACCCACAGTATAAACTCCTGTTAATTGATCTCTATAAATAATAGCAGACGCAGGAACTAAAACATTCATGCTACTATTAGTATTTAACATAGTCGACTTACTGTTTTGAATTATTAAATTTGCATACATACCAGCCAAAACCTTACTTGAAACATTTGACGGGATAGATACTTTAACAATATATTGCCCGCCTGTTAATTGGGAAGAAGGATTAATTTGTGTTATTTTACCCGTGAAACTAATATTAGCAGCACTTACAGTAACTGATGCATTTTCGCCAAGCTTTACATTAGAAATATTATTCTCTGGCGCCATTGCACTTATTTGCAAAGTTCCAGTTTGCTCAATTGTCAAAATAGGCATGCCTGGATTTGCCAAACTACCTTCGTCAGCCAATTTTTGAGTAATTACCCCAGAAAATGGAGCAACTACATTTGCATAAGTTAATTGTGCAATAACTTCTGCTTGCATTGATTTTGCAGCTTCTACACCCGACTTTGCAGACTGATATTGTAAATTAACTTGTTCTAATTCTTTTGCAGAAGCACTCGCTTGTTTAAATAAAGCAGTATATCTATCAAAATCTTTTTGAGCAACATGCAATGCAGCTTCCGCTTGTCTTAACGAAGCGTCAACTTGACCCTTTTTAGCTAAAATGTCCGTACTATTTATAGAGAATAATAATTGACCTGCATTTACTCTATCTCCAACTTTTACATAAATTTTAGTAACGTATCCCATAATTCTTGTTGCAATATTACTTGCATGTGCAGATTCAACCTGACCTGTAAGTTCTAAGTTTGCAGTATTCATATTGGCAGTAGACTTTGCTACAGTAACATTAATAATTGCGGCGTTGTCTTCTGTTTTTGCAGTTTCATTACTAGCGCATGAAATTGCAAAAAAGAATGTTGTCATTACAGCGATTAGCGCTAAATTATTTTTATATCTCATTGTATTCTATTTAAAATTGTAATTATTTTGTTGTTAAAAATTCAAGGTAGTTGATTGAAGACTTCTGCTCAAAAACGGCCTGAGCAAAAAGTAATTTTTGATTTGACAATTGAGTTTGTGCCACTAAAACATCATTAGTGTTTACTAAACCTTGCGTATACCTGTTTTGTAAAATTCTAAGTGCTTCTTCTGCTTGGTCAACTGCCTTATTTTGTTGTGCGATTTTATAATTAGCGTCTGAAATACTTCTCTTTGTTTTTCTTATTTCTAAAGTGCCTTGTTCAATTTGACTTTCTAATTGGATGGCCACTTTGTGCTTCTCTAAAATTTGCGTGTTGGCTTTGTTTTTATGCTGATTCCCTTTAAATATATCCCAAGACAATTGCACTCCAGCTAAATAAGAATTAGGGCCATTTAAGTTGATTGACTTGTCGTTAATTTGATAATTTGCAAAACTATTTAACTTAGGTAACCAAGCAAGCTTGGTACTTTTAATTGCAAGATCATAAGCACTCATTGCAGCATTCATAGCTTTAATATCAGACCTCAATAATGAAACTTCCATTGACGTATTCTCTATATTAGCTAATTCATAAGGAGCAATTTCATAAATAACGCCAAGGGGTGAATGCATTAATGCACTTAACTGGTCTGAGATAGTTGCAATCTGAGATACACTTTGGTTATATTGAACTTCTGCCAATTTAACCTGCACTTCCACATTTAATACATCCGATTTTTGAATCATACCCTGAGCTAGACGGTCTGAAGTAAATTTGTAAATTGAATTGATAGTTTCTAAACTTTGTTTCGACACCGACGCCACTTGATAAGTTAGCTCTAAGAATAAATATGATTGCACTACCTGCATCTTTATTGCCTCTTTTGTCCTTTTAGATTGATTTGTATATAGTTCAATTTGTTGTTTAGCAGCTTTGCGCATATATAACATATCCAAATTGACTATTGGCTGCTGAATGGTAACCTGCGAAGTATAATTTGCAGTTATAGCAGGATTATTTAGTAATACAGGATTGAAATCAGATTGTTGAATACCTGCTTGTTGTAATTTGAATCCAAAAGCATTTAGTGGATTGTTGGTACTATAACCAACCTGTGACAAATTAATCTGAGGCATCCAGATTGCACTTGTTTGTGTATAATTCGATTTTGCAATGGCTTCGTCATTTTGTGAAATAGCTACTTGCCTATTGCTAAGCAAAGCTTTTTGTATTGCTTCGTCTAATACAAGCTTCTCATTAGCTGTTTGCGCATTAATTTTAAAAGCGCTTATCAATAGTATTAAGACTAGTGATAAATTTCGAATCTTCAATTTGTTGAAAGTATATGCTGACATATGTTTTTATTAGAATTACAAAAGTAGTTTTACGAAATTCTAATTGATGTGACAATTGTCACCAAGTACCTTCTATTTTAAGAATGTCCCTTAACAAGAATCTTCATTATTTTATAGTTTAAAATAAAAAATCTGATGATTTGGAATAACACCGACTTCCTTAAGAATAAGGTGAAATTATTCGGAGTTGGAGGATAATATTGATCTGAATACTTTGTTATGATTAATCTGTTTTCCATGATTTTGTTTTTTTACAATGAAATAAATTATAATCCATTCTATTCTGGGATCAGCCACCAAAATGGCTTACCCTTTGCTTTATATAAGAACATGTAATGCATCAACCATTTTAACCAATGCCCTGCTAATCCTGGCTCTCCCATAGTGGTATTGATATCTCTTCCCCAGTCAGGATACTTATCCCAGTCGGGCACAACAGGATTCACTGTCATGGTTGCTGCAGTTCCCTTACTCATACCATATCCAGCAGATACTATACAAGCCGCTCCCATTCTTCCCATGGAAGCTTTATGTTTCATTGTAGCGTCTCCTGTTTTAATCCAATCAATAATATTGTCTGCTGTCACTTTACCCATAATACCAGAAGGCATTCCCGTTCTTGGTGCTGAAGCAAATATGGCGGTGCCATTTTTACTTGTCATTGGCTTTGAAATAGAATGCGGTGGAGCAAATGCAATGCCTGGAGCGAAAATATTTGGATAGCTTGGATTTTGGTATGTTTCTGGCCAATCACTAATGGACCATTGTTCAAATGGTTTTTGTGTATAATCTGCATCCACTTTCATTAATCCACTTGCCGCGAATAATTGATTGGATATATCTTCCCCATTTTTATTATAAGCTTTAAAACCATGACCAGCAAAGCCCGGTATCAACATGGCAAAGTCATAATCTTGTTCTAAATATTCGCCATCCAGATTTTCATAGTAAATTTTATGGTCGTCTAGTTTTTTGACACCCGCTCTTTTTATCCAAGTAATATTACGTTCTACAAAATAAGATTCTGCAAATAATTTTGTGTTGGAAATAAAACCGCCTTTTGGAATAAATGCGCCCCCCATACCAAAATCACCTAATTCATATTCATTGGTAATCCATATTACTTGGGCTAATTTTTCTAGACCTCTTCTTTTAATTTCAAAATCAACATTTAAAATATATTCAAATGCAGCACCTTGACAAGTAGCAGTTGGGTGTCCTGTACCAATGACAAAAATTTGCTTTTGGCCATTTTGCATTAGATCTAATTTTTCTTGAAATAATTCCCAAGCATGACTTGCATGACCAAATGTACAAACGGAAGCAATATTGCCATTGCCTGGCGCCAATCCCTCTGTTGCTTCAAAATTTAATTTAGGACCGGTTGCATTAATTAAATAATCATATTCAATTTTTTGCTTTAGTCCTGCTTCTTCTTTAGTTGTATACTCCACCTCTACATAACCAGATTTAATTGCTGCATCTCCTTCTGGAAAAAAATTTTGCGCTTTTGCTTGTACAAAATTGATACCCCATTTTTTATAAAGCGGCCTTAAATCAAATTTAATTTCTTCGGGCGTCATTCTGCCCACACCCACCCAAATATTCGATGGGATCCATTGATAAGTGCTAGTAGGAGACACCACTGTAATTTGGTGTTTCTTATTAAGCCCTCTTTGCAAATAGGCAGCGGCTGTATGTCCAGCAACACCTGCTCCGAGAATTAATATCTTTGCCATACTATGTATTTTGAGTAAAGCTCGACTTTCTTTTCACTTGCATAAGTGATTTATGTCACTTATGCAAGTATTCTGGCTGACACATATTGCACAAAGCTTTTGCAAAAAAAATGAGTCCCTTTTGGAGACTCATTTTGAAAATTTATTTGATCATAGAATTACATCTTCTTTGCATCTTCTAAAAACTTAGCTAAACCTATGTCCGTTAAAGGATGTTTTAGTAAGCCTAAGATAGAATCTAAAGGACAAGTACAAACGTCTGCACCTGCTTCTGCCGCTTTAACAATATGCAAAGCATTTCTAATAGAAGCAGCTAATATTTGTGTATCGAATCCTTGAACATCATAGATATGTCTAATTTGAGCTATCAATTCCATTCCGTCCCAAGAGCTATCGTCAATTCTTCCAATAAATGGAGAAACATAAGTTGCTCCAGCTTTAGCCGCTAAAATAGCTTGGCCAGCTGAAAATACTAAAGTACAATTGGTGCGAATGCCGTTGTCGGTAAACCACTTAATTGCTTTAATACCATCTTTGATCATTGGAACCTTAACTACTATATTCTTATGAATAGCAGCTAATTTTTTCCCCTCCTCTACCATTGTAGCAAAATCGGTAGACAATACTTCTGCACTAATGTCGCCGTCTACTAATTCGCAGATTGCTTTATAATGGTCTGCAATGGCAGCTTCTCCTTTAACACCTACTTGGGCCATTAAAGAAGGATTGGTAGTTACTCCGTCTAAGATACCTAAGTCGTTTGCTTCTTTGATTTGAGCCAAATTGCCAGTGTCAATAAAAAATTTCATATTGTTAGATTTATAATTAAAAAGTCTCTTTTAAAAAAAATGCCACTTCCTAAAAAGTGGCAGGCTACTCACATCGCACCGCTCAACCGCTTATCCTTGCTGTATTCCTACCCTGGGGAAGTTCAGCAGGAGCTGGTCGTGTGAGACCTGCCGGTGCAAATGTAGGACAAATAGGGGGATTAAAAAAGTCACAGCAGTCCATTTTTATCTACCACTGCTGCTTTGAATTTATTGTCGAAAATCCAACTAAAGACGGGTACTGAGCTCCCGCTTGAGTATAATAAACCAAAATAGTATAGTTATTCTCTGTTTCCCAATGATCGCCCTCTGTCTCCATAAAATCCTGTTGGGGTTGAGGGGAATTTAGGTCTCTTAGGATATATTGATAACTGTAATATCCTTGTTTTAATAAAAGAGATTTCTCGTAAAGGCCTTTTTTAGGATTAAACTGCATGGACGATTCCTTGTTTAAAATATTGCCAGTTAAAGCACCAGACAAATACAAGGTTTCACCCATATAAGGAATGCCGTCTTTAGGTATATACGCAAAATGAACCATAGCATAGTCATTCTGATTTTCGCTTTGCAAAGATTCTGTATTGGATATGACGAAGGATCCATTCAAATCTTTAAAAGTGTAATAAGCTGTATTGGATCTTGATAGGTCTGGTTTTAATATAGCGGTAGTTCCTTTATCTGTATTTTCAAACTTAAAAATTCTATCTGTTTGTAATCTTAAACTTTGTAAATCAAGCCATCTAAATTCTTTACCGGCTGGGAAAATTAAATCCCTTTCACTATTATACTCCACGTTATTTCCTCTTATAAAGCTGGGCTCTTTTACCTTAATCACATCCTGATACCTTGTATTTTGAATTACTTGAATGGACAATTGACCTGGCTGGAAATAATTAATTTTTTTGACGCCCACATTCACTTGCACTTTTTGATGTGTTTGCGAAATAGATCCGTCAAATGGTTCTTGTACAGTTGCATAAACATTTGCAGTTCCCTCTGTTACATAAAATCTACTAGTAAAAATTAAATCATTTTGATTGCCGTCCTTGAAAACTTTTAAAATATAATTCCCCGATTTAGTAGGCCTACAATTTTCATTCGGCAGATTCAATTCATAATGATAATAGGATTGAATTGCAATACTTGATGTCGAAAAATTAGTGATTTTGTTTTGACTAAAGCCCCTCGTATAATCAAAAGGGCTAAGTGGAACAGATTCCCAATTTTCATTCACCAATTCTATTGCGTAATAGTAATTCTGATAGCTTGCTTTAAAATCATCAAAACTTATTAATAATGGGCTTCCGTCATTCAAGCCAATGACAGGAATTCCAGTAGGATTCCCAATTGGATGAACTAAAACAGTATGAATTGCAAGGTCAAAGATTTGATCTGGATTGCCTTGTGCTAGCACTGGCTTAGTAAACAATATTAAAACCATTAAGAACCCAATGAAAGGCTTATACATACTATATATGGTTAATTCCTTACGAAACTAGGCCTTTATTCATTATTATTAAACAGAAAAAACTAGATTTGATCAAATTTAAAATAATTGAATACTGCTTTTGAAATAGCGAAACGTATAAGTTTTCAAAAACAAAAAACCTATACAAGATTCATAGTTAGATTGTCTATAGGGGCAACTGCTATTAGCGTAGCAGCAATCATACTCACTTTTTCAATAGTTAACGGCTTTCAAGAAAGTATCGCTAGTAAGGTCTACTCATTTTGGGGACAGGTAAGAGTAGCTTCCATTAATGGAATTTCTATTTCAAGAAATCAGCATGTCGAAAAAAAGATATTGGCAGTTCGTCCAGTGCAAACCATTACTCCATTCATTACACAGTCTACCGTATTGTCCTATAAACAAGACATTGAAGGTGTTAATGCTAAAGGGATACCCAATAACGAACCTAGTCCATTTTTGGTTGCAGGTAGAAATATTACTACCAATAAGGATAGTATTATTAAAGAAGTAATCTTATCAAAAGAATTGGCGCATAAATTAAATATTCCATTAGGGGAAGAAGTACGATTGTACTTTTTAAATAATGGAGCAGTGCAGCAAAGAAAATTAAAATTAGTTGGGCTATTCCATTCTGGAATTGATGATTATGATAAGCAATTTATTATTGTTGATATAAAACTAATACAACAGTTAAATCAAAATAATCAGCAAATAGAAGGATACGCTATAACACTTAAAAAAGAATGGGACAAAAATATAGCAGTGAATATGATTCAAAAGTCTTTACCAGCAAATACAGTAGCAAGTACAATTGACGATTATTACCCTCAAATTTTTGATTGGATTGGCGTGCAGACAGTAAATAGAAATGTTACTATAACTATTATGTTACTTATTGCCATCGTGAACCTACTTACTTGTTTATTTATACTAATGCTTGAACGTGTTAATATGATTGGAACCCTTACTGCTATTGGGGCTTCCCATCAACTACTGCGTAAAGTATTTTTATACCAAGCTAGCTTTATTAGCTGGATAGGTATAGCTATTGGTTGTATTGTTGGCTTAGGGTTGTCTTTCTTACAACAATATACTGGATGGATTCAATTAGACGAAACTGCCTATTTTATGAAAGAACTACCTATTCATATAATACCTAGTCAAATTATTTTAATCATTATAGGCACTGCCCTACTAAGCTATATTTCCTTTTTAATTCCAACACTTTGGATAAAAAAAATTAGTCCAGCCCAAACCATTCGATTCGATTAATTATTGAGATTTCCAATGTGACAAAATAATCCCTGTTGCTACTGCTGCATTCAAAGATTCTGCTGCACCAAATTTAGGAATAGAAATAGCTTGTGTGACCATAGAAATAATTTCAGGACGAATGCCTTTTGATTCATTTCCAATGACTAAAAAACCGTCGGAAGTCAACTTTGTCTCATATAAGGAGCTCCCTGCTAATAATGCACCATAGATTGGTAAATTAGCCTCTGCCATAACAGTTGCAATATCCATAGATGCTACCCTTACTCTCAAAAAACTCCCCATAGTGCTTTGTATTACTTTGGGGTTATACAAATTAGCACTGTCTTCAGAGATAATGATTTGTGAACACCCAAACCAGTCTGCTGTTCTTATTATAGTTCCCATATTGCCCGGATCCTGAACCCCATCCAATACCAATGTGAATTTCCCTTTAAATTCTAGGGGTTTCATATACAGCTTTTTTTCAACTAGTGCAATAACCTGATTGGGCTTTTGCAACTGGGTCATTTTCTCCAATTCGAAGTCTTCCACAATTTGAATGTTTAAACTAGGATCAGTTTGCTTATCTGCCCATGCTACATTAGCATATATCTTTTCTATAATCCAATCACTACCCAATAATTCAGCCATTAGCTTAGGTCCTTCCACCATAAATACAGATTCTTGGGCCCATTGTTTTTTATGGACGAAAGATTGAATATATTTGAGTTCATTCTTATTTATCATTACATGTTATTACGTAGGCTTAAAAATATTAGTTTCTTCTCAAGATTTTATCTACTTGGGCTTTTATTTTTATTAAATGCCTGTACAGATCTAAAAAAAGCGATAATTCACAATTATCCAAAAGAAAAAGCCTTTGTTTATGAGAATTATATAAAGATAACCGATGCGGACTCGAAGAAGACAAAAAAATTATTGACAATTGCTTTAGATAATTACTGGGATGACAGTTTAAAAGCAAAACATATTAGACAATTTGGGATTTTTAATACTTTGGTTCAGCCCATTGAATTTCAGCCAGAAAGAATGCCAAGGTCGGTTAATTATATGCAAGGTTATTTGAATTCAAAAGGATACAACCATGCATTACTTTCGCCCTCTTATAAAATTGATACCGTAAAAGGGGAATGGCGGACATATTTAACAATGAACGTACAGTTAAATAAAAAAACAATTATAGATACAATAGTGTACCAATTAAATGATCCTGTACTACAAAACATTGCTTTAAAAAACAGGGACGATGCCTATTTAAAAAAAGGATACACTTATTCAAATGACAATATTAATAATGAACTAGACCGACTAGTTGAATTGTTTAGAGCAAATGGCTTTTACTATTTCACAAAGGAGAAAATATTTGCCGAAGTAGATACATTAGATCAGTCCTTGATGCAATTAAACCTTGACCCTTTAAGTCAGGTGAATCAAATTATTTCTGCAAATAAAAAAGAAACTCAAAATCCAGCTTGGAAAATTAGTTTTCAATTAAGAAATAGCAACCCCAGAATAACAAAGCAATACCCAATTGGAAAACAAATATTTTATAGTGATCTTAGTCTACTAGATAACCCTGATTCTATTATTACAAAAACAATGGTAAATGAGGACGCGTTTAAAACTATTGTGCATGCTTATACCTTACCTAAGTTTAAGACAAGCTTATTTGAACAACAATCATTTGTAAAAAAAGGGGACCTATTCAATGAACGTATTTTTTACAAGACCTTAAATAATTTTAGTGCGCTTGGAGCCTGGCAACAAATTGATGCAAGGACAACTGTTATTAATGATAGTATTTATCTCCATTACTTATTAGTGCCTTCGCTAAGAAGAAGTGTAAGCTTAGATTTAGAAGGAAGTAGGAATACCGCTCAAATAGGTGCTGGTAATTTGGTTGGTTTTGCAACTAGCTTAACTTATAGAGATAAAAATGTTCAAAAAAAATCAATCCCTTCAATCACCAATCTAAGAGCCGGGGTTGAACTTAATTTCAATAATGCTAAAGATAATTTAGCACAAACATTATTATGGAGTGTTGGGCATACCTATAGTTTTCCTAATATTTTAATTCCATTTTTCCCGCATCAACATGCAGCCAATTATAACACTAGAAGTAATTTCGCCTTAAATGGATCTAGTATGGATCGTCTCGATTATTACCAATTAAAATCCTTTACCACGAACTGGGGATATGAATGGAAAAATGTCACCAATAAAGGAGAACATGTATTCTTGTATAAGCCTTTAAATATTGAATTATACCAACTCACAAAGTATTCAAAATTAGATAGCTTATTATTACTTAACCCCTTCTTAAGATCCTCCTTTAATGAAGGAAACGTAATAAGTCAAACATTTACTTTTTTGCATAATGGGCCCTCTAAAAATCATGCAGGACAAAGTAATTATATTCGCTTAGGGGTAGAAGACGCTGGAAGCTTAGCCGCCTTAATTCCAAGTCTTAAAGAAAATATTTACACCTATATCAAAGCTGAATTAGAACTAAGAAAAGCATTTAAATTTGAAAATACCGAATTAGCCATGCGTTTCTTAGGTGGCTGGGGAAATAATTATAGCAATGATAAAAAATTAGGTGGTCAGTTGCCCTTCTTCAAACAATTCAATGCAGGTGGACCTTATAGCATGCGTGCATGGGGATTAAGACAATTAGGACTTGGTAGTTCTCGGTTTTACGACACAAGTGCCAAAAGTCTAAATTTTGATCGTTTTGGGGACCTTCAGTTAGAAGCAAATATTGAATATCGTTTCAACTTATTTCAATGGGGTTCGTATAAAATGGGCTCTGCTTTATATATGGATATGGGAAATATCTGGAATACAAGAGACACCAAACTTGATCCTGCTGCAGGATTTAAATTAGATCGTTTATATACAGATTTGGCAATTGGTGTAGGAACAGGAATTCGATTTGACTTTAATTACTTTATTATTCGTGTTGACTATGCTATTAAAATGAAAGACCCTACAAGATTAAATAATAATGGATGGCTTGACTTTAAGAATATGAAATGGAGTGAAGTAAAGCCGAATGGCGTGAAAGTTAATAATTATGCTTGGCAATTTGGAATAGGCTTGCCCTTCTAGATTTATTTAGTTGCGAAATAATTATTCTGCCTGACTTAAAAGCAAGTCAATTTCTTTTTGTAAGTCTTCCCACTGAAGCGCATCGTCTACATTAAACGCTCCTATTTTAGTACGTCTTAGTCCACTCATATAAGCACCTACTCCAAGTTGATCTCCAAAATCTTTTACTAAACTTCTAATATAAGTGCCGGTAGAACAAACCACTTTAAATTCAATGGTTGGTAAATCAATTTTAGTAATTTCAAAACTGTGAATGGTGATCCTTCTTGGGTCTACTTTTACTTCTATACCTAGACGAGCTGATTCATATAATCGTTTTCCGTCTTTTTTAATGGCAGAATGCTGTGGCGGCATTTGCAATATCTCGCCTATAAATGGAATCCTAGCTGCTTGAATTTGTTCCGCTGTTAAATGTGTAATAGACTTGAAATTTTCTGGCGTGGACTCTAAGTCGTAGGTAGGAGTTGTAGCGCCTAAAACCAAGCTGCCAGTATATTCTTTCACCATACCCATATAGGTATCAATTTGCTTGGTGAACTTTCCTGTACATATAATTAATAATCCTGTAGCTAAGGGGTCCAAAGTTCCGGCATGACCCACTTTTGTCACCCTAGTTAATCCACGCACTTTTTGAACCATATTGAAAGAAGTCCATCCTATTGGTTTGTCCAATAGTAAAACCTTACCTTCTAAAAATGGCGTTAAGGCTGCGGGAATTGGTTTTTGCTTTAGGCCCATAAACTTTATACTAGTATGCTCTTGCGAACAATACTCTTTGAGTAGACGGTTTACCTGATTGAATACAAACACCTGCTTCTAAAGGATTGTCCAAAGGAATACAACGTATTGTAGCTTTAGTTAATTCCTTAATTTTTTCTTCCGTCTCGGCTGTCCCATCCCAATGTGCTGAAACAAAACCAGTTTTATTATCCAATGTATTTATAAAGTCTTCCCATGTGTCCACCTTCGTAATATGATCGTCTCTATATTTCTTAGCACGCTCAAATAAGTTGGATTGAATATCTAGTAAAAGTTGTGTAACTGTTTCTGTTAACCCGTCCATTGATACAGCAGATTTCTCCTTGGTATCACGACGCGCTATTTCAACTTGATTGTTTTCCAAATCGCGAGGACCTACTGCAATTCTTACAGGCACTCCCTTTAATTCATACTCTGCAAATTTCCAACCTGGTCTTTGATTGTCTGAATCGTCATATTTAACACGAATGCCTGCTGCTTTGAAAGAAGCAACAATTGCATTCACTTTCTCATCTAAAATTGCTTTCTGCTCCTCCCCTTTAAAAATAGGTACAATAACAACTTGAATAGGTGCGATACGTGGTGGCAAAACTAAACCTTGATCATCACTATGCGTCATTACCAAACCTCCAATTAATCTTGTACTAACACCCCAACTTGTTGCCCAAACATAATCAAGTTTATTATTTTTGTCACTAAATTTCACGTCAAATGCTTTCGCGAAGTTTTGACCAAGAAAATGTGATGTTCCTGCTTGTAAAGCTTTTCCGTCTTGCATCAATGCTTCTATACAATAAGTGTCTTCTGCTCCAGCAAAACGTTCGTTGGCAGATTTTACCCCTTTAATTACCGGCATTGCCATCCAATTTTCTGCAAAATCAGCGTACACATTTAACATTTGAACTGTTTCTGCAACTGCTTCCTCTTTAGTAGCATGTGCTGTATGACCTTCCTGCCACAAAAATTCAGCTGTTCTTAAGAATAGACGTGTTCTCATTTCCCATCTTACCACATTCGCCCATTGGTTTACCAAAATAGGTAAATCACGATAAGATTGTATCCAATTTTTATAAGTATTCCAAATAATAGCTTCGCTAGTTGGACGAACAATTAATTCTTCTTCCAATTTGGCATCAGGGTCAACCATTAATTTTCCTTTATTATTTGGGTCTGCCTTTAATCGATAATGCGTAACAATAGCACATTCCTTAGCGAATCCTTCTGCATTTTTTTCCTCTGCTTCAAATAAAGATTTTGGAACGAATAATGGGAAATAAGCATTTTCATGCCCTGTGTCCTTAAACATTTTGTCTAAGGTTGCTTGCATATTTTCCCATAATGCATAACCATATGGTTTAATAACCATACATCCTCTTACAGCACTATAATCAGCTAAATTGCCCTTTAATACCAGGTCGTTGTACCACTGTGAATAGTCCTGTGCTCTTGTTGATAATTCCTTTGCCATTGTATACTAAATCTTAACATTTAATGTGTAACAAAACATCTACGAAAAACGCTCTATGTTTTAAACTTTATTACCTTTATAGTGTCAAATGTATGCTAAATC
>CALPWK020000014.1 GCA_943327245.2 Comamonas sp. lk | reverse complement strand
GTGTTGGTTTTAAGAGGAGATGCTGAAAAGGGGCAAAAAACATTTGTTCCAGAACACAATGGAAATAGCCAAGCACTTGATTTATTACAACAAGTAGTGGGATTGAATAATGGAGATTATTTAGATAAAGAAATATTGAACGGCAGTAAGACCGATTTTTGTATGGGTGTTGCAGGCTATCCTGAAAAACATTTTGAAGCACCTAGCATGGAATTTGATTTGCTAAGAGCCAAGGAAAAAGTAGACGCTGGTGCACAATATATTATGACACAAATGTTTTTTGACAACAAAAAATATTTTGAATACGTAGACGCTTGCAGAAGCATTGGAATTAATGTACCTATTATTCCAGGATTAAAACCAATCACGAATAAAAAGCAATTGACCATTTTGCCAAACATTTTTTATGTAGACATTCCCGAAGATTTACGCAACGCTATGCAAGCAGCAACAACCGACGAAGCTTGTGAGCAAGTGGGAACAGAGTGGTTGATACAACAAAGCAAGGAGCTAAAAGCTGCTGGTGTACCGGTTATACACTACTATACATTGGGTAAGCCAAGGGTTATTAAGGACGTCGTGTCCGCGATATTTTAATTATTTTTTTTTGCTTGCGACTGTAAAAAATCATTGAACTGCTCAAGGGTTAAATTTTTTGCGAGTATCTTTTTGTTTTTATCTAACAAGTAAAAAGTAGGCGTTTTAAACACATCATATAATTGTCTAATAGTGGTAGGTTTACCTGCATTAATTTCCTGATTTAAATCTGCCTCTGTTTGGTAAACATGCGACCAATTAGTTAAATTCTTTTCTTTAATAAATTCCTTCCAAGAATTTAATTCTTTAAAATTAATATTGACCCCAATTAGCTTTACATTAAATTTTTTCCATTGTGCATTATATATGGAGTCTATTTGGGGAATTTCTGTTTTACAATGACCACAGGTAGGATCCCAAAATGCAATGAAAGTGTAAGGAGCGTCTACCTTATATAAAGAAAAATTCTTATCATCTATTGTGTTAATATTCAATACCGGAGCGGCTAATCCAATTTGGTTAGCCATAATACTATAGGCTCTTTCGATAATTGATTTTTTGGAAGCGGCGTCTAATAAAATAGTATCTCCTTTTGCAAAAAAGTTTTGAAAAATATGCAAGAACACTTTGTCTTGACCCATAAATTCTGGACTAATATATTTATTGGTAAACTTGAAAAGCAAGAAAGGATAAATTTCTTTTCCTGTTTTTGCAACAGTTAATAAGTATTGAACTTCCTCAATGATAGAATCTGGTTCACGAGAAACATAATTTTTAAAATATTCATCTAGCTTATCTTCAAAAAAAGGAGTACGCACTAAACGGTTATCATTAAAAACTACATTATCCCAAAAATGGTTTTTTACATAATAAAAAGGAAAAGTACTATCTGCCTTACCGTTAATAACCTTAATAGGCGGGGCTTCTGGGCGCTGCATCACATTTAATAAATAGCTGGTCATGGACTTAGGATAAGTAGTAGTAAAGTATTTACGCTTTTCTTTAATTTCTTTGTCCTTTGCGATATATTGAGTTCTAAGTGCTGCAGTGTCTGCTGCATTTTTTGCATTTTTAATATTTAATTCAATGCTATTTAATGCCCCACCTAATAGTGTTATGGATTTAATATACTCTTTAAAAATATCATTTTCTTTAGATCCAATGATTTTAAAATCTGCTAATGCTAAAGTGTCTGCAACAATTTTAAAATGTTGAGCATCGTCCATTAAAAAATCAAAAAGAATGGTATACTTTGGGGAAACCACAAAATAGACACCGGGAGTTAACTTCAGCTTTGAAGTAAAGACACCCTCACTTTTCTCGTTCAAAATACAAGAATCAGCTAGGACTCTATTATTTCCATAATTGGTGGCAATATACACTTTGGTATTTTGGTAGGGCTTTAGGTTTATTTGAATGGCATGACCGGTATTTAAATTAGTTGCAGTATTACTTGTCTTTTTAGTTTGTGCCATCGTATGGAAAGCGGCAAATAAGGAAATAATTAGTACGAATACGGTTTTTTTCATAAGAGTTAAATTTAAATCTAATATCGGGGATGTAAAAATATAATCTTTATGGGACTTCTTAATTTATAGCCTCCTTTTTAGTTTAAATATAATCGGGGTTGAGTACCTTTGCCCGAGTGAGAAAAATCAAACAAGCCCCTATTTTAGAGAAAGTCCTTATTGAAGACTACGCTGCCGAAGGAAAGTCCTTAGCGCGCGTAGACGGGAAAGTAATATTTGTTGAAGGTGCCGTTCCTGGCGATGTCGTGGACATACAACTTCAAAAAAATAAAGCAGACTGGGCGGAGGGCTTTGCCAAAACATTTCATAGCTATTCAGCAATAAGAGTAAAACCTTTTTGTACTCATTTTGGAGTTTGTGGTGGTTGTCAATGGCAAATGCTTCCTTATGCACAGCAGTTAATATATAAGCATAAGCAGGTGGTAGATAATTTAACCCGTATTGCTAAAATTGCGCTTCCCGAAATACCACCAATTATTGGTGCCGCCCAAACAGAGACTTATCGTAATAAGGTAGAATATACATTTGCAACAGAGCGTTTTATTCCCTTTGAAGAATTCAAGGCAATGAAAGCAGCTGGAGAAGAACCTAAAAAATCACCAGGTGCTGGTGGGTTTCATGCAAGAGGTTTTTTTGAAAAAGTGGTAGAAATTGATAAATGCTATTTACAGGCAGAGCCCACTAATGAAATACGCAAGGCGGTGGTCAACTTTGCAATTGAAAATAATATGCCTTTTTATAATATTAAACAACACCAAGGTTGGTTGCGTAATATGTTTGTAAGAAACACGACACAGGGAGAATGGATGGTAAATTTGATATTAGGGTATGAAGATCAAGAAAAGAGAGAGGCATTATTTACTATATTATTAGCTCGTTTTCCTCAAATCACCACTTTGTTATATACGATCAATGCAAAACGTAATGACAGTATGCAGGATTTGGTACCACAGGTGTATTTTGGGAACGGATATATTACAGAAAAACTCGAAGACTTTGAATTTAAGATAAGTCCAAAATCATTTTTCCAAACTAATTCAAAACAAGCGGAACGTTTATATCAAATTACAAGAGACTTTGCTGAATTAACAGGAAAGGAAACGGTATATGATTTGTATTGTGGAACAGGAAGCATTGGAATTTTTTGTAGCCATCAAGCTAAAAAAATTATTGGAGTAGAAGTGATAGCTGAAGCAATTGAAGACGCTAAAATAAATGCACAAATTAATAAGCTAGAGGATACCGCCTTTTTTGCAGGAGATGTAATTGATATTTGTAATGACGAATTTTTTGAAACACATGGTAAGCCAGATGTAATTATCACAGACCCTCCACGTGCAGGAATGCACGAAAAATTGGTTCGAAAATTATTAGAAATGGAAGCGCCTACTATTGTTTATGTTAGCTGTAATCCAGCTACACAAGCAAGGGACTTAGGTTTATTGGCTGAAAAATATACGGTTACCAAAATACAACCAGTAGACATGTTTCCACATACATTGCATATTGAAAATGTAGTTCAATTAAAAAGAACCACGTTAATAAAATAAACTTTTTTGAAATGACACAGTTTAGGCCTACAAGATTTGAAGTTTTACCCACGATTGTAAAAAATTTATTAATCATTAATGGATTAATATTTTTAGCACAGAATACATTTGCGGGCCCTACTAGTGCTTTTTCTTTCGAAGACTATTTTGCACTACATGCATGGCAAAGTGATTTATATAAGCCATGGCAATTAGTGACACATATGTTTTTGCATGGAGACCTTGGACATATTTTTGGGAATATGTTAGCCTTGTGGATGTTCGGTTCTATTTTAGAAAACTTATGGGGACCTAAGCGATTCTTATTATTCTACATGTTATGTGGCGTGGGTGCAGCGGTTATACATTTAGCTATATTATCTTATGAACTAATTCCCTTGACAAGAACCTACCATGAAATTATGACTTCTAATATTCCTCATAATCAAGATTTCCTAGACTATGTAGTGCGATATAATAGAAAAATTAACGTTGCTACATTGGGTGCAAGTGGAGCGATATTTGGTATTCTAATTGCCTTTGTATATTTATTTCCTAATACCTATATCTATATTTATTTCTTGTTCCCCATTAAGGCCAAGTACCTAGGTATTTTATATTTCTCCTATGAACTCTTTTTTGCTGTTAAAAATTCAGCAGGAGATAGTGTTGCAAGATGGGCGCATGTTGGTGGTGCCATTGTAGGGTTTGTATTGGTGTACATTTGGAATCGAAAAAATAGAAAACATTTTCATTAATCTTTATTTGCATTTTATATGAGCACTTCAACACAAAAACCATTATTTGGTGCAGATAATAATGCAATGGTCGCTTTGGTTTCAATAAACTTAGTGGTTGCTGTAACACTTGGGCTAATCAAAATGATTTATTATTTGGAAGGTCATACCATACTACAATATGAAACAGAAGTGTTTGATATGGTAAAATTGATACCAACAAAATGGTCAACACAGCCCTGGGCCATATTGACTTTTAATTGGGTAAATCCCGGATTTTGGGTTTTAATAACGAATATGATATGGCTAAGTGTTTTTGGGAATACCTTACAAGAAGCTTCCGCCAACAAGCATATTTTTCCCATCTATTTTTATAGTGGTTTATTAACCGCATTTGTCTATGTCCTATTAGGTTCTAATACGGCATTATTGGGTTCTCATGTAGGGGTAATTGCATTGGCATTGGCCGCTTTAAAAATTGCTCCAAAAACAAAAATATTAACTAGTATCGCGGGTGGTATTCCTACATGGGTGATAGCGGTATTTTATATAGGGTCCACTGGTTTTACCTTGCTAAATAACTCATGGCAACAAATAACTGCTATTAGTATTGGTGCATTAAGTGGAATAGTTTATACGCAATTATTAAAAAAAGAAATAGATTTAGGGAACTGGATGCATCAATTATTAAGATGGTTCAATAACAGCTTAAGTCCTAAAAACTAATGAGCAAAAAAAAATCAAAAGCACGTGGGTTTACAAAACGATTTTTATTAATCGTGCAGCTATTGATTTCGGCACTTTTTTTATATCCTATATTTTTTGCACCACTTAGTTTAATTTGGATTAACGGATTTTTGGGAATAGCGGCACCTTATTTGGTAGCAGCCTCTCTATTATTTTTTATAATCTGGTTACTCGCAAAGCCAATACTGTCAATCATTCCACTGGTTACTTTAATTTTAGGATGGGCTACTATTCTTGTTTTATTTGCATGGCATCCTGGTACCATGTTTAATCAAAAAAAGAAACCTAATTTACTGCGTATCGCAAGTTGGAACGTAAAAGAGTTTAATGGTAATGAAAAAATTATTTCAGCACATAAATTTAGAGCAGAAGAGATAGCTTACTCTATACAAAAATGGAATCCAGATATTATATGTATGCAGGAATATAATACCAATGAGCGACCTAATGACGCTGCGAATCATGCACAATACTTTGAAAAAAAATATCCCTTTTCATTTTTCTCAAAGGATTATCAAAATAAGGAACAAGCCTATTTTTCAGGATGTATTATTTATTCAAAATATCCAATTATAAAAGCAGAGCGAATTGCCTACACCAACCAAGAGAGTTTAATTTATACCGACATTTTGAAAGGAGACGACACCATAAGAGTGTATACTACCCATTTGGCTTCTTACCGATTTAAGCAAGTTGACTTTCAACAAAACAATTTGCCAAATAATGAATTAGAAGTAAAGGCAAGTAGAGGTGTTGCCAAAAAGATGAAAAGAGCATTTGTAGAAAGAGCAGTCCAAGCAGGAATTGTAAGCGCCCATTTAAAAAACAGTCCATATCCTACCATTATAACAGGTGATTTTAATGACGTACCAAGTTCTTATACTTACAAAACAATAAAAGGGGACTTGCAAGACGCATTTTTGGTAAAAGGATTTGGTATTGGTGCGACTTTTTTAGGAATCTCTCCTACGCTGCGTATTGATTATATTTTAGCGAATGCAAAATGGGATATCAAAGGCTGGGAGTCGATAGACGAAAACCTGAGTGACCATCATATGATTCTATCAGACCTGCAGCTGATCAAGAATTAAGCTCCATATTTACTTAAAATAAAATAGCTTTGTGCCTACATTATGCCACTTAAGATATACAATTCCCTTACTAGACAAAAAGAAGTTTTCGAGCCATTAAATGCGCCGTATGTGGGCATGTATGTTTGCGGGCCTACGGTGAGCGGGGAAAGTCATTTGGGTCATGCAAGACCATTTATAACATTTGACGTAGTCTATCGTTTTTTATTATACAAAGGCTATAAGGTTCGTTATGTGAGAAATATAACAGACGCTGGGCATTTTGAAGAAGAGGGCAAGCAGGCAGAAGATAAGATTGCCACCAAAGCGATATTGGAGAAGTTAGAACCCATGGAATTGGTACAAAAGTATACACACTTATATCATTGGGCTATGGAGCAGTTTAATAATTTGCCTCCAAGTATTGAGCCAACAGCAACAGGTCATATTGTTGAACAAATAGAGATGATTAAAAAAATCATCGCAGACGGATATGGCTATGAAGCAAATGGATCTGTTTATTTTGATGTAGTAAAATACAATGACGACTATTCTAAAAAAAATCAACCCTATGGAATTTTAAGTGGTCGTAATTTAGAAGAACAACTAGACACTACCCGTGAATTAGAAAATCAAGAAGAGAAACGAAATAAAGTTGATTTTGCATTATGGAAAAAAGCGCCAATTGAACATATTATGCGCTGGCAAAGCCCATGGGGAGAAGGTTTCCCGGGTTGGCATATAGAGTGTTCTGCAATGGCTACTAAATATTTAGGAAAACAATTTGATATACATGGAGGCGGAATGGACTTACAATTTCCACACCATGAATGTGAAATTGCGCAAAGTACAGTGTGTAATAATCAAATGCCGGCACGTTATTGGATGCATAATAACATGATCACCATTAATGGACGCAAAATGGGGAAGAGCTACAATAATGTGATTAAGCTAAGTGAATTATTTACCGGAAATCATCCTGAATTAACACAAGCCTATTCGCCAATGACGGTTCGCTTCTTTATTTTACAAAGTCAATATAGAGGAACATTGGATTTTAGCAATGAAGCATTACAGGCTTCTGAAAAAGCATTGCGACGACTAATGGAAGCCTATGAGTGGTTAAAAGCCCAAAGCTTTACTGCAGGTACGAATGCTGGTGACGCTGCATTAGACAGTCAGTTAAAAACATGGGTGAACGAATTAGAAATATTCATGGACGACGATATTAATACGGCTAAAGTAGTTGCTAATTTATTTGAAATCATTCCATCGGTAAACTCATTAAAGGATAAACATATTACAGCAGACGCTGTCTCTGGAGATACTTGGATATACGTACAAAAGCAGCTAGCATTATTTATTGAGCAAATTTTAGGCATCAAAGTAGAACTGGGAGCAAATCGCCAACAGTTAAATGGCGTGGTGGATTTGTTGGTTGAAATCCGCAAGGATGCAAAAACAAGGAAAGACTTTGCAACCAGCGATAAAATCAGAAATCAATTAGCTGAAATGGGTATCCAAATAAAGGACGAGAAGGACGGAAGTATGAGTTATTCTTTTTTATAATCCACTTTAAGATATAATCAATTTAAGCTTTGGCTTGTGGTATTAATGGTCACAGTCGTCAGCATGTGCATGATTATGCATCCTACAACTATTATGGTTATTGATATGTGCTATAATAATGAAGAAGGCAGCAGGGAATAATAAAATTAATTCCGCCTCTCTAAAAATCATTCTACTAAACATAAGGGCAATTCCTAAACTAAATAAGACAATGGGCTTAAAAGAGTGATGGTGTTTTTTATAACCATGATATAAGGAATACGCGCCAATTCCAAAGGACAATAGAATCATTCCAAATTCGAATTGGAAATTGTGTAATATATTAATTCCGAATAAAGGTAGGGTGCTAAAAAATAATGGCAACAAGGCACAATGTATTGCACATGCCAAGGAGGCGCCAATCCCAATTTTATCCCAATCCCAATTTTTAAACATAGCACAAAGATAGTTCAATGTAGCATGTAAATATTACCTTTACACTGCGAAAAGCAACTAAAATTTTGTCCTATGTCAAAGAAGCCAGTAGTTTATATAGTGTTTTTTGTAGTATTGGTAGCCGGGTTTTATTATTTCTTATTTAGAGGGACGGATAATTGGAAAGTTAAAATGCCAGTATTAAGTTATGTGCAGCCCTTTTCTTTTACGAATCAGGATGGAGAAAAAGTTACAGATAAAAATTTATTAAATAAAATTACAGTAGTAGAATATTTCTTTACTACTTGTAAAGGAATATGTCCAAAGTTGAATACGAACATGAAGGAAATATACGCTATTTATAAAAATGAACCCGACTTCCAAATTTTATCACACACTTGTAATCCAGGCACGGACTCGGTTTCGGTGCTTAAGCATTATGCAGATTCCTTAAAAGTAGATACCAAAAAATGGATCTTTTTAACTGGAAGAAAAGATAGCTTATACCAAATGGCAAGGGGATCTTATTTATTAGATGATCCAAAAAACAATGTAGAAAAAATAGAAGATCAATTTATTCATACTCAGTTTTTTGCATTAATAGACAGAAATGGGAAAGTGCGTGGAAAAATTTATGATGGACTGAAACAACTAGAAATAGAGCAATTAAAGCAGGACATTTCTAGATTAATAAAAGAATAATTAGCTCATATGATTTTTGTAACTGGGGCAAGCGGCTTAGTGGGTTCGCATTTAATTCAATCTTTATTATTAAAAAGACAGCAGGTTGTTGCTTTATATAGAAACCAAGTGCCCGTATTTGAAGGATCAGAAAAAGTGATTTGGAGAAAGGGTGATATTTTGGATATATTTTCTTTGGAATCGGGAATGGAAGGATGTACGCAAGTATATCACTGTGCCGCAGTGGTGTCATTTTTACCAGGAGCTGCAAGTCAAATGATGCAGGCAAATCAAGAAGGAACCGCCAATGTGGTAAATACTTGTTTGAATATGGGTATTCAAAAATTAGTCTTTGTAAGTTCTGTTGCTGCATTGGGTAGAATCAGAAAAAATGCACCCATTGACGAGTCGGTATATTGGACTCCAGAAACAAGTAATAGTGTATATGGACAATCTAAATATTTGGCGGAGATGGAAGTGTGGCGTGGAATGGCAGAAGGATTAAATATTGCCATTGTAAATCCTGTAATCATTTTAGGAGCGGGTGATTGGAATAATGGGTCCTCTGGATTATTTAAATCTTCCTATGACGCATTTCCATGGTATACCGAAGGGGTAAGTGGATTTGTAGATGTGATGGATGTAGTGGACGCTATGCAATTATTAATGAATAGTGATATAAGTGGTGAGCGATATGTGATAAGTGCAGAGAATGTTCCTTACAGATCTATTTTTACACAAATTGCGAATGCATTTAAAAAAAGACCCCCTTTTAGAAAAGTAACACCAATGATAGCTGCTATTGTTTGGAGGTTAGAAGCAGTAAAAGCATTGTTTACGGGCAAAACACCCTTATTGACTAAGGAAACTGCAGCAACGGCACAAGCAATAGTGAGTTTTGATAATACTAAGTTTTTAAAAGCCTTTCCGGCATTCAAATACAGACCCATTTCGGAAACTATAGCAAGAGTTTGCGCAGAATTAACCTTGATACATGAACTAAAGGCTTAATCGTTCTGCTCCATCATCTTCTTCCATAATTCTGGTATACGTTTAATCCAAACATATTCCCTACGTTTAATAGCAGCGTCTTCGGCAGGGAAACCCATATAAACTTTATTGCCTTTTAAGGAGGAAGGAACACCTGCTTGCGCTAAAACCACTGCATTTTCGCCAATCGTTAGGGTTTTACCAACGCCCACTTGACCCCAAAGCGTAACGCCAGCTTCAATTTTAACTCCACCTGCAATACCAACTTGGGCTGCAATTAAGCAATTCGCCTGGGTTTGCGTATCATGACCAATATGTACCATATTGTCAATTTTAGTCCCCATACCTATAATTGTACTACCACTAACCCCTCTGTCAATAGTGCAACTAGCACCTATTTCCACTTTATCTTCTAAGATAACATTGCCACAACTCAACATTTTTTTATACCAAGCAGTGCGGTTCTTTTTAGTGTTATAATAAAAAGCATCGCTTCCAATAACGGTGTTGGCTTGTATAATTACTTCATCACCAATAATCGTATCTGACATAATAGAAACGCCAGCATGTATCACACAATTATTTCCAATACTTACATTAGTACCAATAAAAACATTTGGCATAATAATACTGTCTTTTCCAATTATTAAATCGGAACTAATTGCTTCATTCGTGGCTTTGAATGGCTTAAAATGGGTAACTATTTTTAAATATGCTTCAAAAGGATCCGCACAATACAATAAAGCTTTGCCATTTGGAATAATTACGTCTTTGTTATTGATTATGATACAACTAGCAGCACTTTGTAAGCAGATATCATAATATTTTGGATGATCTACAAATACAATATCCCCTTTCTCAACTTGGTGAATTTCATTCACTCCAGTAATTTCTAATTCGTCATTTCCAATAATTTCTGATGCGGTAAGACTAGATAACCATTTTACCGAAACGGGTGCAAGAAGCTTCATAATCGTGATTTTTGGGCTAAATCAAAGGTAATGCGGGAATTTTGTAAAAAATATTTTTTCGTATTTTTCTCGTTAAATAATTCACTTATTTATTCTGCTTTTAATATTTCTAATGCTATTTAAAAAATAAAATAAACAAATTTAAATTGCGTAAAAGCCTTTATTAACAATACTTTCAAGCAATTACTGAAAATTATAAAACATAAAATTAAAAGTTAAACAAGTACAATAACCACCCAAAAAATAAAAAAAATAAAGCCTTCAAAAAGGCGAATTGTGGATAACCGTAAAAAATTTGTTTAAAAAAATTTTTGAATTCGAATAAAGTATATTTAATATTGTGAAGGGAATTCAATTCCCGTACTTACTAACCCATCTATATACGAGGTCCCACCAACAGTGGGACTTTGTTTTTTAAGAGACTTTTCAATGGAATATTACTTACTATATAAACCTTTTCAAGTATTATCTCAGTTCACTTCTGTAGAAGGGAAAAACTGTTTAAAGGATATCGTAAATGTATCAAAAGACGTTTATCCAGTAGGTAGATTAGATTATGATAGCGAGGGATTGTTATTATTAACGAATGATACTTCAGTGAATCATCAGTTATTACATCCCAGCTTTGAACATGCACGTACTTATTGGGTACAAGTAGAAGGTGCAATTACACAGGAAGCATTAATGCAATTAACAAAGGGAGTGACAATAAGTGTAGAAGGGAAACAACATAAAACGAAACCTGCCATACTTGCAATATTAGATGCAATTATTTCTATACCAGAAAGAAATCCTCCCATACGTTTTAGAAAAAATATACCAACAATCTGGGTGAGTATTCAAATAACAGAAGGTAAAAATAGACAGGTAAGAAAAATGTTTGCAAGCGTAGGGTTTCCGGTATTGCGATTAATACGTGCCCAATTAGGTAAATATCATATAACTGGGATGCTGCCGGGAGATTGCTTAAAATTGAGCCTTCAAGAGGTTCAAGAAGGCTTCTTTCGTTAATTGACTGCTAAGTTTTACTTTTGCAGATATAATACAATATTAATGAGTCAAGATTTATCAGAACAAGAGATCATCAGAAGGGAAAAATTACAAGCTTTAGAGGCTGCGGGCATCAATCCGTATCCAGCACCTTTGTATCCAGTAACCCATTATTCAAAAGCTATAAAGGACAATTATACGGAAGAGAATAAGGAGCAATATGCTGCTGTATGTGTTGCAGGAAGAATAATGAGTGTAAATGACAAGGGTAAAGTGCTTTTTGTAAAAATTCAAGACGACCAGGGTTTATTTCAACTATATATAAAGAGAGACGAGATTTGTCCAGACGAGGATAAGAGTTATTGGGACGTTATTACAAAAAACGGGATGGACTTGGGAGACATTATCGGGGCTACTGGTTATGTGTTTGTTACCAAGACTGGAGAAACTTCTTTGCATGCTAGCACGGTAACTTTATTAGCTAAATCATTGAAGCCATTACCAGTGGTAAAAAGAGACGAAGAAGGGAATGTATTTGATGCAGTAACCGATCCTGAATTTAGATATCGTCAACGATATGCAGATTTAATTATCAATCCGTCGGTAAAAGATACGTTTACAAAACGTACTTTATTAATGACCACAATAAGAGATTTTTTAAATAGCCGAGGAGCCTTAGAGGTTGACACACCAGTATTGCAAGCTATTCCAGGGGGCGCAGCAGCAAGACCATTTGCAACGCATCATAATGCTTTAGACGTTCCATTTTATTTACGTATCGCAAATGAATTATATTTAAAGCGATTAATAGTAGGAGGATTTGATTGGGTATATGAGTTTAGTAGAAATTTCCGTAATGAGGGAATGGACCGCACGCACAATCCTGAGTTTACTGTATTAGAGTGGTATACTGCTTACAAAGATTATTTCTGGATGATGGAAATCACAGAAGTATTATTTGAAAAAATCGCCATGACATTACATGGAAAAACGGAATTAACTGTAGGCGACAAGACGATTAACTTTAAAGCACCTTATAGAAGAATTAGCATCATGGATGCGATTAAAGAAAATACAGGTATAGATATTAATGGAATGGACGAAGAAGGATTAAGAGCAGTATGTAAGACTTTAAAAATTGACGTGGCACCAACTATAGGAAAAGGAAAATTGATAGACGAAATATTTGGCGCGACGAGTGAGCATACTTATATCCAACCTACTTTTATCATTGACTATCCAGTTGAAATGAGCCCATTAACTAAGAAACATCGTAGTAAAGAGGGTTTAGTGGAGCGTTTTGAATTGATGGTAAATGGAAAGGAATTAGCGAATGCTTATTCTGAGTTAAATGATCCCATCGATCAACGTAACCGTTTCGAGGAGCAATTGGCTTTAATGGAAAGAGGAGACGATGAAGCTATGTTTATTGACCATGACTTTTTAAGAGCTTTGGAATATGGAATGCCACCTACATCAGGTATTGGAATTGGAATAGACAGGTTGTGTATGATGATGTTGAATCAACCATCTATCCAAGACGTATTATTCTTCCCGCAAATGCGCCCAGAGACGACGCATGAATAAAAGTTAGTAAGAAATATAGGATACATTAAAAAGGCCACTCGTTTGAGTGGCCTTTTTTTAGGAGATAAATTGCTGTATTATTTTTTTAAAGGGAAACTAGTCTCTATAATTCAAAGCTGGTTTAATGTCACCTAATAAAGCTTTGTATTTATAATCTCCCTTTGATTTATTAAATTCTTCTGTAGCTTTTGCAATAAGTGCAGGGTTGCTCATTAAGTCAATAGCAGTTAATGCCATTGTTTTACTTGCTACCAACATTCCTTTAGTGCCTATCTCTGTACCACCAGAAGCCACTGCTTGCCAGCTATGCGCCGGAGTGCCTGGAACCCATGTTGCAGCAGTAAGTCCCACAGTGGGCTTTGCATAGCTCACATCGCCTACATCTGTTGAACCACTATTTCCTTCACTCACATAAGTAAGTGCTTTTACAGTTGCTGCAGTTTCCATAGCAATAGGTGCTCCTATGAAACTAGGTTGAATTTTTTTAGCGAATGTTTTTTCTTCTTCTGTATAAGTTACGCCACCCACTTTCTCTAAGTTAGATTGCATTACTTCAGCTAATGTTTTATTGATTAATAAGTCGTGTGTACCACCAATGATATCATATTTCATTGTAGTACCTGTTCCCATTGCAGCACCTTCAGCTGCTTTTACCACTCTATCAAAAATTTCTACTACGTCTTTACGTTTTGGATGACGCACATAGTAATATACTTCTGCAAAATCAGGAACCACATTAGGGGCTTTACCACCACTTGTAATTACATAGTGAATTCTTGTTTCCTGAGGAATATGTTCACGCATCATGTTCACCATATTGTCCATTGCTTCTACTGCATCTAATGCAGAACGACCTTGGTCAGGTTGTGCTGCAGCATGTGCGGAGATACCATAAAACTTAAATTTAGCAGACTTATTTGCTAATGCACTTGTAGTGGTAACTGCATTCGCATCATTTGGATGCCAGTGAATCACAGCGTCTACATTATTAAACAAACCAGCACGTACTAAAAATACTTTACCACTTCCGCCTTCTTCAGCAGGGGAACCAAATACTTTAATGGTGCCTTTTAATTTACCAGCAGCAATCAATTCTTTAATTGCAATACCAGCAGATACACTTGCAGTACCAAATAAATGGTGACCACAACCATGGCCCGCATTTTTACCTGCAATAGCTGTTTTTTCTGGAACTGCTGCTTGTCCTAAACCGGGCAAAGCATCGTATTCTGCCAAAATACCAATCACTGGACTGCCCGTTCCATAAGTTGCAACAAATGCAGTAGGAATATCAGCAACACCAGTTTCCACTGTAAAACCAGCTTCTCTTAAATGTTGAATATGCAAAGCAGCACTTTTAACTTCTTTGTATCCCACTTCTGCGAAATCCCAAATTTCTAAAGCTGTTTTTTTGTCAGTTGGATAGGCATTGTTTAGTGCAGTCAATGCTGCGTCTTTGTTAGCCGCCACTGGATCTAGTTTTGCTTTCTTTTGTGCCCAAGCACCAAAAGTCAATAACATCATTGCTCCAAGGAATAGTTTTTTCATTTGTATCATTTTAAAATTCTATAAAAAAAGGTCGTAAAATAATTTTGCACCAGGAACTACTGAATATTTTTCTAAGTCCGTAATTCCTTCTGCAGCTAATACTTCTTCGTCAACGAAAGTCTTGCCGGTGTAAGCTAATTTTTCTTTAGACAAAATATAAAAAGCAGCGTCCGCAATAATGTCGGTAGTTCTACTCATATTCGCCATCATCGCACCACCTAATAAATTTCTTACCGCAGCAGTGTCAATGGTAGTGCGCGGCCATAAAGCATTTACAGCAATACCATCGTCTTTAAATTCTTCTGCCCATCCTAACGTCATCATGCTCATATTGTATTTTGAAATAGTATATGCTACATGTGGTCCCAACCATTTTGGTGCTAAATTAATAGGTGGAGATAAAGTTAAAATATGTGGATTCTTTCCCTTTCTTAAAAAAGGAAGTGCATGCTGCACTACTAAAAAAGTTCCTCTAACATTAATGCTGTGCATTAAGTCAAATCGCTTGCTTGGTGTATTTGGAGTGTCTGTAAGTTGAATGGCACTTGCGTTATTAATTACAATGTCAATACCCCCAAAAGTTTCCACTGTCAATTTAATAGCTGCAGCAATTTGTGCTTCGTCTCTTATGTCAACTTGAACAGCCAATGCTTTTACGCCCAAAGCTTCCACTTCGGCAGCAGCAGAATAAATAGTTCCTCCTAAACGAGGGTCTTCTTCCACCGACTTAGCGGCAATCACAATATTTGCACCGGCAGCCGCTAGTTTTAATGCCATGGCTTTACCAATTCCCCTACTTCCTCCAGTTATAAAAACTGTTTTTCCTTGCATGGACATACTCGATATTTTAATTGTTTATAAAATCTTCAATTAGCTTAGCGGTTTGAGTACAGGCGGTTTCAAGCACTTCGTTTTTTACAATCGCTTTAAACTGATTGCTAAAACTCATCTCATAACTTGCTTTGTCAATTCTCATTTGTATCGCTTCTGGTGTTTCTGTTTCTCTTTTCTGAAGTCTTTCTTTTAGTATGGCTACCGACGGCGGCATAATAAAAATAGAAAGGCATTGGTCCCCCAATTTTTCTTGCACTTTTAAAGCGCCTTTAACATCAATATCTAATACTGGAGTTTTCCCTTGGTTCCATATACGGTCCAGTTCAGACTTTAGCGTGCCATAATAAATACCTTCGTAAACCATTTCAAATTCTAGAAAGTCGTCCTGATACATATGGCCTTCAAATTTTGCAAGGGATATATAATGATAGTCTACACCGTCTTGTTCCTTCCCTCTTGGACTTCTCGTAGTAGCAGAAACAGAAAACGCTAGATTCGGATAATGAGTTAACAAGTATTTAGTGATAGACGTTTTTCCGGCACCAGAAGGGGCAGTTAGTATGATTACTTTTTTTGATTCATTATGCACAGATTCAGCCATGCTCAAATTTAATGAATTAGTCCCTAAATAAATTAATATGTATATTTATCCTACTAAAAAAAAGTACTATGCAAAAAAGACTATTTACTTATTTGTTGCTATTGACTACCTTATTTGTTCAAGCACAAAAACCAGTAGATGATGCTCCTGTTGCTGCAAAGCCTGCAGTGAAAGGGGACAATAACCCAGGTTTTAGAAGAGAGCTTTCTTTGGAAACTAAAACAGAAAACAAGGGAGAGATTACCATTAAGGGTCAAAAAGTATCATATAAAGTTACAACGGGCACTATGCCAGTATGGGATGATGAAGGAAAGGCCATTGCAGGTTTGTTTTACGTATACTATGAGCGTACAGACGTTACCAATAAAGACGAGCGTCCATTGGTGATTTCATTTAACGGAGGTCCGGGTACAGCAAGTGTTTGGATGCATTTAGGGTATACTAGCCCAAGAAAATTAAAGATAGACGACGAAGGCTATCCAGTACAACCTTATGGATTTGAAGAAAACACCAATTCTATATTAGACGCAGCAGATATTGTTTATATAGATCCAGTAAATACCGGATTCTCTCGTATTTTAGATAAGTCAGTACCCACTTCCAAATTCTTTGGAGTGAATGCGGACGTAAAATATTTAGCAGACTGGATAAATGGATTTGTAGCGCGTCAAAAGCGTTGGGCTTCTCCTAAATTCTTAATTGGAGAAAGTTATGGTACAACAAGAGTATCTGGATTGTCATTAGAATTACAAAACAGACATTGGATGTATTTAAATGGAGTGATCTTGGTATCACCAACTGATTTGGGTATTAAGCGTGAAGGACCAATGAGTGCGGCATTAAGAGTTCCTTATATGGCAGCAACTGCATGGTATCATAAAAAACTAGCAAGCGACTTACAATCAAAAGACTTAACCGCTTATTTACCAGAGGTAGAAGCGTTTACGGTTAATGAATTGTTACCTGCTGTAGCACAAGGTGGTGTGTTGAATGCAGAAAAGCGTAAGGAAGTAACAAAGAAATTAGCACGATATATTGGATTAAGTGAAATAGAAGTGGCACAACAAAATTTAGAAATTCCTTTTGATTATTTCTGGAAAGAATTATTACGTGACCAAAGTAAAACAGTAGGTCGTTTGGACTCTCGTTATATTGGCATGGATAAAAAAGACGGCGGAGACAGTCCAGACTATAATGCAGAATTAACAAGTTGGGAGCATTCATTTACGCCTGCTATTAATATGTATTTAAGAGACGAGTTAGGATACAAGACAGATTTAAACTATTATATTTTTGGACCAACATTCCCTTGGGACAACACGAACAACCACACTGGAGACGACTTACGTCAGGCTATGATGCAAAATCCGTATTTGCATTTATTAGTACAGTCAGGTTATTATGATGGTGCATGTGATTATTTTAATGCAAAATATAATATGTGGCAAATGGATCCTGCAGGAAAAATTCAAGACAGAATGTTTTGGGAAGGATACAGAAGTGGACATATGATGTATTTAAGAAAAGAAGACTTGGCAACAAGTAATGATCATTTAAGAGCGTTCATTAAGAAGAGTATACCAAAATTTGGGACACCTGCAAAGTTTTAAGTCGCTACAAAAGTTAGCTCCATAAAACTTTCGATTATACAATTAAAAAAGGCCACGTTTATCGTGGCCTTTTTTTTGCTTGGTAGCGTATTAATACCCGATATGAGTATATTAAAGAAGGTTAATTTGTCGATAATGAAATAATTAAGATGAATAATAAAATAGTTAGTCAGGAGAATATAAGTAAGACTATATTCTCAATACGAGACCGACAAGTTATGTTGGATAGTGATTTGGCGATTTTATATCAAATTGAAACAAAACAACTAAACCGGACAACTTGAGGTACCAATTTGGCACCTCAAGTGAAAATTATGGAGGTAGAAGGTATTTGCCAAAAGTATTTACTGAACAAGGAGTTGCAATGCTCTCGGCGGTTATTAAAAGTGATATTGCAATTAAAGTTAGTATTCAGATAATGGAAACTTTTATAGATATGCGTAAGACAATTAAATTTATATCTGATATAATTAGAACAGCTAATCAGTTAATTATATTGATTGATAATTATATTGACGAAAGCACCTTAATGCATTTGACAAAGCGAAAAGAAAAGGTTCAATTAATGATTTATACAAAAAAGTTAGAAAAGTCTCAGCTATTGGATATCGAAAGGTTCAAACAGCAATATAAGTCTCTTAGCATTAGAGAATCAAATATCATCCATGATAGATTCTTAATTATTGATAATAAAATTATATTTCACTTAGGCGCTTCGCTTAAAGATTTAGGAAAAAAAATATTTGCATTTTCTAAGATTAATATATCTATTTCCGAGCTTCTTTCTAAATTAGAAGATGCTAATTGTTGATTTTTTGGACTAGTTCTGATTATTCACTGCGTTTATTTCCAACTAAATAATATCGGTATTATTAAAACAACAACGGCGACCCATACAGCATATACAGGCAAGTATTTTGCAATGCTGTCTTCTACTTTTAATGAGTCCGATTTTTTACTTACCACTTTTAGTAAATCAAAAAATACCATTATTAAGTTTATGAAGATTAAAATGTTGCCGCCCAACACTGCAATTCTATTAGGTGTGATGCCGAATTCCCAAATACGAAAAATTATGGCAGACAGGGCAATGCCATTAATGATAATAGTTAATAAAGAGAGACCAAATAAAAGCAGGGCACTAAAATAATTTTCCTTGCTAATCTTATTTTCAGCAATGGAGAAAAAGATTAAGGCTAATACAGCCACCAATAATAAATTATACACTAGTAGCAAGTTTCTATCATTGTGCGGATACTTACCCATGTAAATGAGCGTAACCAAGTAAATAAATAAATTTATAAAAACCAAAGGGGTAAATGTTTTTGCAATTAATGGGGATATTCTATTAATTAAATTGGGATTATTATAAACTAAATAAGTTGCAAAAAGTGGTATAGCAGCTATACCCCAGATGGCTATGTATTGGACATAAAAATTTTCAATTTTAATGCCAATTAAGTTAAACAATCCAAAAGTAATAACCGTAAAAAGAATACAAGACAGCAATATAATAACTGACATAATAAGTAAGTCACCATTGAATTTTAGGAAATTAATTCTTTTCTCTTTACTTGAAAACTCATTTCCTAAATAAGCGTAACCTAGTATTGACCATAATAAAATTGGAATGTGTATATATACAAGATTTATGGTACTGCTTTGTGAATTATCAGGTAGCAAATTAACATAGCATGCCAAAAATATTATTATTAAGCTAACAATTATTTTTATTCTGAATGAAAGTTGTTGCTTAAAAGTAAAGTAGGCTGTTAAAAAAGGAATTATAATAAATGCGGCGTTCCTTGTAAAAAACAACTCTATATTTATTTTAGGTAAATTAGCAATATTTGCAATCAAACCTGCAATAATAGCTAAGGCAACTACAAGCCCAATTTCTCTTTGACTGCCTAAGAATAAATTTTCTTCTTTATAATTTAGCCGAGTATCCCAAAATTGAAGCTGCAGGTTTTCTTTATGCTCTGCAAAAACCAGATTGAATGCTTGTTTGAAAGCTAGCTTATCCTTCCTGTATAATTGCTCTAATTGTGCAGGCTTGTTAATGCTTTGAAGAATTTCATTTTTCATAACTAAGTTTTTAAAAGGGGTAAGCTTAATTAAAAGAAGAGGGTGAGCTTTAGTCAACGCGTTGAATGTCTGCACCTAGTGCTTGCAAACGTTGATCAATGTACTGATAGCCTCTATCAATCTGTTCAATATTTTGAATAGTGCTTTTACCTTCTGCACTTAGTGCCGCAATCAATAAAGCTTGTCCAGCTCGAATATCAGGACTTGTCATATTAATGCCGCGTAATGGGTACTTACGACCTAGTCCAATTACAGTTGCGCGATGCGGATCACACAAAATAATTTGCGCACCCATGTCAATTAATTTATCAGTAAAAAATAATCTGCTTTCAAACATTTTTTGATGTATCAAAACTGAACCTCTTGCTTGAATAGCTGTTACTAAAACAATGCTTAATAAGTCGGGAGTGAAGCCTGGCCATGGATTATCATAAATGGTTAAAATGCCTCCGTCCATATAAGTTTGAATCTCATAGTCCTCTTGAGCTGGAATATAAATATCATCTCCTTTAATTGTAAAATCAATTCCTAATAATCTAAATTTATCTGGAATAATACCTAGGTGTTCAATGCCTGCATTTTTTATAGTAAGTTCACTTTTAGTCATGGCGGCTAAACCAATAAAAGAACCAATCTCAATCATATCTGGCAGCACTCGATGTTCTGTACCATTTAATGAAGTAACCCCTTCAATATGTAATAAATTACTACCCACTCCTGTTATTTTTGCACCCATTCTATTTAACATAGCACATAGCTGTTGTAAATAAGGCTCGCATGCTGCATTGTAAATTGTGGTAACCCCTTCGGCTAAAACAGCTGCCATTAGTATGTTTGCGGTGCCTGTTACAGAAGGTTCGTCTAATAACATATAGCAACCTCGTAGTCCTTCTGTCTTAATAGTAAAACAAGCAAGGTCATGATCATATGCATATGTAGCACCTAATTTTTCAAAACCAATAATATGTGTATCTAAACGACGACGTCCAATTTTATCACCACCTGGTTTAGGTAAATAAGCTGTTTTAAATCTAGCTAAAATAGGACCAGCTAACATCACACTACCACGTAAACGTCCACTCTTTTTTCTAAAATCTTCGGAAGCTAAATAATGAGGATCAATCTTATCTGCTTTAAAACGATACTCCCCTTCGCCCAACTTTTCAACTGACACGCCCATTTCATGTAATAACTCAATTAATAAATTGACGTCAACAATATTGGGGATATTTGAAATAGTAATAGGCTCTGAAGTTAAAACAACAGCAGACAATATCTGTAGGGCTTCATTTTTTGCACCTTGTGGGATAATATTTCCTTTAAGGGCCTTTCCTCCAATCACTTCGAATGAACTCATATTAATAGGTTGTAAAACGAAATTAAACTTTTCTTCTACTCCCCCACAAAAAAATCCCATCTTGAAATACAAAATGGGATTTTAAAATATTGGGATGATCTAGTATCGTTTTTTAAAGTTGCGATTGTTTTGGTTACGTCCGCCGCCGCCGCCTTGTCCACCCTGTCCACCCTGTCCACCTTGGCCACTTTGTCCAGCTTGTTGTTGACCACGTCCGGCGCCTTGACTACCTCGGTTACGATTGTTCTGCCAACGACCTGCTGCAGGACGATATTCGTCTCGCTCAAAGTTTTGGTTGCGATGTTTAATATAAGGGGTATTGCTAAATTCAAGTTGACCACCTGTGATAGCATTCAATTCACTACGAATAGCGTCATCCTGAACTAATTCTTTATGCCAGTTACTATAAGCCAACTTCATATAATGGGCAATAGTATGCGCAAAACCTGCTTTTTTCTCTTCATCCGCCTCTGCCATTGCTTTATCAATAACCAATTCTAGGTTTTTACCCAAATGCGCATATTTAATTTTACGCTGTGGATAAGGCAAAGGATCTGGCTTTTGCTTATAAGTTTCACGGGTAGGAATAGGATAAGGGCTGTCCACTTCTAATTTAAAACCACTCATAAAAAACAAGTGATCCCATAATTTATGCTTGTAATCTTCTATATTCTTAAGCTGTGGGTTTAAAAAACCCATCAATTCAATCACAACCTGTGCTTGTTCTTGTCTTTTTGCTTTGTCCTCTATGGTCAATAAGTGGTCCACCATCCTCTGAACGTGACGGCCATACTCTCTCATCCCCATTATGCTTCTTGCTGTATTGTACTCCATGTATTAAATCTTCAACGAATAACAAATGTAAGGGTTTTTACGGGTAATTTTTCCTAACATGAAAAAGCGCACTGCGCTTTTTCTTATCTTCGTACCATGGAGCAATTGTTACAACAAATACAAGACATTCAAAACGAAATAACTGCAGTACAGGCAACGAATCACGAGGAAGTGGAGCAGTTTAGAATTAAGTACCTAGGAACCAAGGGTTTGGTGAAGCAGATTATGGGGGAAATGAAGCAGGTACCAAATGAGAAAAAGAAAGAATTTGGTCAAATATTGAATGCTTTCAAGCTGCATGCGGAGGCAAAATTAGCTGACTTGCAAGCAGGATTAGGAGAAGAGGCAGAAGCAGAGACAGGGGTAGATTATTCCATGCCAGGTGACCCAACACCCGTAGGAACTAGGCACCCATTGAATTTGGTGCGTAATCAAATGGTTTCCATTTTTAAAAGACTAGGATTTGCAGTAGCGGAAGGACCAGAAATAGAAGACGACTGGCATAATTTTGGTGCTATGAATTTACCGTTGGATCATCCAGCGCGAGACATGCAGGATACATTTTATGTAAAAGAAGGAACTGAAACAGAATCAGCTTGGTTGTTAAGAACCCATACTTCTAGTGTACAAGCTAGAGTAATGGAAACGCAAAAACCACCTATAAGAGTTATTTGTCCAGGAAGAGTTTACAGAAATGAAACTATTTCAGCAAGAGCACATTGCTTTTTTCATCAGGTAGAAGGATTATATATTGACGAAAACGTAAGTTTTGCAGACTTAAAACAAACACTTTATTTTTTCGTACAAGAGATGTTTGGTAAGGATGTGAAAGTAAGATTCCGTCCAAGTTATTTTCCATTCACGGAGCCAAGTGCCGAGATGGATATTAGCTGTCAAATTTGTGCAGGCAAGGGATGTAATATTTGTAAGCACACGGGTTGGGTAGAAATTTTAGGAAGCGGAATGGTTCATCCAAAAGTGTTAGAGAATTTTGGCATAGACCCTGAGAAGTATACAGGCTTTGCGTTTGGTATGGGTGTAGAAAGAATTGCGCAATTAAAATACCAAGTAAACGACTTGCGTTTATATTCACAAAACGACTTACGTTTTTTACAACAGTTTAAGAGCGTATAGCAAAATACTATGCTACATAACACCAAGGGTATTGTTTTACGCGTAACAAAATATGGAGACACAAGTGTCATTTGTTCCGTTTACACTGAACTGTTTGGTTTACAACAATACATGGTTAAAGGGGTAAGAGTTACCAGTAAAAAAGGAGCTAATAAAGGGGTGTTTTATCAGCCTGCGGCCATTTTACAAATGGAAGTATACCATAGCCCTATGAAGAGTATGCAAATGATAAAGGAGGTAAATTGGGATTATGTTTATCAAGAAGTATATTCGGACGTGGTGCGAAATGCAGTGGCCACCTATATTGTAGAAATCTTACAGCAAACATTACAACCGGAACCGCACCCTGAATTATTTTATTTAATAGAAGATACTTTTAAGCAATTAGATAAAAGTGGTCCAGGACTTGTAAGCAACCTACCCATTTATTTTTTGATTCATTTAAGTGAGACATTGGGATTTGGATTGCAAGGACAATACACAGAAGACACGCCAATACTAGATGTTAAAGAAGGGCAGTTTGTTAAAGAGAAACCATTGCATCCTTATTTTTTAGAAGGAGTGGAAGCAAAAACCGCATCTGGTTTTATGCAAGTACAATTTTATAATGATTTAGAAAGCATTGTATTAAGTGGAAATCAAAGAAAAAAAATCCTGGAACTATTTCAGCTTTCGCTAAGCTGGCATTATAAAAAGTTCACCGAGATAAAATCACTCACTATATTACAGGCGGTGTTGCATTAATCTGATTGATTAATCCTCGTTTCTTTTACTGTTACGATGTCTGCGCCACATGATAATTAAAATGGCCATAATGCCGAATAAAATTGGGAATGTCATAACTAGAATTTAATACCACAATCTACAAAAATTAGATAGCTTTATACGAATAAATAGTATGAAATTAAACATAGTAATATTGGTATTTTTATTTATCGGAGTGATAGCTGGATGCTCCACTACAAAACATACTATGTCAAAAACCAATAATATAGATTTCCAGGCCCATAGAGGCGGTCGTGGCTTACTGCCCGAAAACACGATAGTCGCAATGACAACGGCAATGGACAATGAAAAAGTAACCACACTAGAAATGGATTTAGCCATCACCAAAGACAAGCAAGTGGTGGTATCTCACGATCCTATATTAAATCCAATTATAACTACAAAGCCTGATGGCACATTTATAAATGCAAGTGAGGTGAATGAAAATATTATTTACCAAATGGAGTATGCACTGCTTCAAAAATTTGATGTAGGCCTAAAAATGCATCCTGGATTTCCACAACAAAAAAAAATTGCAGTGGCTATTCCCACTCTTAGCGATTTAATTGATAGTGTAGAATTAAAGGGGGAACGCATAGGAAGAAAAATGTTGTATAATATCGAAATTAAATCAGTAGCGGGCAAAGATGGTATAGAACATCCTGCACCCAATGAGTTTGTGGACTTAGTGGTTAACATGATAAAGCTAAAAAATATAACTAACAGAACTTCTATACAAAGCTTTGATCTAAGACCATTACAGGTACTGCATCAAAAATATCCCAATATACAAACGGCTTACTTAGTGGAAGGGAAGGAAACGGGAGATGTGCGTTTGAAAATAGAACAACTTGGTTTTACTCCAAGCATTTACAGTCCTGAATATAAATACACAACAAAGGAAACAGTTGCCTACTGCCATGCACATCATATGAAAATTATTCCTTGGACGGTGAATACAAAAACAGCAATAGATGCTTTAATGGCATTGGGCGTAGATGGCTTGATTACAGACTATCCTAACTTACTGAAAGATTAATTTATTTTATTCTTCGCGAAATCACATTCGATAAATTATTTTCAGCACCTATATTTTCAATCAGGATTACACCAGGCTTTTTTCCTTTTTCAAAACTGCCTAATTCCTTATCCATTTGCAAAGCAGTAGCGCCATTTAGGGTAGCCCAAGTAAGCATTTCGGCTAAAGGAATAGTTGGATTAAATTTTTGAATAGTTTTTAATTCGTCTACTATATTTAAGCTCCAATTACTAGCATAGCTATCGGTGCCAACTACTATGTTTGCATTTTGAGATCTGAGTAATGCAATAGGTGGCATGGCTTCTTCAATATATTGATTCGCGTTAGGACATAAGCACCAGCTGGTATTGGGCATGACTGCATGCACGGCTTGTATATCTTCCACACTTGTAAAACTGTTATGTACTAAAATACTAGCAGCTGCATTTTTAAAAATAGGTAATACCGATTGTAAAGAAGACAAGCCGGTAGCTTTAAAAAAATCTAAACTCACTTTTGTTCTTTCATACATGCCTAAAAAACTTCCGGACTTTGTTTTGAAAAACTCATTTTCATCTAGCGTCTCTTGATTGTGCATAGTAATGGTATGCGCACCAAAATGTTCCGCTAATAATTTCCATAAACTATTTGTCACAGAATAAGGGGCATGTGGCACTAGGGATGCTCGAATCCCACTGTTTTGATATTGTTTTTGAATGGCAATACCTGCTGTGATTTTATCAAGTGCCCGCTCAGGATCTAAATCATATAATTCTACAAAAGTGTAATAGGCAATTCTGTTTTTTATTTTTTGATTAAGGGTATCTAAAGTGTTACTAATATCACCTACTGCAACAATCCCATTCGCCAACATTTCATCTTCTGCTTTTTCAATGGCGTCTGCAATAACTTGGTCATCCACTTTTCTTAGCGACACAATTTGTTTTACAAATTCTTGTAATCCAGTTTTTGCAGGAATCATGTCTTTCATGTGAGACAGTTCCAAATGGCAATGTGCATTTATTAATCCAGGGCTTAATATGCCTTCAAAGTTTTGAATATCCTCTCCAGCATCTTCAATTCCAACAATGGCTTCTACCGTTCCTTTTTGATCGGTTATTAAGACCAATTGGTCCTCCAAAAGTTCGGTCCCAGTAAAAATTTGAGTTGCTTGAAATTTCTGATACATAATATAATGACGCCGTTTAGATAAAATTAGGTCAGAAATTTCAAAACCCAATTAATTATTGATTTCGTAACTAATTGATTTTCAGCACCTATTTAGTATCATATAATTCATGATACAAAAATATTATTGATAATCAATTAGTTGTGAAGATGCTTGTAAAAAAGACTAGCTGTTTTATTGGGAAAAGCCAAAATCCGCTCGTACCTTTGCTCTCCCTTATAAAAGGGGATAATTTATGGCTAGCGGGATAGCGCAGCCTCATTTAAACAAAAGATTATGAGTAAACTACATTTCACCACGAAGCACGCCAACGCGGCTACCGTTACACATGGCTGGTACATTGTTGATGGTACTAATCAAACCGTAGGACGTATTGCTTCAAAAATTGCATCTGTTCTACGTGGTAAGAACAAGGCTTATTACACTCCTCACGTTGACTGTGGAGATTATGTAATCATCATTAACGCAGAAAAAGTAAAATTAACTGGAAACAAATTCCACGATAAAGTTTACTTGAACTATTCTGGATACCCAGGTGGTAAGAAAGAAGAAGCTGCTGAAGATTTAATCAAGCGTCGTCCAGAAGTTATTATGGAAAGAGCGGTAAAAGGTATGTTACCTAAAAATCGTTTAGGACGTAAGATGGTTAAAAAATTGTTTGT
>CALPWK020000013.1 GCA_943327245.2 Comamonas sp. lk | reverse complement strand
CTGTATGCTTCTTGAGAGGCAGTTTGATGCTCCGTGTCATAACCAGCTTCCGCAATCGCAGCTTCTATTTTGTCAGTAGAAGTTGTATTGCCGTCAAAACCTAATGTTAGCATTTTGGTTGTCTTATCCCAAGCGGCTGTAGTAGCTCCTGCGGATTTAGCAACTGTTTCAATATTTTTCTTACACATTCCACAGTTTCCAGCTACCTTAATTTTTGTGGTTGTTTGAGCCATTGTTGTAATAGCTATTAAAATAAAAAGCGCAAATGATATAAATAAACGTTTCATAAAATAATTTTTAATGATTAAAAGACTTAATTATAAAGTCGATTATTCGAAATAATAATAATAATAATAATAGAAGTAATGGAAATTTTCTTAGTAATAAAGAAAATCAAAATACAAGAGCCTTCCATTAGTAAAACACTAAACCGGCTCAATAATAGAAGTATCAGACTTTATAATTACAAAAAAGTTCGTATAGTGGTGGCCCGTTTAGTTCAGTGCCTACTTTTGTAAAATAAGATATAGTGGATTTATAGCAACCCTTTTTTATAACAATCGCGTGAAAATAAAATGGAATAGCAACTGAAGTTGTATGATACTTTTTCAAATCCTCCACTTGCTGAAACTGATGAACTTCTTGACTTTTTAAATACTTAACCGTGTCCTTACAGCAATGGTCTTTCTTCGAACTGTCTTTAGGTTTAGCACATTTGCAGGTCATTGCTTTTCCAGCGCAATAATGTGTTGTAACGGACATTCCAATACTGGAAAGCGTGTATAACATTGCGATGATTATAGCAAATAGACGTTTCATTATTACAAAGGTACTGTCTATTTTGAAATGAATGTACAAGGAATGTTAAAATGTGAGTAGAAAGCATTAACTAAAAGGGACTAGTTAATAAAATTCCACCAAATCCCTACCCTTATCCAGGTACCCGTACCCGGATAGTTTTGGGCATAGAAATTATAGTGATTCCCAGCAGTTTCACTTGTTGGCAATAAGGTATTTAGGTTCTCAACTCTGATATAAGCTTTAAAGCGCTTTATCATAAAATGAAGGAATGCATTGGCTGTTGGCCTATTGGTAAGCGTATACTCGTTTTGGCTATAAAACTGGCCATTTAAAGGCATATAATGGTCCGCCTTAAAGCCAGAATGATAAATAAATTCTATTCCTGTTGACAAGTTCAGGTTTTTATAAAATACCCCCTCAAAAGCTAATCTTTGCCTTGTTAAAACCAATGGTACATGAATAGGAGCAGCTTGATCTATCACTTGCAATTGTATCTCATTATACCAATTCCAATGGGTGCTTAATTTAAATTTATTTTGTACCTGACCTCTAATATAACTTATTGCACTGCCGTAAACACTTGCCTGATATCCAGTACTAAAATATTGATAATTATTTATCAACTGATAGTCTAAGGATAATTTCCATTGTGCCCCCATATTTCCTACAGCACCATTTACTTGAATTATATTTTCCTTTTTAATTCCACCAAGTGAATACATCGGAAAGTCAGTGATACCCATAAAATTAGCAGAAGGCGTTCTGTTGTTATTAATAAAACCGAGTTTTAAATAAGTCCCTTTACTAGTTAACGTTTTTGAGATAACTGCACTTGCATTATAGTCGCCCGCATGATAGCCTGTGAAAAACAATTTTCCCGACAAAGACATATCCCAAACTTGGTTTTTTGTTTTATTCTTATAAACCCCAAATCCATACAAGTCATTATTAGACCAAGAAGGAGTGCTAATAAACTGAGCAGTCAAATTTAGGTATCCAGCACCCAATTGCAAATATTGATTACTATTATTCTTTTGAGGATAACTTAGTAAGCTAAATTCATTTGTGAAAATATTCCAATTGTCTTTAAACTTAAGCGTCAAGTCGGCTAAGCCTTTGTAGCCAAAATAGTTTAGATATTTAGTAGCATCTGGCGCCTCGTCCTGAAACAGGAATTGACTCGACTCGTATTTTATCTCATTTTGAAAACGTAACCTAGGATAAAACATATAGGTAGTCACTGTGTCTTTGACAACAGAATCTTTTTGACCTACGTCGTAGGTTTGTTTCCAAATAAAATTATTTGCTTGATATATAGAACCTGTAGCAACGCTTGTATTAAAAGGATTTCTAAAAGACGCACCGCTTTTCCCTAGTCTTGTTTCTAATTCATAAGGGTTGTTTAAAGCTAAACTGTCTAATAAATTAGCATTCACTAAGCCTCCATTTTCCGAAGAAGCTATCTTATTTGTAAGCATCACAAAAAAGCTTTCGTATCTTTTTCTCTTTGATTGAAAATGCGCTGTGATTCGCATATTGTTAAAGTTCGCGTTTTGATTTTTTAAATTGCCGGGCGAATTGCTAAAACGATATTCAAATGAAAAATTTAATTGTTGCTTCCTGTTTTGGGTGTGTTTTATTTCAATCAATTGTTCCCCTTTGCCTCCTAATAAATATCCAAGTTCAGTAAATGGCCTAGTGGTTTGATAAATTGGAGTCTCATTCACAGTATACTTATAATTATCATACGCATGAAAACCTGCATCCCATCCAGGTTGCAGTATTGGAGTATATAAATACGATTTACTCGCTGTGCCTAAATTTCCAAGATTATAGCTTGTATAGTTAAAAGGGAAATGAATAAAGAAATCGTTTACACTACTATCAAGTTTTTTTATCTCATTGCTATTATACAATTTGTAAAAAATAGTAATAGAGTCCGCATTTTTATCTCTCCTTTGTAAAGAATCCGTAACTGCCCCCTTTGATCCAAATCCAGAACCACTACTTCTAGGCATTTTATTAAATCCGCCTGAATTCATTTGCGCATTGACATTGAATTGCAAAAAACAAATTAATAGTGTACCTAATATTATGCGTTTAAAGAACATGTATTTTATGCAATTGCTTTTACTAAATCTCCAATAATCAAAGTCAATTTAGGTTCTGCAGCATTGGCCGCTTCTAATACCTCTTGATGTGTAATTACATTATTGTCTTCACGAATACCTAAGTCTGTGACCACACTTATTGCAAATACTTTCATGCCACAATGCACTGCAGCAATAGTCTCTTGGACCGTACTCATTCCAACCACATCTCCACCAACCGCTTTAATCAATCTATATTCTGCTCTAGTTTCAAATGTTGGTCCTGTCACTCCTACATAAACTCCTTCATGTACTTTAATTTGGTGAGTTGCTGCAATGGCTTTGGCCTTGTCAATAAAATCTTGCGCATAAGGCTCACTCATGTCTGGAAAACGAGTTCCTAAGCTATCTTCATTTTTGCCTATTAATGGATTGATAGTAAACAAACTTATATGGTCTTTAATAATCATTAAGTCTCCAACACCATAATCAGGATGTACTCCGCCAGCCGCATTCGACAATAATAAATTTTGAACACCTAATAATTTTAAAACACGAACTGGGAAAGCCACTTGTTCTGGAGTATACCCTTCATAAAAATGAAAACGTCCTTCCATAACCCATACTTTTTTCCCATTCAAAGTACCTAGGATTAACCGGCCTTTATGACCTTCTACTGTACTAACGGGAAAATTAGGAATCTCCGTATAAGCAATTTCAAAATCCACTTGAATTTTTGTAGCCAAATTTCCCAAGCCACTACCTAAAATAATAGCTGTATGAGCAGTATCCTGAATTTTAGATTGAATAAACTTAGCAGTATCTTGTAATTGTGTCATTAAAGCTGTCATAAAAAGTCCTTGATTTAAGGCACAAATATAACAACAGAAAGGGACTCTATGCCTTTATTTGCTCAGTTTCTGTCCTTAATACAAAATAAGCAATCACTGCACTAATTACCATAAAGATAGCTCCCAATAAAAAAGAAGATCCTGGGAAATATATAGGATTGGACGGCTTAGTAAAATAAGCAAACAAACTAGTCATAATTAATGGCCCCACAATGGACGTAACGCTCATGATACTCGTTAGTGAACCTTGCAATTCGCCTTGTTCATTTTTAGGTACATGAACGGAAATTAATGACTGCAAAGCTGGACCAGAAATACCTCCTAGGCAATAGGGAATTAAAAATACAAACATCATCCAAGTGGAACTTGCGAAAGCAAATAACAATAGTCCCAATGCATATAAAGCAATCCCCAAATAGACGCTTTTTTCATTACCTAATTTGGGATTAATATATCGGATCAAAACTCCTTGTACTATACCAACCAGCAGACCAACCATCCCTAAAGAAAACCCAATCATTTTAGGTGTCCAATGAAACTTTTCAATATTTGCATAACTCCAATTACTTTGTACGGCATGGCTTCCTAAATAAATAAATAATAAAGAAAAAATTAAACCAGATACTGCAGGATATTTTCTTAAATGAAAAAGTGAGCTTAATGGATTGGACCTTTTTAAATTAAAATCTCTTCTGTTTTCAGGGGCTAATGATTCTGGTAAAACGAAATAGCCATACAATGCATTACACAAGGCTAATCCCGCAGCTACTAAAAATGGAAGCCTTGGGCCTATTTCTCCTAAGAATCCTCCCAGCATTGGCCCTATAATAAAGCCAATTCCAAAAGCGGCACCAATCATTCCAAAATTTTTGGCTCTATTGGTTTCGTCACTTATATCAGCCATATATGCAGAAGCAGTTGTCACACTAGCGCCAGTAATACCCGAAATAGTTCTGCCTATAAATAACCAAAATATACTTGGTGCAAATGCAAGAAATAGATAATCTAAACCAAAACCTAATAAGGAAAATAAAAGTACTGGTCGTCTGCCATATTTGTCGCTCAAGCTTCCAATCATAGGTGCAAACAAAAATTGCATAGTTGCATATAAAAAAGTAAGCCATCCTCCATATAAGGAAACCTTACTAATATTGTCTGTATGAATTAATCCTTTTATAAGCTGAGGTACCACTGGTATTATAATGCCTAGACCTATTATATCAATAACCAAAGTTAAAAAAATAAACCCAACTGCTGCTTTTCTGTCTTTTGCCATAGTGCAGTAAATATACAAAAAGCCCCCAATACTTTTTAAGTACGGGGGCTTAAGATTGACTAAATTACTTATACCTCGTTTCTAAAAACGATCAAACCGTCAAATATGTCTATTAAAACCTTCTTGGTCTTGTCAATTTCACCACTTAAGATCTTCTTGCTAAGTTCATTCACTACGAGCTTTTGAATTAATCTTTTTAATGGTCTTGCCCCAAATTGCATGTCAAATCCTTGGTCAGAAAGGTATTCCACTAAATAATCGCTAAATTCAATTTGCATTCCATTGTCAGCAACTAATTTTTGTAAATTACCTAATTGGATTTTTACAATAGCTGCCATTTGTTTTTGCAATAATGGAGAGAACATGATTATCTCGTCAACTCGATTCAAGAACTCTGGACGAATGGTTTGCTTTAATAATGCCATCACTTCTGTCTTAGATTGCTCTACTTTATCTTCTAAATTTTTATCGGTGACCCCTTCGAATGTTTCTTGAATTATATGACTTCCTATATTACTAGTCATAATAACAATTGTATTCTTAAAATTAACCGTTCTACCCTTATTGTCGGTCAAATGCCCGTCATCTAAAACTTGTAATAAAATATTCCAAACATCAGGATGTGCTTTTTCAATTTCGTCTAATAAAACAACGCTATACGGTTTTCTTCTTACCGCCTCGGTTAACTGACCACCTTCTTCATATCCAACATATCCTGGAGGCGCTCCCACCAGACGAGATACAGAATGTTTTTCTTGATACTCACTCATGTCAATACGTGTCATCATGGAATCTTCGTCAAACAAATAGTTTGCTAAAGCTTTTGCTAATTCTGTTTTACCCACCCCAGTGGTTCCTAAAAATATGAAAGACCCGATTGGCTTTTTAGGATCCTGTAATCCTGCCCTACTTCTTCTTATAGCATCCGACACTGCTGTAATAGCTTCTTCCTGACCAATTACACGTTTATGCAATTCGTCTTCCAAATGCAATAATTTTTCTCTGTCAGACTGTAACATCTTGCTCACAGGAATGCCAGTAGCCTTGGCTACGTTTTCTGCAATATCCTCGGCATCCACTTCTTCCTTCATTAATCTTTTTCCACTTTCCCCCAATTCTTGTAATTGCTTTGTACAATTTTCCAAATTGGTTTCTTCCTCTTTCAATTTACCATATCTTATCTCGGCCACTTTTCCATAATCTCCATTACGTTCTGCAATTTCCGCTTCTTGTTTTAATTTCTCAATATCGGATTTAGCTTTTTGTACTTTGTCTACAATTTCTTTTTCCTGAGACCATTTGGCTTTTAAAGTGTCTTGTTGTACAGTTAGATTACTAATATCAATATTCAACACTTTTAACTGTTCAGGATTGTCCTCTCTTTTAATAGCCTCTCTTTCAATTTCTAATTGACGAATCTGTCTCATTAATGTGTCTAATTCCTCTGGCATTGAATTCATCTCTAAACGTAACTTTGCCGCGCTCTCGTCAATTAAGTCGATTGCCTTGTCAGGTAAAAAACGATCTGTGATATACCTAGTTGATAATTCCACCGCTGCAATAATTGCTTCGTCCTTAATACGCACATGATGATGCGTTTCATATCGCTCTTTTAATCCTCTCAAAATTGAAATCGCGTCTTCTTTTGAAGGCTCGTCAATCATGACTTTTTGGAAACGACGTTCTAAAGCTTTATCCTTTTCGAAAAACTTTTGATACTCTGCCAAAGTAGTTGCACCAATAGCTCTTAATTCACCTCTTGCTAAAGCAGGTTTTAAAATATTAGCCGCATCCATTGCACCTTCTCCTCCACCTGCTCCTACTAATGTATGAATCTCGTCAATAAATAAAATTACTTCTCCGTCACTAGTAGCAACTTCCTTAACCACCCCTTTTAATCTTTCTTCAAACTCCCCTTTATACTTTGCGCCTGCAATTAAAAGTCCCATGTCTAATGCATAAATAACTTTGCTTTTTAAATTGTCTGGCACATCACCATTTACAATTCTCATTGCTAATCCTTCGGCAATTGCGGTCTTACCAACTCCTGGCTCTCCTACCAAAATAGGATTGTTCTTACTTCTTCTAGAAAGAATATGTAGTGTGCGACGAATTTCTTCATCCCGTCCAATTACCGGATCCAGTTTGCCTTTATTAGCTAACTCGTTTAAATTCTTTGCATATTTTGACAAAGCCTGAAACTGTGTTTCCTGCGTTGCAGAATTAACCGTTTCTCCTTTTCTCAATTCTTTAATAGCAGTTGTTAAACCCTTTTCAGTCAAGCCCGCATCTTTTAATATTTTCCCGGAAGCGTCATTCACTTGTAGAATAGCAATTAAAATATGTTCTACTGTAACATATTCATCACCAAAAGTTTTTAAAGCTGCATTAGATTTTAATAAAACGCTATTTAAATCTCGGCTCAAATTAGAAGCAGGTTCCCCTGTTTGCTGCTTTGCTAATGTGTTGATTAGCTCTTCTGCTTTTTGTAATACTAAAACTGGATTTACATTATTTTTCTTTAATAGAAACTCTGTAGAACTATCCTTATCGAGTAAAATCGCTTTCAATACATGTGCTGTTTCAATTGATGCGTTCGTATTGTTATATGCAAATTGCTGCGCAGCCTGAATAGCTTCTTGCGCCTTTATGGTGTATTGATTTAAATTCATAATAAGTATTTATGTTTAGTAAGGTATGCGCAAAAGAAGCGCCAATCTATGATTTAAGTTATAATGTCTTATATAATATACTAAATCGGAATAAAAGTCAGTCTCTACAAGGTTTTTCTGCTATTTTTGCAGCGTGAACGAATATTCAAATACCGTATTTATTAAAGAGCTTGCCCAACAAATGGGATTCGAGTATTGTGGTATTGCAAAAGCGAAAGAATTAACAGAAGACGCAAAACGATTAGAAGCATGGATCAATAAAGGGTATCATGGAGAAATGTCTTACATGGAAAACCATTTTGATTTAAGAACCGACCCTAGAAAATTAGTGCCTGGCGCTAAGTCTGTAATCACTTTTTTAAAAAATTATTACCCGGCAGTTCAGCAAGAAGAAGGTTATCCCAAAATTGCGAAGTATGCATACGGCGAAGATTATCACGAAGTAATTCGACAAAAATTATTTGAATTTTTAGACACCGCTAAAGCTATGATTGGCCCCATTGAAGGTCGTGGTTTTGTAGATTCTGCTCCTGTTTTAGAAAGGTCTTGGGCAAAATTATCTGGTGCAGGATGGATTGGAAAAAACGGAAATTTAATTAGGCCTCAATCCGGATCTTTCTTTTTTATTGCAACATTAATTGTAGACCTTGACTTAGTATATGACGATCCCATTGCCAAAGATTATTGTGGCGAATGTACAAAATGCGTTGACGCTTGTCCTACACAGGCTATCCTTCCCGATAAAACTATCGAAGCCAACCATTGTATTAGCTACTTTACTATTGAATTAAAGAAAGCAGTTATTGAAACCGACAGGCCTTATAAGGACTGGGCATTTGGTTGTGATGTTTGCCAGGATGTTTGTCCTTGGAACAGATTTAGCAAGGCCAATAACGAGTCTCATTTTAAGCCCCTTAATGGCTTATTGCAAATGAGTTCCGACGATTGGCTTCAAATTGAAGAAACCACTTTTAAGGCAAGGTTTAAGAAGTCCCCTATTTTAAGGTCAAAACTAAAAGGCATTCAACGAAATATTCAATTTCTTAAGGAGCAGGAGTAGCAGATTGCTGCTTGTTCATAATAGCTTCTTTTAGATTAGCCAACTCAATCTCCATTTTGGCACCTAGTAATTTCTCATTCAATAATGTTTGAAATTTTTCCCAAGGATACCAATTTACATGTTGCTCAAAAGACCAATGGATTACATATTCTCCTTTTTTTAAAGGGATCCACTCTATCTGAACTGTATAAGGGGCTTGACCAGTAGCCACCCATTCAAAAGTCGCAGCAGTATCTGTTTTGCTAATTGGCCTTATTGTTTGCGTTCCAATAAATGCAGTACTGTCTTTGAAAGTTACTTTGTTCTCTTTCCATTCAGACATCCAGGCATCCCAATGATGCAAATTACTAACATAGTATGCAATATTTTCTGGTGTAGTTGTTATCTCTGTAGCCCTAGACACAATTACAGTAGAAGGAAATAAACTTGAAATAGCAGTTACTATCACACTTAAAACTAAAACACTAATAATTATAAATCTTACTAATTTCATTTATTCCCATTTAAAGATTTTATACGCAATTCCATATACAAAAATAGTCCAAATTAAAAGCACTGCAATATCTGAGCCGCAATCAAATAAACTAGCTCCTTCAAATGAAATATTACGCATCGCATTGTTAAAATGAGTTAGTGGTAATATTTTACATAATGGCTGCATCCAAGTTGGGAAATTGTCAATCGAAAAGAAAGTGCCTGCCAACAAGAATTGAGGCAGCGTAATTAAATTGGCTAAGGGAGGTATGGTGCTTTCATTCTTTGCCATTCCGCTCACAATAAAACCAAAGCCCATAAATAGAATTAATGCAATAAAACTTAAAGCCATAATATTAATAAAAGTCAATAGCCCGTGCACTAAAGTAAATTTGAATGCAAAGTGACCTATTCCTATAATTATAATAGCGGTAATTAATTGAAAAATCACTCTACTTAAAGCCTCTCCTAAAATAATATATAGTCTTCTTATAGGTGTTGCATAAAATCTTTTTAAAACTAGTTGTTGTCTTAAATTAAAGAATAAAAATGCGACACCAAAGACGCCTGCGCTTAACAATGAAAATCCAAGCTGACCAGGTAAAATAAAATCAATAGTACGATAGGTTCTGCCAGGTACTTGACGTATGGTATTATTAACTGTTGCAATAGAAGGAATGTCTTTGAACGCTGCTTGATTCATTTTACTAATTACAGATGCTAGAATAGTTTGTATTAATTGAATGTTTTGAGGATTTGCAGCAGCTGAACTTGTTAGATTAATAATATAAGGTGATCCAGGTTTGCCTGTTGCTTGAATTTGAATGAGTGCGGCAATCCTGCCTTTGGATAATTCGCTATTAATTTTACTAGTATCCCCTTTAATAAACTTTAAACCCGAAATTTTTGTGATACTTGCATAAACAGGATTCGACGTGTCGGAGCTTTGGTCCATTGCTACATTTACAGACACGTTCCCACCACTACTCATAAAACCAAATACTAGAATGAATATTAAAGGAAAAGCAATACTAAATATGACAGCGGAAGGACTCCTGAATATAGAACGCAAGCTAGCTTTGGTTATAGCTAACATAGCACTCCATTGACGATATTTTTCCATAAACAATTTAAGGGTGATTCACTACAAAGATAGGTAATCGAGATTGCGGTTCCCCCATCATTTGACGAATCGATTTCATTTGTTGCAATACCTGCCATTGATCGGCTCCAATTTCTTGGCTAATTGCCTTGGTTCTTATATCATTTTGGAAATCGTCTAAAAATGACTCTAAGAAAGATTTACTCTCCGGTAAAGATTTTATAGTGAACCCTCTCAAATGAGCCATTTTAGCAGCTGAAGCAATTGCATCATTCAAGGTTCCAATTCTATCCACTAAGCCAACTTTAATCGCATCCGCACCTGTCCATACTCTTCCTTGAGCTATCGAATCTATATATTCAACAGACTTGTGCCTACCTAATGCCACTCTTGATTTAAAAGCATAATAAACACTATCAACACTAGATTGCATAAATCTTTGTTCCGTTGCATTTAATGGTCTTGTTGCAGAAGGCCCGTCTGCATACTTACCAGTTTTTACACCATCAAATGTGATGCCTAGTTTATTTTTCATAAACCCTTGTATATTGGGGATTACAGAAAACACACCTATGGAACCTGTAATGGTATTAGCATTAGCAAAAATAGAATCCGCACCACAAGCGATATAATAGCCACCCGATGCCGCATAATCTCCCATGCTTACTATAACTGGTTTGTCTTTTTTTATTAAGTCAATCTCTCTCCATAATATATCACTAGCTAAAGAGCTACCTCCAGGTGAGTTGACTCTAATCACTACTGCTTTAATAGATTCGTCCGTTCTTATTTTTTGCAATAAAACTCTAAAATCGTCACTTGCAATAGAAGTTTTTTGATTCTTCCCCATTACAATATCACCGTCAGCATATACTACAGCTATTTTCCCAGAACCAGTTCCTCGAATAGCTACTGCACTCGCGTATTCATTTATTGTAACAAACGGAATCTTCTCCTCCTTGGCAATATGTATTTTTTTTGCAATAATTTTTTTAACCTGATCGTCATACATTAACGCGTCCACTAAATTATATTTTACAGCATCATAAGCGGTTTGTACTTTGCCTTCCTCTGCTATATATTTCAAGCTGTCTACAGACAAGTTTCTGCTAGTCGCTGTATTTTGAACAAAATCATTATAAATACCTCCCATCCAAACACTCGTCTGTAATTTATTGGCATCAGACATTTGCGAAAATCTAAATGGTTCTGTAGCACTCTTAAATTTTCCTGCATAAAATATTTGAGGTTGAATTTCTAATTTATCTAACAACCCTTTTAAAAACAAAGACTCATAACTAAATCCTTTCCACTCAATACCTCCTTGGGGATGTGTATAAATCAAATTTGCAGCATTCCCAATCATATACCCTTTCTGAGTAATCGTTTCACCATATGCGATTACAAATTTGTTCGACGTTTTAAAGTCTATTATTGCTTTTCTGATTTCTTCAGATGCAGCGTATCCATTTGGATTTTGTTGACACTTTATATAAATCCCTTTTATGGAAGAGTCGTTTTTTGCGTAATGAATAAGATTCACCAATTCCGACAGGCTGGGTGTTTTTCCTTTTTTCTTATTCATGATTTCTGTAAATGGATCAGACTTGCTTTGCTCTTGAAAAGTTTCTGAAATGTCTACAACTATAACGGAATTGGACGCGATTGTTTTAGCCTCTTCTTTGGAAAACGTAGCTGCAATACCAATAATAAAAAGGATTCCAATAAATGTAAATATAATTAAGGCCAATAGGCTTGCGAAAAAAGACTTGAAGAACGATTTCATGTGTACAAAATTTATTGAATGCTTAATTGCAAATAGATGCCCATAAAATAGGGTAACGCTGTAAAATTATGGATATTTGTGCCAATTTTAGAATACATCTATGAATAAAGCATACCTACTGATAGGCGGTAATATGGGTGACCGACTGGCAAATCTGCAGGAAGCCAGCAATGCAATAGTAATGCAATGTGGAAATATACTAAGTCAATCCGCTATTTACGAAACAGAAGCATGGGGATTTAAGGAGCAACCCTCATTTTTTAATCAGGCATTATGTATTGAAACCAAAAAAAATGCTACCGATTTATTACATACTATACTAGCTATAGAATTGTCTTTAGGTCGAACTAGAGCTATTCATCTAGGACCAAGAAAGATAGATATCGATATTATTTATTTTAATGACGAAATTATCAACTTGAAGCAGTTAACTGTTCCGCATGCAAGTATGGCAGAAAGGAATTTTGTTCTTATCCCATTAACAGAGATTGCTCCTACATTTATTCATCCTGTTTTTAATAAGTCAAATAGTGAATTATTAAGAGAGTGCAAGGATATTGCAACTGTGTATAAAAAAATCGACAGATAAGCCTTCTGCAACTTATATTTGACCTTCAGTATTAGAAAAACATGAAGTATCATTTTATAGCAATCGAGGGGAATATTGGAGCAGGTAAGACCACCCTTACGCATTTACTAGCGCAACATTTTAATGCCAAAACGGTATTGGAAGAATTTGCGGAAAATCCTTTTTTGACAAAATTTTACGAGAACCCAAAACAATACGCATTCCCATTAGAATTGTTTTTTTTAGCAGAGCGATTTAAACAACAACAAGAATTACTTAAAGCAGGCGACCTTTTTCAAGAAGTTACTGTTTCTGATTATATGTTTACCAAATGTTTATTATTTGCCAAGGCCAATTTGCCAGAAGAAGAGTTTAGATTATATCAAAAAATGTTTGATGTGTTTTACCAGCAACTCACTCCTCCAGATATTTTAATTTACTTGCACGCACCAGTAAATAAATTGCAAGGCAATATAAAAAAACGAAATCGCAAATTCGAGCAATCTATCCCTGACGAATATTTATTTAAAATACAGGAAACCTATACTAGCTATATTAAACAACATAATATTAGAACTATTTTTGTAGACGCTAGTAATGCAGATTTCTTATACAATGAAGCCCATTTTAAAGTAATTATTGACGCCTTAGAAAAAGACCTTGAAGAAGGTCAGCATTATTTTAACTTACCCTAATATCCTATGGAACCAAGCCAAACTAAACAAATCAAAGACCCATTTGGCGCATTAAAAGTAGCCGAATTCAGAAACTTGATGGTTGGTCGTTTTTTGTTTATTATGGGACTCCGAATGATGGGAACTTTGGTGGGCTGGTGGATATATGAATTAACAAATGACCCCTTTGCTATTGGACTTATTGGTTTGGCAGAAGTAATTCCTGCCGTTTCATTAGCACTATATGCTGGGCATGTTATTGATATAAGTGAGAAAAGAAAAATGTTACTCACTGGCGTAATGCTATATTGGGCATGTGCCCTAGTGCTATTGTTTTTATCCACTTCCATTAGCACCAGTAAATTCTCCAATTTGCAAATTGCTATTTGTATTTATTTTATCATTTTTTGTACCGGTATTATTAGAGCTTTTACAGGTCCTACGTTTGGAACAATCGTAGGAGACCTTATGCCAAAAAATTTACTACAAAACGCAACCACTTGGAGCCAGGGAATTTGGCTAAGTGCTTCTGTTATTGGTCATGCTGCAGTTGGTTTTTTTATTGCTGGATTCGGTAATAATGGATCCCTTATTATTGTTGTAGCACTTGTTTTTATTGGTTATTTTTTTATTGCAAAGATTAATCCAAAGCCTCCTCATGCTCAAGTAAGTGACCAGAAGACATTGGAAAGTGTAAAAGAAGGTATTCGATTTGTGGTGCAGACTAAAGAAGTATTTGGTGCCTTGTCCCTTGACTTATTCGCAGTATTATTTGGAGGCGCTGTAGCCATGATTCCTGTATTTGCAAAAGACATTTTAAAGGCTGGTCCTATTGGATTTGGATGGTTAAATGCAGCTTCCGATATTGGCGCCATTTTAATTATATTTATCATCACTATTTTCCCTGTACATAGTGGCCAAGGAAAAAAATTATTAATTGCTGTTGCTGGTTTTGGTGTGTGTATTATTGTATTTGCACTTTCTACCACTTTCTGGGTATCCTTTACTGCACTAGTTTTAAGTGGAATATTAGACGGCTTTAGCATGATTGTACGCGGCACCATCGTTCAGCTCAAAACACCCAATCACATGCGGGGAAGGGTCATGAGCGTAAACTCCATGTTTATAAATAGTAGCAACGAGCTAGGACAGTTTGAAAGTGGATTAGCAGCAAAAGCTTTAGGCGTAGTTCCTTCTGTTGTATTTGGCGGGATAATGACTATTATAGTAGTTACTACTACTTGGTTTAAAGCCCCTTCACTAAGAAAAATGGAGTACTAAAAGTACTGAGACGCCCTATTTAAACGCTCCTATTTATTCTCAGCCAATAAATCAACAATTACAGAATGAACTGCTGGGCAAAATTCTGCATTTTTTAATGTAATCGCAGGACGTTTAAAAAATACATCTTCGTCGGTATAAGGAAATCTTTCGCAATCAGAAGGGCGATGGTCATAAATACTACAAGCATTGTCATTCCCTAAAAAAGGACAGGGCCTTTGCTTGGTAACATAATCCCCCTCACTATCCATTGACAAATAAGTATCAATAAAGGCCGTTTCCTTCATACCCACCACCTTGCTGATTCTCTTGATATCAGGCATTTTGAATCGAGGGGAGTATGTTTTACAACATCTAGCACATTCTAGACAGCTAATTTTCTCAAAAGCAGCTTCATGCATTATAGGTAATTGCTTTAAAATAGTCCGCTTGTCTACCCTTTTTAAGAAGTTTTGAAACTTTTTAAGTATCTCAGGTGCTGGTTGTTCGTAAAATTGTTCAATAGATGGCTCCATAATAGGATACAAATGTAAACCTTTTACAACTCTTCCACAAGCTTTCCCCATTGAATACGCCTTGCTCCGATTGTTCCCCGGCACGACTTATAAATGATTATCTTTGTGGCAATTTTTAAACAATTTCAATACAGTCGAAAATGAGTAAGAGCGAAGCGGAATTTATACAAAGACATATTGGCCCAAATGAGGCAGATACCACAACTATGTTAGCTGCTATTGGCGTTAAAAGCCTTGAGGAGTTAATAGAAAAAACGGTGCCGGCCTCTATTCGTTTAACTAAGCCAATGAATATCCCAGAGGGTTTGACTGAGTTTGAAATGTTACAATCATTACATGCTACTGGATCAAAAAATATTGTTGCAAAAAATTATATTGGACAAGGCTATTATGGAACAATTACTCCAAGTGTTATACTTAGAAATATTTTCGAAAACCCAGGTTGGTACACCCAGTATACTCCTTACCAAGCAGAAATTGCACAAGGTCGTTTGGAAAGTTTATTAAACTACCAAACTATGGTAACCGACTTAACGGGTATGGCTATTGCAAACGCCTCTTTATTAGACGAAGCAACTGCTGCTGCAGAAGCCATGGCTATGATTTACAATCATGCTAATAAAAGCGAAGTAGCAACTCAAACTAAATTATTTGTAGATCAATCTATTTTTGTACAAACAAAATCGGTATTACAAACAAGAGCTAATCCAATTGGAATTGAATTAGTAGAAGGTGATTATAAAACAATTGCTATAGACAACAGTTTCTTTGGGGCTATCATCCAATATCCAAATGCAACTGGCTCAATTCAAGACTACACTACATTTATTGACCAAGTGCATCAAGCTGGAGGTTATGTAATTCTAGTAGCCGATATTTTAGCGTTAACCTTACTAAAAAGCCCGGCAGAATTAAATGCAGACGTAGCAGTAGGTAACACACAAAGATTCGGAGTCCCAATGGGCTTTGGCGGACCACATGCTGCTTATTTCGCCACTAAAGATGAATTCAAAAGAGGAATGCCAGGTAGATTAATTGGCGTAAGTATTGACGCGCAAGGCAACCGTGCTTTAAGGATGGCTTTGCAAACAAGAGAACAACATATTAAAAGAGAAAAAGCAACTTCCAATATTTGTACGGCGCAAGCATTATTAGCAAATATGGCTGCAATGTATGCCGTATATCATGGACCAGTTGGTCTGAAGAAAATTGCAAGTAGCATTCATGCGTTAGCGCAAAGCTTAGAGCAACAATTAAAGTCTTTAGGCATTGAACAAGTGAATGAGTTTTATTTTGACACCTTGCATATTAAAGGATTTGACGCAACTAGTTTATACCAATTAGCTGCAGCGTCAGACATTAATTTTAATTATTCAAAAGACGGGACAGTAAGCATCACTATCGACGAAGTAAGTTCTATTCATGACATTCAAGCTATAGTTGCTTTATTTGAAAAATTGACTAGTAAGAAAGCAACTGCATTAAATGCTTCTATAAAAAATATAACTGTTCCTGCTAATTTAGTTCGAACTTCTTCTTATTTACAACACCCAGTATTTAATACACATCATAGTGAAACACAAATGATGCGCTACATCAAATCGCTAGAAAACAAAGACCTTTCTTTGAACACTAGTATGATTAGCTTGGGAAGTTGTACTATGAAACTAAATGCAGCAACCGAAATGATCCCAGTGAGCTGGGCTAGCTTTGGTGGCTTACACCCATTTGCACCTGCGCATCAAACTTTGGGTTATCAAGAGATTGCAAAAGAACTAAGTGCTTACTTATGTGAAACTACTGGCTTTACTGCATGTAGCTTGCAACCTAATAGTGGCGCACAAGGTGAATACGCTGGTTTATTAACTATTCGCTCTTATCATCATAATCGAAAAGAAACTCATCGTAACATCGTATTAATTCCAATTAGTGCTCATGGAACCAACCCTGCAAGTGCGGTAATGGCGGGCTTTAAAGTGGTAGTTGTAGCTTGTGATGCCGCTGGCAATATCGATGTTGCAGACCTTAAAGCTAAAGCATCATTACACAAAGACAATTTGGGTGCTTTAATGGTAACTTACCCTTCTACACACGGTGTATTTGAAGAAACTATCATTGATATCTGCCAATCTATTCATGACTTTGGAGGACTAGTTTATATGGACGGGGCGAATATGAATGCTCAAGTAGGTTTAACAAGTCCTGGTAATATTGGTGCAGACGTATGTCACTTAAACTTACATAAAACATTTGCAATACCACACGGTGGTGGTGGACCTGGCATGGGCCCTATCTGTGTAAATGACAAGTTAGCTCCATTCTTGCCCGGCCATGATGTTAATGGCAATGATGCAAATGCAGTAAGTGCAGCCCCAATGGGATCTGCTAGTATTTTATTAATTAGCTATGCTTATATTAAAATGCTAGGTGCTAAAGGATTAACCTTGTCAACTTCATTCGCTATTCTAAATGCGAATTACATGAGATCTAGACTAGAAAAAGTATACCCTATTTTATATGCTGGAAAAAATGGCACATGTGCCCATGAATTTATTATTGACTTAAGACCATTTAAAGCTAGCGCAGGTATAGAAGCTGAGGATGTTGCAAAACGTTTGATAGATTATGGATTCCATGCACCAACTATGAGTTTCCCAGTTCCAGGAACCTTTATGATTGAACCAACAGAAAGTGAAGATAAGGCTGAATTGGATCGTTTCTGTGATGCATTATTAGCGATACATGATGAAATTATTGCCATTGAAAAAGGCGAATTAGACAAAACAGATAACCCATTGAAAAATGCACCTCATACTCAAAAAGTTATTTGTGCTGACGCTTGGGACCATAAGTACTCAAGACAAAAAGCTGGATTCCCATTATCGTATGTGCAATTAAATAAATTCTGGCCAAGTGTTGCAAGAGTAAATAATACACATGGTGACAGAAACTTAATTTGCACTTGTGAACCTGTTTCGTCTTATGCTTAGTTTAATTCACTCGGTTTTTAGTTTACTAAAATAACCAGTCTTAACTACTAAGATACTCTATAAATAAAGCCTCCCACATTCATATAATTTGGGAGGCTTTATTATTTAAATCACATTGGCTGCTTGACTCTGGCTTGAGACACTATTGTTATTAATCATGAATTCATAAAGAGAAATTATTTTCTCTTTATCCTTTACCACAATATTTAACTTCTCTAAATCGTCTTCTAGAATTTTAAATTTCTTACTTTCTGTTTCGTATTTGTAAGAAAATTCATCCACCTGAGAAGTCAAACTATTATTAGCCAACCTAGATGGGTCTTTTAACATTTGGCCTTCCCCTGTAAGTACCCACATGATATCAATATCCTTGTATAGCTCATGTATCTTAATTAAGATATCAGAACCGACGGATCCTTTGTTTCTAAATTGCTTAGAAAAATAACCATTAGACAATTTGATTTTCTTTTCAAAAGCGTGTGGTGTAATGGAGTTGAATTGTAAATACATTGCGATGCGCTCGATTGGTTTCATAGTTATTAGTTTTGATTAGGAAATCGAGTTTAAAAACGGGGGCATTTTTAAATCTTAAACTAATTTATAAACTAATTTTCTGCGCTTATTAATACTTAGGCCTCATTTAAAAGGTGCATAGGCCTCATTTTTTTTAATATTCTATTGCTTCTCACTTAGCGCTAGCCATCTTAGTTCTGCTATTTCCAATTCCAAATTTAAACCACCCAACTGATCACTTAAATCTGTAATCTCATTATACTTTAAACTAGGATCATTTAAGGCTATCGTTAATTTTTCTTTTTTCGCTTCCAATTCAGGTATCAACTTGTTAAGTGTTTCTAATTCTAGTTTTTCTTTATAGGTCATTTTCTCAACAGGCTTTGCTGGGGTATTTGTTTTTTCAACAACTACTGCCGCTGCCTTTGTTTCTTTAACTATAGGTGCATCATGTGATTTTTGTGTAGTAATATCAGAGCTTACCGAACTTAAGCTTGCTTTAGACTTCTCTAAAATTCTAAACTGAGTATAATTTCCAGGGTAATCTCTAATAACACCATCTCCTTCGAAAATGAATAAGTGGTCTACTAATTTATCCATAAAATACCTGTCATGCGACACCAATAATACGCAACCTGCAAAATCAATCAAGAATTGCTCTAGCACTGCTAATGTTGGCAAATCCAAATCATTAGTAGGCTCATCTAGAATTAAGAAATTTGGATTCTTAAATAATATAGTTAATAGTTGTAATCGCTTTTTTTCTCCACCACTTAAAGCACTTAAATAAGTGTACTGCTTGTCTGGAGTGAACAAGAATAATTCAAGAAATTGAGTAGCACTTAAAGAACCGCCACTTGCTAATGGAAAATTTTCTGCAAATGTTTTTAGATACTCAATCACCCGCATGTCTTTTTTATACGTCAAGCCCTCCTGCGAGAAGTGACCAAAAACAATTGTTTCACCTACATTAATTTTGCCGCTATCTGGTTCCGTAATGCCTTGTAATATTTGTAAGAAAGTAGACTTGCCTACGCCATTCTTTCCAACAATGCCAATACGCTCTCCCTTGCTGAATGTGTAGTCAAAGCCTTTTAATACCACCAAGTCGCCATAAGACTTATACACCTTCTTCGCCTCAATGATTTTACCTCCCAATCGAGTCATCTTCATGTCTAATTGCAAATTGCTATCGTCTATTTTTTGCTTCGCTTTTGATTCTACCTCGTAAAAATTATCTTGCCTACTCTTGCTTTTAGTAGTCCTTGCTTTTGGCTGCTTGCGCATCCACTCTAATTCTTTTCTAAAAGTATTTTTAGCTTTGTCTATACTCGCTAATTCAGACTCAATTCTTGCCGCTTTCTTTTCTAAGTAATTTTCGTAATCTCCTTTATAAGTATACAAATTCTCTCTTTCTAATTCCCAAATTTCATCGGTTACAGACTCTAAGAAATATCTATCATGCGACACCAGTAATAAAGTAACTTTCTCTTGCATTAAATAATTTTCCAGCCACTCAATCATATTTAAATCCAAGTGATTCGTAGGCTCGTCCATTAACAATAAAACATGCTTGGGCTCGAATCCAATTTGAATCAAAGTTTTAGCCAATGAAACGCGCTTGCGTTGACCTCCACTTAATTTTGAAACGGGTTGCTCTAAATGGTGAATGTTTAACTGTGTTAAAATAGTTTTTACTTTGGATTCAAAATCCCATGCATTATTTTCCTCCATTTCCATAATGGCATCCGTAATTAATTGCTCGTCTTCTGTTTCCATTGCCATTTCATAATTACTAATCGCTTTCATTATGGGATGCGCCTGATTAAATAAGTTTTGGGTTACCGAGGCAGTCTCGATAAACTTGGGGTCTTGTTCAAACAATACCAAATGAACATCTTTGTGCAATTTAGCGGTGCCGGAATCTGGCACTTCATTCCCAGAAAGAATACGCAAAAGGGTACTTTTCCCAACCCCATTCCTTGCAACCAAGGCAATACGATCCCCTTCGTTAATATTAAAACTAATGCCTTTAAATAGTGGCGTAATACCGTAACTTTTAGTTAAATTTTCTACAGATACATAATGCATGGCGCAAAGATAAGTTACACAGCCTAGTAACTGCATATTTATACAATAAACTATGTACTTTTGCCCTTGTTACTCCATAAATATCAACTGATGAAAAATTTCGAAGTCCCTGCTGGTTATAGAAGTAGATTAATTACCGCTATTAAACTTAAGCGTAAGGAAAATGATAAATTAAAGAAGGACTTTACGCCTACCTTATTAGACCTAGGCCCGATAAAAATATACTTGGCGAGGCATTTTGGCTTTTGCTATGGAGTAGAAAATGCTATAAATATTGCTTATAAGACGATTGAGGAAAATCAAGGGAAGCGTATTTTTTTATTAAGTGAAATGATTCATAACCCACAAGTGAATGCCGACCTTACAAAAAAAGGTGTTCAATTTTTACATGATACTAATGGAAATGAGATAATCCCGCTAAGTACACTGAATGCTGACGACGTTGTGATGATCCCCGCTTTTGGTACTACCTTAGAACTAGAAGCTCAGATACAAGCAAAGGGTATTGATATACAAAAGTACAATACCACTTGCCCCTTTGTTGAGAAGGTTTGGAACAGAAGCGAACAAATTGCAAAAAAAGGCTACTCCATTATTATACATGGGAAACCAAAACACGAAGAAACAAGAGCCACATTTTCACATGCTGCATCCAATACGCCTACCCTTATTTTGAATGATATGGAGGAGACAATATTGTTAGGTAACATAATTTCTGGCAGTTTACCCATTACAGAATTTGAAATTTTATTTAAAGGCCGATACTCTCCTAGTTTTGATCCTGCTATTCATTTACAAAAAATTGGAGTAGTCAATCAAACAACACAATTAGCCACCGACACACAAGCAATCTCAGATTATTTAAAGAAAGTGATCATTGAAAAATTTGGAGTAGCTAATTTAAGTGATCATTTTGCTGATACGCGCGATACACTTTGCTATGCTACGAATGACAATCAGTCTGCTGTAATAGGACTTTTAGAAACTAAAGCAGATTTAGCTATTGTAATGGGTGGCAAAAATAGTAGTAATAGCTCTCATTTAGTTGAACTTTGCGAGCAAAAACTACCTACTTATTTCATTGACGATGTTAGTAAAATTTTCAACCAGTTTCAAATACAGAAAACAAATTGGAAGGACAAGCAATCCGTAATTGTAGACAATTACTTACCAACCACTTCTCCTGTTACCATACTTATGACAAGTGGAGCCAGTTGTCCGGATGCAGTCGTAGAGGAAGTGATTTACAAAATAGCTTCCTTTTATAAAGTGGAAGACCGCTTAGAACAACTAACTGAAAAATGGGAATCTGAACTAAATTAATGCTTTAGCCCATTGCAAAGCCAGTTCAAATTGTTCTGCCTGATTCATATTCGTATTGTCTAATACCATCGCGTCATTTGCCTGCTTTAAAGGACTATGTTCCCGTGTACTGTCTATCAAGTCCCTATGAGTCAAATTTTCAGAAACTGCTTCTTTGCTAATATTGGGATCTTTTGCAGCTAATTCTAAATATCTTCTGTTAGTTCTGACTGCAGGGTCTGCTGTTACAAATATTTTTAATTCCGCATTGGGAAATACTACGGTTCCTATATCTCGGCCATCCATAACAATTCCTTTTGCCATTCCCATTGCTTGTTGTTGCGCTACTGCAAAGTCTCTCACCGCTGCCAACGCAGCCACTTCACTCACTTTTGAACTTACATACATTTCACGAATTGCTTGCTCTACATTTTCATCGTTTAAATACATATCACTTTTACCAGTGCTAGGATTAAATTGAAAATGAAGTTTAATCTGCTTTAACGCGTTCTTAATAGCCTCCTCCTTGTTAAAGTCGATATCATTTCTTAAAAAGAATAGGGCAATAGCTCTGTACATAGCCCCTGTGTCTATAAAAACATATGATAATTCAGTAGCCAATGCTTTAGCCAATGTACTTTTCCCACAAGAAGAAAATCCATCTATTGCAATAATTATTTTTTTCGACATGACTAGCCTACATTAATTGTTTGTGTTTTAGGAAGATTTGCATTGCGCATTGCAATTTGTCTTACTGCATTTGAAACTACTTTTGTAAATGCTTCTTTTGTAATGGCGTCCTCTCCTACCATAGCAGGCACCCCTAAATCTCCACCTTCCCTGATAGATTGAATGAGCGGAACTTGTCCTAAGAAAGGCAAATCATACTCGTCTGCTAAATGCTTGCCTCCGTCTTTTCCAAATAAATAATATTTATTCTCAGGTAATTCTGCTGGTGTGAAATAAGCCATATTTTCTATCAATCCAATAATAGGGACATTCACATTAGCTTGACCAAACATCGCTATCGCCTTCTTCGCATCTGCCAAAGCCACTGTTTGAGGAGTAGTTACTATTACAACACCCGTTACTGGAACGGTTTGCATAATGGTTAAATGAATATCTCCGGTACCTGGTGGCATATCAATTACTAAATAGTCTAACTCGTCCCAATCAACGTCTGAAATAAATTGTCTAATGGCGCTACTTGCCATAGGCCCTCTCCAAACTACTGCATCTTTTTCGTCAACTAGTAAACCAATACTCATTAATTTAATACCGAATTTTTCAATTGGCAAAATAATACCTTCGCCATTCGCATCCTTCATTAAAGGCCTTTGACCTCTTACTCCAAACATTATGGGTACACTTGGTCCATAAATATCAGCATCCATTAATCCCACTTTAGCGCCACCTGCTGCTAATGCTAATGCTAGATTTGCCGACACGGTACTTTTACCAACTCCACCCTTGCCGCTTACTACCGCAATAATATTTTTCACTTTTGACAATACTGTCTTCTCGTCCTTTCTTAAACTTGTTGTATTTGAAGTAAAATTAACTGTCACTTTCGCTGCCTTGTTTACCAATAACTTGATCGCATTTTCAGATGCATTTTTCATCAAATCCTTCATAGGGCATGCAGGAGTTGTTAAAACAATTGTAAAGCTAACTTCATCTCCATCTATCTTCACGTCCTTGATCATATTCAATGTCACTAAGTCTTTGCCTAAATCAGGTTCTTGCACATTACTAAGTGCTTTTAGGATTTCTACCTCTGTCATTTTGGAAGTTTTTGTTAAATAAATTAAACCTTGGCGAAGTTAACGCTCATTGGCCTTATTTTGTCCAAATAAATCAAGGATTATGACTTTTATCTTCGTTTTTTAGTCTTTGGTACTTAATTTTGTAATAACATGAAAAAGCAATTAATAGGAGGTTTAATTTGTTTATACTTATCAATGTCAAGTACCCAGTTATTTGCACAAGTGACCACTAATGCCCCTAATGTATACAGAGATTCCGTTGTGCAATTATTTGGAGTTGTTATGACAGCAGATAGTTTAAAAGCGATCCCCTATGCAAGCATTGTAGTTAAGAACAAAGGCAGAGGCACTATTACCAATAATGACGGCGTCTTTTCGATAGCAGTTAATAAAGGAGAGCGTATTACTTTTTCTTGCGTTGGATTTAAAGACAGGCTAATTCAAATCCCAGAAAATTTAGAAGGAAATCAGTATAGTGTAATTCAATTAATGGTGAATGATACTAACTTTTTACCTGCTACTATATTAAAGCCGAGACCAACAAGAGCTCAGTTTGAACGTGATTTTGCCAATGCAAAAGTAGACGAGGATTTATATGAAACTGCTAGAAAGAATACGAGTATGAGTCAAAAAAGAATCATTCTTTCTAGTTTACCTTATGACGGGAAAGAGGCTGTTAACGCCTCTTTAAGCCAACAAGCTTCTAAATATTATTATTCAGGACAATTGCCACCAATGAATATTTTAAATCCTAGCGCGTGGAGAAGTTTTATTAATTCGTGGAAACGTGGAGATTACAAATCAAAAAAATAATTTAAAATGAATCTTATTGCAGTAGTTGGAGCAGGTACCATGGGAAATGGCATTGCACATGTATTTGCGCAAAAAGGTTATAAGGTTAATTTAATTGACACTCAGCATACTGCCTTAGAGAAAGCTTTACAAACTATTCAGAAAAACTTAGACCGCCAAATAAGCAAAGGCAGCATTGACGAAGCCAATAAAATAAGTACACTTAATAATATTAGTATTTTTGAAAGTATTGAGCTAGGCGTTGTAAATGCCGACCTAGTAATAGAAGCGGCCACAGAAAATAGTGAAATCAAAAAAAAGATATTTTCTTTAATTGACCAATACGCCCCATCTAATTGTATTTTAGCTAGCAATACTTCTTCCATAAGCATTACCCAATTAGGCGCTGTTACAAAGCGGCCGGAAAAAGTAATAGGCATGCATTTTATGAATCCAGTACCTGTAATGAAATTAGTTGAAATTATTAACGGGGATCAAACAAGCCTTGTTGTTACAGAAACGATCGTGAAACTTACAGAGGCAATCAATAAAATTCCATGTGTTGTAAAAGACTTTCCTGGATTTATAGCTAATAGAATATTGATGCCAATGATCAACGAAGCAATTATTGCTTTATCAGAAGGGGTAAGTGATGCTAACACCATTGATCAAATTATGAAATTGGGTATGGCCCATCCTATGGGACCATTACAGTTGGCTGACTATATTGGCCTTGACGTTTGTAAGAATATTTTAGACATCATGAAAGAAGGATTTGATAATACGAAATATGCGCCTGCCCCCTTATTAGTTGAAATGGTTGCAGAAGGAAAACTGGGAATTAAAACAGGAGTAGGTTTTTATAAGTATTAAGGAAGGAAGGAAGGGCCTAATCAATAATTACTACAATATCAACGTAGTTTTATAAGTAATGCCTTGTAAATCATTCAGTTTATTTAAGACTTCTTCTAATCTGTTTTTTGGAATCCCAACTTTGAGTGCTACAAAAAGTTGTGCCGACTGCTCCACAACGGAACAGTTATACTGTTTAATTACCATCATCACTTCATTCATTTGATGGTAATCGAAATTAATTTCATAGGCTATCTCAACTGCTTTCTGAATAATAGGTGATAATTGTAATGCTAAAGAAGTAGCTGTCTTATAGGCATTGATTAATCCAGGGACTCCTAATAAAGTACCTCCAAAATAGCGCACCACCACCACCATTATATTTGTCAACTGTTTGCTGTCTATTTGGCCCAAAATTGGCCTGCCTGCTGAACCAGAAGGCTCTCCGTCGTCTGAAACTCTAAACGTACTCCCATCTACTCCAATTCTATATGCCAAGCAATGATGTACTGCCTTGGGATTTTCCTTTTTTAACTGGGCTAGCTTTTTCTTAGCTGATTCTATAGAATTCACTGGGAAACTATAAGCAAAAAACTTACTGCCCCTATCTTTAAATTCAGCCATAGCTGGCTGCTCAATCGTAGAATAATAAAAAGGATCCATAATATCCTCGCAAAGCTAATTCATAATGCCCAATGATTTGTAACATTGCAGTATGAGTTTACTTGAAATCAAACAAGCATTGAAGCATAAGCTAGCTAATACCTACGAACCTATTGAATTGAACAGTATTATTGCAATGCTTATTGAACACGTTACAGCATGGGACACCCTTAAACAAGCAATGCGGAAAAATGATGAAATAGAAGAAGCTAAGGTTTTAGAACTTAATGAATTGGCTGATGAATTAATTACAGGAAAACCAATTCAATATATTTTAGGGAAAACATGGTTTATGGGTAATGAGTTCCTAGTAAATAAAAGTGTGTTAATCCCAAGACCTGAAACGGAGGAACTAGTGGACTGGGTAATTGAATATGCGAATATTATTCAAAAGCCAATGCAGCTAATTGACATTGGTACAGGATCGGGCTGTATTGCTATTTCATTAAAAAGATTATTACCTAATTGCTCCGTGACTGCTTTAGATATTAGTGAAGCTGCATTAGAAGTTGCTAAAAAAAATGCGGAAGCATTACATGCGAACATTGACTGGATACAGGACGATATTCTAAAATTGAATTCATTACCGCAGTCTTATGATATTATAGTTAGCAATCCACCTTATATTCCATTTAGAGAAACCGCCAATATGCAAGTGCAAGTCAAAAAATACGAGCCTTCTATTGCCTTATTTGTTACGAATGAGGATCCATTGATTTTTTATAAAGCGATTGGAAGACTAGGTGAGAAATATTTAGCACCTAAGGGACAAATATTTTTTGAGATTCATCATGATCAACGACAAGCAATACTTGCCTTATTTGATGAGATGGGCTACCATGCTGAAATAAGAAAAGACATGTATGGCAAAGACAGAATGCTTAGAGCCAGCCTTAAGACTAGTAATTAATTTCGAAGCGCCTATTTTAATAAATTTTTAATAAT
>CALPWK020000012.1 GCA_943327245.2 Comamonas sp. lk | reverse complement strand
TTTTCTGGAAAATTAGCTGAAATTGACTTAAACGCTTTTTGTCAATTAGACGATACAGATGTGTTGTTTGCTATAAAAAAATGGCAGCATCATACCGACCCTATTTTATCTTTATTATGCACTAGGTTTTTAAATAGACAGTGTTATAAATGTTTAATGCAAGCAAATCCAATTGATCAAAGTCAATGGGAAGCAGCTCAGTTGACGGTAAAAACTGCTTTCCCAATGAACCAGGAAGACCGCTCCTATTTGTGCTTTAAGGGAGAAACTTCTAACACCATGTACAAGACAACCGAGGAAAGTATTAAAATATTGCTAAAATCGGGTGAAATAGCTAATATTTCGGCTATTCAGAACGCCTTAATTAATGAAAGTCTTTCTGCCCCAGTGAAAAAATTTTACATTTGTACACTTAGTGCATAATTCCCCCAATCAAAAATTAAAGCATGCTAGAATTTAACGCGCAACAAGTTGCAATGATGATACAAGGCAAGGTGGAAGGTGATGCAACAATTGCAGTGAAGCAATTCGGGAAAATTGAAGAAGCTACTCAAGGACAAATTTCTTTTTTAGCCAACCCTAAATATGAGGACTTTTTATATACTACTAAAGCATCTATCATTATTGTAAATGATTCACTTGTTTTAAAAACTCTAATTAGTGCGACTTTAATTAGAGTTCCGGATGCTTATGCAGCCTTTGCTACTTTATTAACTAAATATCAGGAATTAAAAGCAGCGACACTTGTAGGAATTCAAACTCCTTCATTTATTGCCACCACTGCCAAACTAGGTGCTCAACACTTTGTAGGTGCCTTTTCACATATCGGAGAAAATGTGGTACTTGGAGAAAATGTAAAAATATTTCCAAATGTGTTTATTGGAGAACATGTAAAAATTGGAAATAACGTTACATTAAACCCTGGTGTGGTAGTTTATTCAGATTGTATAATTGGAAACAATGTAACTATTCATAGCGGTGCAATTATTGGAAGTGACGGATTCGGTTTTGCTCCAAAAACAGACGGCAGTTATCAAAAAGTTCCTCAACTTGGCAATGTCATTATTGAAGACCATGTAGAAATTGGAGCGAACGCTACTATTGACAGAGCTACTATTGGTTCTACTATTATTAGAAAGGGGGTTAAACTAGACAATTTGGTTCAAATAGCACATAATGTGGAGATAGGAGAAAATACAGTCATTGCAGCCCAAACTGGTATTAGTGGCAGCACTAAAGTTGGTAAGGGCATCATGATGGGAGGACAGTCGGGTATTGCTGGTCATTTAAGTGTAGCGGATGGTGTTAAAATTGCAGGAAGATCGGGTGTTACAAAGAATATCAAAACGGCTAATTCAACAGTTACCGGATACCCAGCAGGGGATCATAATGCCACTTTAAGGGCTCAAGTACACTTAAGAAACCTGCCTGCTTTAGACAAAAGAGTTAAAGAACTTGAAATATTAGTACAGCAACTGACTCAAAAAGGGTAATTCGGCCGTATTTTTGCTGAATATCACCCCTTTACGGGTAAATTATAAATTATAACTAATGGATCAACATTTTAATCCTGACAAGCAACATACTTTAAAAGATAGTATTCACATTAGTGGTACTGGTTTACATACGGGTGTTTTAGTAGACATGACTTTGAATCCTGCTAACCCTGGTTTTGGCATTCAGTTCCAAAGAACAGACCTTCCTAATCAACCCATCATTAAAGCAGATTGTGATTTAGTAACAGATACAAGTCGAGGTACCACACTTCAGGTTGGGGATGCAAAAGTGAGTACGGTTGAACATATTTTAGCAGCATTAGTTGGCATGGGTGTTGATAACGTTCTTATAGAAGTGAACGGTCCAGAAATTCCAATCATGGACGGAAGCTCCGCTCCTTTTATTGACAAAATTGAAAGTTCAGGAGTTATTGAGCAAGATGCAGCAAAAGCATGGTATAGTATTGACGAAAATATATTCCACTATGATGACGCTAAACGTGTAGAAATGGTGGCACTTCCTGCATTAGAATATCAAATCACCACCTTAATTGATTTTAATAGTCCTGTGCTTGGCACGCAGCATGCAGTGCTTAAGTCAATCAAAGATTTTAAATCAGAAATTTCGCCTTGTAGAACATTCTGTTTTTTACATGAACTAGAAACTTTATTAGATAATGATTTAATAAAAGGCGGAGATATTAATAATGCAATTGTGGTGGTGGACAAGCCAGTGACCACTGAAGAGATGACTAGATTGGCTAAGGTATTCAAAAGAGAAAAAATTGAGGTTAAAACTGAAGGCTATTTAAATAATTTAGAACTACGATTCTTAAATGAACCTGCAAGACATAAGCTATTAGACGTTGTGGGGGATTTAGCATTAATTGGCTACCCTATCAAAGCACGTATTATTGCCAACCGTCCAGGTCATAGTAGTAATGTAGAATTTGCTAAAAAAATTAAACAATATATTAAGAAGAATAAGCACGTTAAAGACGTTCCTGTTTACGATCCTGCTATTACTCCTGTATTTAATTTGGAGCAAATAGAAAAATTATTACCACATCGTTACCCATTTTTATTTGTTGACAAAATCATTGATCTTACAGACAAATGTATTGTGGGGGTAAAGAATGTCACTTTTAACGAATGGTTTTTCCCTGGACACTTTCCTGGAAATCCAGTAATGCCAGGCGTATTACAAATTGAAGCTTTAGCACAAACAGGAGGTATACTTTGTATTAATGCCATGCCTGAAGGAAATTATGATACTTACTTTTTGAAAATTGATAATTGTAAATTCAAGCAAATGGTAAAGCCAGGTGATACCATGTTATTGAAAATGGAATTAACTGCACCTATTAGAAGAGGGATTTGTGAAATGAGAGGAACCGTTTATGTGGGTGGAAAAGTAGCCACAGAAGCTGATCTAGTTGCACAAGTAGTAAAAAGAGCTGACTAAAATTTAAACCTATGACACATCCATATACATATATAGATCCGAATTCTAAAATTGCGAACAATGTAAAAATTGATCCATTTACTGTTATACATGGCGAAGTAGTTATTGGAGAAGGCACTTGGATAGGTAGTAATGTGACCATAATGAATGGTACAAAAATTGGGAAAGGCTGTCGCATTTTTCCAGGCGCTGTTATTGGTGCCGACCCTCAGGATCTAAAATTCAATGGTGAAAAAACTACTGTTGAAATTGGAGACGGAACTACAATTCGTGAATTTGTAACTATTAACAGAGGTACTACTGACCGCTGGGTTACTAAAGTTGGAGACAATTGTTTAATAATGGCATATAGCCATATTGCACACGACTGTGTTATTGGTAATAATTGTATTTTAAGTAATAGCGTTCAAATTGCAGGCCATGTTACTTTAGGTGACTACGCATGGATAGCTGGTGTTAGTGCGGTACACCAATTTGTAAATATTGGGCAACATGCCTATATCGCTGGAGGAAGCTTGGTAAGTAAAGACGTTCCACCTTATATTAAAGCGGTTCGAAATCCTTTAAGTTATGGTGGCGTAAATAGTGTTGGACTTAAAAGAAGAGGTTTCGACTTAGAGAAGATTAATCATATTCTAGATATTTATAGATACATTTTCAATAAAGGAATGAACACTACACAAGCACTTGAATTTATTGAAGAAGAATTACCAGCTACAGACGAAAGAGACGAAATTATAACTTTCATACGTGATAGTGGTCGTGGAATTATTAAGCGTTTTGGAAAAGGCGCTGTTGAAGAAGATTAATCTATGAAACAAATTAGCCTAATAGGAGCAGGAAAAAGATTCAATAAAGATTGGATATTCAGGTCGTTAGATTATGAATTCGAAATGGGTCATCACTACGCACTCATTGGAAATAATGGATCCGGCAAAAGTACTTTATTACAAACCATTTCAGGATACACTACACTTTCTAAAGGGACTATTAGTTGGGAACCGTTTACAACTAATAATATTTTTGAGCAAATAAGTTTTGCTGCACCTTATTTAGAACTAATAGAAGAATTTACTACGCTTGAGCAATTTGAATTTCATACAAAGTTCAAGCCTTTATTAAAAAAAATAACTGTAGCCCAAATCATTGAACACATTGGTTTAAAAGACGCTACCAATAAACAGATTCGCTATTTTAGTAGTGGTATGAAACAGCGACTTAAAATAGCATTAGCTATATTTACAGACGCTCCCGTTTTATTATTAGACGAGCCTTGTAGTAATTTAGACAAAGAAGGATATACATTATATCAAGGATTAATTAAAGATTATGCAATGCATAAACTTATCATTGTAGGAAGTAATGATCCAGCAGAATATGCCTTTTGCGAAAAGCATATTAATTTGATGGACTATAAGAAATAATCTTTTCTTATAAGGAAACAGAATATGTTTTTTCTATCTGAATTTTCAAGAACTATAATTACAACTAACTTTTACTTCTAGTAACGCTTATTAACTTCTACTTGTTGCAATCAACAAATTCAAATCTGTAAATTTCAAACTGAATTTATGACTAATGTAATAGTCTGTTAAAGCTCCTTTATACAAGTAGATCCCCTCTCTTAAATGGGCTTCATGCCATATAATTTCCTCTAAACCACCTAGGTCTCCAATTTGAACTAATAAAGGCATAAGTACATTGCTAATAGCCTGACTCGCTGTTCTTGCAAAACCACTAGGAATATTGGGAACGCCATAATGTATAACGTCATGTTTGATAATAATGGGGTGGTCATGATTGGTCAATTCACTTGTTTCGAAACAACCACCTCGGTCTATTGCAACGTCAATAATTATACTTCCAGGACGCATTGCGGCTACCATTTCTTCTGTTACAACAATAGGTGCGCGACCTAAATCATTTCTTAAAGCCCCTACTGCTACTTCACAAGTTTTTAATTGCTTGGCTAAAATATTAGGTTCTAAAACACTTGTCCAAACCCTTTGTCCTAAATTGTTTTGAAGTCTTTGTAATCTTGAAACATTATTGTCGAAAACTTTAACACTAGCCCCTAAAGCCAATGCATTACGAGTTGCAAATTCTCCAATAATATCAGCTCCAATAATAACTACTTTAGTAGGAGGTACCCCACTAATTCCACCTAATAAAATTCCTTTACCCTGATTAAAATTACTAAGGTACTGACCAGCAATAAGCATTACTGCACTCCCTGTAATTTCACCCATACTTCTTAAAATAGGATAATTATTATTTTCGTCTTTAATATTCTCTATAGCTAATGCAGTAATTTTTTTAGCCATTAATTTCTCCATCACTTCTTTTTTTAGTGCCGTTAAATGCAAAGGAGAAATGATAGTTTGATGCATTTGTAAAAACGGCAAATCAGACTCGATAGGCGGAGCTGTTTTAACTAAAATAGGGCATTTATATACGGTTTCTTTATCTGAAACAATGGTTGCTCCAGCTTCCGCATAATCCTTGTCTGAATACCTACTTCCGTCTCCTGCTCCTTTTTCTACCATTACAGTATGCCCATTGGCAACTAGTACACTTATAGCTTCCGGAATCAAACCAATTCGATTTTCTTGAAATGCATTCTCTTTAGGAATACCAATTAAAAGCGGCTTACACTTTGATGGAATGTCTAATACTTCTTCCTGCGTTTCGTAAGAAAATGAACTATGAATTTGTGGTTTGATAGCGCTCATATGATCAAATTTTTATAAAAATACGTCTATTTGTTGGGTCTACTATTTCAATTTCAAAATGTACGGCATCGAGAGGCAAAATACGAGGGGCTTTGCCTGGCCACTCTATAAAGCAATAATCCGCATTGTCAATGGCAGCAGCAAGGCCCGCATTAACTGCTTCGACTTCGTCCTCAATTCTATACCAATCCATATGGCAGATTACTTTATTCCCAATTTGATACTCGTTCATTAAAGAAAATGTTGGGCTAGTAACATGGTCTGTTACACCCAATGCTTTACATATTGCCGCTATCAGGGTAGTTTTACCTGCTCCCATAGCTGCATGAAAAGCCCAAACAGGACGACTACCCCATTCTTTCAACAAAGTAGCAGCTATTTGGTCAATTTCAGAAAGGGAATATGATAGATTCATATCGCAAATATAAGTGAAGACTCAAAACCACCTTCATTTTAGCTAAAATCTATTTGTACCTTTGTAGCACAACAATTATTCTATGGAATCTGTACAATGGAAGGTAGATGGCATGAGCTGTACCAATTGCGCTTTATCCATTCATAAATATTTGGAATCCGAGGGCGTTAAAGACCCTAAAGTGAGTTTTATGGAAGGGGAAGTGCAATTCGAATTGCCATTTGAAGGGAATGAAGCAAAATTAAAAAAAGGAATTAATAATTTAGGTTATCAAGTGCGCGGTAGTGAAGAACAACCCATAAAAAAATTCTTAGACAATAATAAAGAACGCACTTTGTTTAGTCTTGTTTTTGCATTGCCTTTAGTAATGCATATGATACCAGGATTACATATGCATTGGATGATGAATCCTTATATCCAATTAGCTTTTACTACGCCCATATTTATTTTAGGGATGAGTTATTTTGGACGCAGTGCTTGGCATAGCATAACTAAAGGAATCCCTAATATGAATGTGCTTGTAGCTATTGGCGCAGCAGCTTCTTTTGGCTATAGCTTGTATGGAACGCTTATAGGACAAGGAATGTTGTTCGCCTATTATGAAACCACTGCGACTATTATTACTTTAGTATTTTTTGGTAATTATTTAGAAGACGCATCTGTTCATTCTACTCAACGCGCGTTAAAAGATTTGGTAAAAGCACAAAAGGTAATGGCTAATATGATTGTGTTTGACGAGCACCATAAAGAAATTATATTTAACGTAGAAAGTAATACCCTTAAAGTAGGTGATATTTTACTTATCAATGCGGGAGAAACAGTACCAATGGATAGTAAAATTTTATGGGGGGATGCTAATGTAAATGAGGCTATTATTACCGGAGAGAGTTTGCCAATTCATAAAAAAATGGGGGAATTATTAATTGGAGGTAGTACGATTGAAAATGGAACTATTAAAGCCTATGTTACTGCAGTTGGCGACAATACTGTTTTAGCGAATATATTGAAAATGGTAAAGTCTGCACAGGGCGAAAAGCCACCTGTACAAATTTTAGCAGATAAAATTAGTGCTGTATTTGTTCCATTGGTATTAAGTATTGCATTAGTTACTTTAATAGGTAATTATTTTTTTACAACTATTGGTTTTGGAGAAAGTATGTTAAGAGCCATTGCCGTTTTGGTTATTTCTTGTCCTTGTGCAATGGGACTAGCTACTCCAGCTGCTATCGCAGTTGGACTTGGAAGAGGTGCGCGTAATGGAGTCCTATTTAAAAATGCAAAAAGTCTGGAGACATTTAAAGATATTCGTCAAGTAGTATTTGATAAAACGGGTACTTTAACTACAGGTCATTTTGATATTACTAATGTTCATTTAGTGGATGGAATCACCGAAGAAGACTTTAAAATAGTGACCTATTCATTGGAAAAATATTCCAATCACCCAATTGCAAAATGTGTTAATAGTGCTTGGAAAAATACAAGTGAAATAAAGTGGCAACAAATTGAAGAAGTTAAAGGCTTAGGTATTAAAGCAACGGATAAAGAAGGAAATACCTATTGGGCGGGTTCTTATAAAACACTACTAGACCCTACTATTGAAGATGGGCATAATATATATGTTCAAAAAAATGATAAACTAATTGGATGGGTAGACGTAGCGGATCAAATAAGACCAGAAGCTAAAGAAGTGATTGAAACTTTACATTTACAAGGTATTCATACCGTATTGTTAAGTGGAGACAGAAAAGACAAATGCGAACAAGTAGGGAAAGCCTTAGGTATTCAAGAAATAATAAGTGAACAAAGTCCAGAAGACAAGTTGAATAAATTGGAGGAGCTTACCAAAATAAGTCCTACCGCAATGGTTGGAGATGGAATTAATGACGCACCTGCATTAGCGAAAGCCACCATTGGAATTTCTTTAAGCAATGCTTCACATATTGCAATTCAAAGTGCCCAAGTAATTTTAATGAACCAAGGACTAAAAAACCTGCCCATGTCATTAGGATTAGGAAGAAGGACTTATGAAACTATTAAAGAAAACTTAGCTTGGGCATTCTCCTATAATATAATAGCAATACCTATAGCCGCATTGGGACTATTAGGCACTTGGGGCCCTACTTATGGCGCATTGATTATGGGTTTAAGTGATGTGGTGCTCGCTATCAATTCATTAAGATTATTTAAGAAAAAATTAGTGTAGTAAGTACTTGAAATCACCACAACAAATATTAGAAACCTACTGGGGTTATAACGAGTTTAGACCAAAACAGTTAGAAATTATTGAATCCGTATTGGCGGGTAAAGACGTTTTAACACTGTTGCCCACAGGTGCAGGAAAATCTCTTTGTTATCAATTACCTGTTTTATGTAAATCAGGTATTGGTGTCATTATAAGCCCCTTAATAGCATTAATGCAAGACCAAGTAAAGGACTTGCTTTCAAAGAACATTACTGCAGTAAGCCTAGGGGGTAATATGAGTTTTGAGGAACAAACACAGATCTTACAAGCTATTCAGGCGGGAAAATATCAATTTATTTATTGCTCTCCAGAGAAATTAGCACAAAAGAATTTTCAAGATTTTTTACAAACCATCCCTATTCAACTTTTTGCGATAGACGAAGCACATTGTATTTCACAATGGGGTTATGACTTTAGACCTTCTTATAGAAAATTAGATATTCTAAAAAAAATATTTCCGACTGTGCCTGTATTGGCAATGACTGCTTCTGCTATACCCATGGTACAAGCTGATATAATCAAACAATTGTCCTTAAAAAATGTTGAAATTATTACGGATAGTTTCTTAAGGCCACGTTTATCCTATCTAGTACAAAAAGTACCAGTAAAACTGCATACTATCAGAAACTTATTAGCTCAAGTGACCGGTTCTGTTATCATATATTGTAACACCCGTAACAATGTGAGCCAATTAGCTAGTTTATTAAAAGCATACGGATATGCTATTGGAGAATATCATGCCGGAATGACTATTTCTAATAGACAAGCCATACAAAATAGTTGGATGCAGGACCAAATTCAAATAGTAGTATGTACTAGTGCGTTTGGTATGGGCATTAACAAGCCCAATGTTAGACTGGTGATTCATTATGAAATACCAGGCAGTATAGAACAGTATTATCAAGAAGCCGGAAGAGCAGGCCGTGACGGACTTTCCGCAAAAGCAATACTACTATATCAACAAAATGATTGGGATTATTGGGAATCCGTTCAAGTAAAAAAATACCCTCCAATTGAAACCATAAAAAAAGTATATCAAGACTTAGCAGACTATGTTCAATTACCTATTGGAATGGGTGAAAAACAACAATTCTTATTTGATTTTGAAACTTTCTGTACTAGTTTCAAGTTGGATAAAATGATAGCAAGAAACGCTTTACAATGGATTGCACAAGAGGGGCATGTTCAATTTTCCGATTCCAGCTTCAAGCCTTCCTTAGTTCAAGTAATAGAGAATAGAGAAGGTATAGAACTATTTGAAAAAAATAATGCCATTTTAGGAATCGTACTTCAAACTATTTTAAGGACCTATGGTGGTATTATTGATAGCCCTCAATATATAAATGAAAGTATATTAGCTCAGTTATTAAATAGAGATTTTTCATTTGTACAAACGCAACTTCAATTATTAAAGGAGTACGGTATCATTAGCTATGAACAAAAAGAACATCAGCCCGTGGTTCAATTTCAATGGAATCGAGCATCTGCTTCCTTTATGAAACTCGATTTTGACAACTACCGATTAAGGAAAAAAGCCTTTCTAGATCGTATTGGATATTTCACTACCTACTTGAAAAGTAGCAGTATACAATGTAGAAGTGTTTTTCTGGCCCAATATTTTGGAGAAAAACACCCAAGTCCTTGTGGAATTTGCGACCTTTGTACAAGTACGAAGGATTAGGTATATTTTAACAAAACATTGGAAACCCATATTTTAGATCAAAAATTAAATATCGTTTCTTTACAAAAAGCAATTAATATGGAAGACAAGAAAAAATACAAAATACTTCTTTGCGAAGATGATAGTAATTTAGGATTAGTTTTAAAAAATTATTTAGAACTAGACGAGTACGATGTAACATTAGAAAGAGATGGCCGATTAGGGTTAGCTGCTTTTCAACGTGAAAAATTCGATCTATGTTTATTAGACGTAATGATGCCTCATGTTGATGGCTTTACATTAGCAGAAGAGATTAGAGATATTGACCCAGACGTTCCTTTGTTTTTCTTGAGTGCTAAAACATTAAAAGAAGATATTATTCATGGCTATAAATTAGGTGCCGACGACTATATTACTAAGCCATTTGATAGTGAAGTACTAATGCTTAAAATAAAAGCAATCATAAAAAGAAATGAAGAGGATAATAAAATTTCTGACAATATTGAATTTGAATTAGGGAAATACCATTTTAATCCTAAACTACGTGAGCTAATTCTTGCAGAAAAAACACAGGTATTATCTCCTAAAGAAAATGAATTATTGAAAATGTTGGCTGAACATAAAAACGATTTATTAACAAGAGAAAAAGCATTAAAGAAAATATGGGGAAGTGACACTTACTTTAATGGAAGAAGTATGGATGTTTATATTGCTAAACTTAGAAAATATCTAAAAGAAGATGAACAAATCGAAATTGTAAATATTCACGGAAATGGATTTAGATTAGTGGTACACTAATCTTCAAACAACTACTTATAAAAAAAGGGTCCAAAATTCATTTGGGCCCTTTTTTTATAAAAGCTATTTTTTACTTTCTATAACTTAAAGTTATCTGAGTATAATTATATTATTGCATGGATCTATATTACAAAGTATACAACTAAAAATATACTATCTAAAAATTTACTACCTAAAAAGTTCAGGATTGTCAATACTTCCGCGGTCTCTCTTTTTTCCCAAATGCTCGTACGCTTTATGTGTTACTTCACGTCCTCTAGGAGTTCTTTGTAAAAACCCTTCTTGAATTAAAAATGGCTCATATACTTCTTCGATAGTGCCCGACTCCTCACCTACTGCAGTTGCAATAGTAGAAATACCAACCGGCCCTCCTTTGAACTTTTCAATAATCGCTAATAATATACGGTTATCCATTTCGTCCAAACCATGCTCGTCTACATTTAATGCTTTTAATGCATGTTGTGTAATACCTATATCAACCTGTCCGTCGTTTAATACTTGTGCAAAGTCACGAACCCTTCTTAATAACCCATTGGCAATTCTAGGTGTACCACGGCTTCGTCTCGAAATTTCTCCAGCAGCACTTGAATCTATTTTTACGTTTAATATTTGTGCACTTCGTTCAATAATTGTTTGAAGTACAGAAGCAGGATAATATTCTAGTCTTGATTTGATTCCAAATCTGGAGAGCAAGGGAGCAGTCAACAACCCACTTCTGGTAGTTGCACCTACTAATGTAAAAGGATTTAAATTAATCTGAATACTTCTTGCATTAGGGCCACTGTCAATCATAATGTCAATCTTATAATCTTCCATTGCAGCATACAAGTATTCTTCAACTACGGTGCTTAAACGGTGTATTTCGTCAATAAATAATACATCATTAGGTTCCAAGCTAGTTAATAAACCCGCTAGGTCACTTGGCTTCTCAATTACAGGACCCGATGTCTCTTTAATTTGAACGCCCATTTCATTAGCTACAATACGGCTCAATGTTGTTTTACCCAAACCTGGAGGTCCATGAAATAAAATATGATCCAAGGCTTCTCCTCTCATTTTAGCCGCTTTAATAAATATGTTTATGTTTTCTATCAACTGCGGCTGACCAGAAAACGCATCCATCGCTTGCGGACGAATACTATTTTCAAACTCTCTTTCCTGAGGGTTCAAATTATTATTCGCGATATCTATAAGTGGATTGGACATGAAATTTATTGTATTATTTATTCATTATTGAAAAATGCTATAGGACAATATTGACCATTTTGCCTTTTACGAAAATTAGTTTCTTTATTTCTTTCCCTTCAATCCATTTCTGAACTGCTTCAGTACCTAACACAATTTCGTGAACTTCTACTTCGCTAGCATCTAAGGCAATTGCTATATTAGTTCTCACTTTCCCGTTGATACTAATTGGATATTCTTTACTTGTCTCTAGTACATATTTCGATTCAAATAAAGGATAAGTAGCATTAATCACTAATCCTTCGTTGCCCAATTCTTTCCATAATTCTTCGGCGAAATGGGGTGCGTATGGCGTTAATAAAATTAGCACTTGAGAAAGTATCTCTTTTTTATGACATCCTAAATCAAATAATTCATTAATACAAATCATGAAAGTGCTTACTGCAGTATTAAAACTATATCGTTCTGTATCATCCTCAATTTTCTTAATAGCTTTATGTAATATTTTCAATTCGGCAGCATTAGCTGGTTCGTCAACCCATACTTTACCCTTTATTTCGTCAAAGCACATTCTCCAGCATTTTTTCAAAAAGCGGTGAACGCCTTCAATACCTTTAGTATCCCAAGGTTTACTTTGTTCCACTGGACCCAAGAACATTTCATACATTCTAAAAGTATCAGCGCCATACCTTTCTACCAAATCATCTGGATTAACCGTGTTGAATTTAGACTTAGACATTTTCTCTACTTCTACCCCACATATATATTTACCTTCTTCTAATATAAATTCAGCATTCGCATAGTCTGGCTTCCATTTTTTAAATGCAGCAGTATCCAATTCTACACCATCCACCATATTCACATCTACATGTAACTGATCTACTTCATTGTTGCCAATCAAGCCTGCAGAAATATAGGTATGTGTTCCTCTTTTGCGATATACAAATCGGGAACTTCCTTGTATCATTCCTTGATTCAACAATTTTTTAAAAGGCTCGTCAAATCCAATATGTCCTAAATCAAATAACACTTTTGTCCATAATCGACTATACAATAAATGTCCTACTGCATGCTCAGTTCCTCCAATATATAAATCCACTTGATTCCAATAGTCACTCACTTTTCTATCACAAAACGCAGTCGTATTATGAGGGTCCATATACCTTAAAAAATACCAACTACTACCAGCATAACCAGGCATGGTATTAGTTTCATAATGTTCTGCCACCCAAGATTCAATATTGGCTAATGGACCTTGACCGTCTGGGCCAGGGCCGTAATTTTCAACTTCTGGTAGTAATAGCGGTAATTCATTTTCAGCTAGTGGATACGCAATTCCATTTACCCATTTAATCGGGAATGGCTCACCCCAATATCTTTGTCTGCTGAATGCAGCATCACGCATTCTAAAATTCACTTTGCGCTGACCAATACCCATTGCTTCAATTTTTTCATTCACAATGGCAATAGCGTCTTTTTGAATCACTCCATTTAAAAAATCACTATTCGCTAAAATGGCTTCCTTTGTTGGGTTCGCCTCAATCCCGTCAAAAGCTTCTCCAATAATATTAGTGATTGGAATATTAAAATGTTGTGCAAATTTAAAGTCACGATCGTCGCCACATGGAACTGCCATAATAGCCCCAGTTCCATATCCTGCTAAAACATATTCCGAAATCCAAATAGGAATTAATTTTTGATTGAATGGATTTACTACATAAGCACCAGTAAAACAACCTGTAATCTTCTTCTCTGCAATACGTTCCCTTTCACTTCTGCTTTTCACATAAGCAATATATGCTGCTACTTCAGCCTTATGTGTATCTGGTGTTATTTTTTCAATTAATGCATGCTCTGGGGCTACCACCATAAAGTCTACTCCAAATACAGTATCTGGTCTAGTTGTATATACTTTTAATGCCCCATTATAGTTGTGAATTGCAAAGTCAATTTCGGCACCATAACTTTTACCAATCCAATTAGACTGCATCTCTTTCATTGCATCGCTAAACTGAATCGTATCAAGTCCTATAAGTAATCTATCTGCATACTCTGTAATTCTTAAATACCATTGGCGTAGTCGCTTCTTTTCAACTGGATGCCCTCCTCTTTCACTGAACCCGTTTATTACTTCGTCATTAGCTAATACCGTTCCTAAGGCCTCACACCAATTCACTTCGCCATATCCACAAAAAGCTAGACGATATTGCATCAAAATATCTTGTTGCTCTTTTTCGGAAAAAGAGATCCAATTAGCGGCTGTAAATTTAAGTTGAGTGTCGGAAGGACAAATATTTTTACTATTTCCTTCTTTCTCAAAAATGCTAACCAACACTGAAATATTTTTTGCTTTGGCGCTAGCTCTATCAAAATAACTATTAAACAATTGTAGAAAGATCCATTGTGTCCACTTATAATAACTTGCATCGCAGGTTCTTACTTCTCTATCCCAGTCATAAGAAAAACCAATATTGTCTAATTGTTTTCTAAAATTATCAATATTGCCATGCGTGCTTTTTAAAGGATGCACTCCATGTTCAATTGCATATTGTTCTGCTGGTAGTCCAAATGCATCATAACCCATTGGATGCAAAACGTTGAATCCTTTTAATCTTTTAAATCTACTATATATGTCAGATGCAATATATCCCAGCGGATGCCCCACATGCAAACCTGCTCCACTAGGATAAGGGAACATGTCTAATACGTAGAACTTTGGCTTATCGCTTTCGTTAGAAACTTGATACGCTTTTTGCTCATTCCAAACGGCTTGCCATTTTTTTTCAATAGCCCTAAATTGATACTCCATCTTCTATTTTTTCTTAAAATTTCTTTAAAATCTGACATTTCACCAACCAAAACTGGCAACTGCCTAATTTTGACCTAAAATTGGCCTAATTCACCTATTGCAAATGTAAGCCATTAGCGTTCAAAACCCTACATTTGCAAAGCGAACAAATAAAATATTAATACTATGACAGCTACCCGATCCGCTTCATTAAAACGTAGTAAACCTAACTATATTTATAGCATAGTTGGCGTAGCCGTTGTGTTATTTATAATGGGCATTATGGGATGGCTTTTTTTGAATCTCCACTCTATTGGCGATAATTTCAAGGAAGACATTCGCATTAGTGTTTATATAAGAACTGCTGACAAAAACACAATTGGTAAAATCCAAGCTTTTATTGCCAATCAGCCTTATGCAAAAAATGTTGAATATATAGACAAGGACAAGGCTAAAGAAATTTGGAATAAAGAGAATAGTGAGGACTGGGCGAAAATTTTAAGTGTCAATCCATTACCAGAAAGTATTGACTTTTTTGCAAAAGCAAACTATGTGAACCCCGATAGTTTAACCAAAATTACTGCCGACATTTCAAGCAATTTTAAGGACGATGTTGCAGACATCCAATATCCAAAAAGTTTAGTCACCAGTTTAAATGAGAGAGCTGCCAAATTAGGCGTTATCTTTTTAGTGATGTCTGTTATACTTGGAATTATAATTATTATCAGTATTGACAATACCATTCGACTTGCCATGTTTAGTAACCGTTTTTTAATTAAAACAATGCAAATGGTAGGGGCTACTAGAGGTTTTATTGCGAAGCCTCTAGTTATACGTGCCTTAATAAATGGATTAATAAGCGCTGCCATAGCGTTATTAATTTTATTTACATTAATCCAGTGGGCAGGTGCTCAGTTCCCTCAAATTCAAACATTACAAGGGTTAGGAAATAACTTAATCTTATTTTCAGGAATTATTATAATAGGTGTAGGTATATCTGTACTTAGTACTTATCGTAGTGTGATTAAATATTTAAAAATGAAACTAGACGAGTTATACTAGTCTAATAATACTTAACATTACAAATTGATTAAATAAAATTATATGAGCCAACAACCCAATAAAAAATCACTAGACTTTTTTGGTAAATCAAACTACACTTGGATGCTTATAGGTGCAGCCCTAATTTTAATAGGTATGCTTTTATTGGCTGGGGGCAAAAGCCCTAATCCAGACGTTTTTAATGCTAATGAAGTTTATAGCTTTAGACGTATCACACTGGCACCATTAGTGATAATGGCAGGATTTATTGTTGAAATTTATGCAATATTCAAAAAGCACTAAAAATTCACTTAATTTGTAAAGCGATGAGCAATCATCGCTTTTTTAATACACATACATGAATACATTACAGTCCATTATTATTGCTATCATTGAAGGTATTACAGAGTTCCTTCCTATATCTAGTACCGCTCATATGAAATTTGCGAACCCTTTATTAGGGATACAGGACACTCCTTTTGTTGACTTATTCGAAATCGTAATTCAGTTTGCCGCAATTGCTTCTGTATTAGTAGTTTACCGTAAAAGCTTCTTTAATTTTAAAGAACCTAGCTTTTATTTTAAACTAATAGTTGCAGTATTTCCCGCTTTACTATTTGGAGCAGCCCTTAAAAAGTATATTGACGAGGTGTTAAATAATTTGCAAGTAATAGCGGTAGTAATGCTTGCAGGAGGTATCATTTTATTATTCATTGATAAACTATTTGAAAAAAATAAAAATATTACTACTGATCATATCAGTTATAAAAAGTCTTTTATAATTGGTTGCTTTCAGGTACTCTCTATAATATTTCCTGGATTAAGTAGAAGTGCCGCAACTATTATTGGAGGTATGAGTCAAAAATTGACCAAAAAGGCAGCTGCAGAATTTTCATTCTTCTTGGCAGTACCTACCATGTTAGCCGCCTCTGCAAAAAGTTCTTTAGACGTTTATAAAACAAATCCTGAAGTATTTGCCACTGAAAATTTAACCACTTTGTTAATAGGTGGCCTAGTCTCTTTTACAGTGGCTTTGTTTTCAGTTCAGTTCTTTATTAAAATTGTACAAAAAAGAGGGTTCGCAATTTTTGGATGGTACCGTATTATACTAGGTATTACTATATTGACTTTATTATATACAAAACACATCTAGACTATGCAAACTGCTTCAAAAAAAGTTGTAAATGGCTGGGCAATGTATGATTGGGCCAATAGTGTTTATAGTTTGGTAATTACCTCCACTGTGTTTCCCGCCTATTACGAGGCTGTGACTGGAGACGGTAATGAGAATTCATTAATTGATAAAATTAAAATAGGACCATTTGAATTTGTTAATACTGCACTGTATAATTATGCATTAGCAATAGCATTTATTATTGTTGCAATACTCTCTCCAATTTTATCGTCGATAGCAGATTACAGAGGAAACAAAAAACAATTCCTGATTTTCTTTTGTACATTAGGAAGTATTGCATGTAGCTCACTTTATTTTTTCGATAGCAATCATATTATTACAGGACTAGTATCCGTTATCATTGCTTGTGTAGGTTTTTGGGGTAGTTTAGTATTTTATAATTCATACTTGCCAGAAATTGCAGCGCCAGAAGACAGGGACCGAATTAGCGCAAAAGGCTTCACCATGGGCTATACAGGTTCTGTCATTTTACAAATTATATGTTTTGTTTTTGTTTTAAAGCCAGCCCTTTTTGGCATTACTGTAGGTAAAGCATCTCAAATATCATTTTTATTAGTAGGTATTTGGTGGTTTGGTTTTGGACAATGGGCTATTTCTAAATTACCAACAAGCTTACATATAGTTCGAGACAAAAAGCAATCTAATATATTAACTTCGGGTTATAGAGAACTCCATTTAGTTTGGAAACAATTAACACATTTGCCAACGCTTAAAAGTTATTTGACTGCTTTTTTCTTTTTTAATATGGGAGTGCAAACAGTCATGCTAGCTGCCACACTATACGGGAAAAGCGAATTAAATATACCTACTACTAATTTGATTATTGCGATACTTATTATACAATTAGTTGCCATACCAGGAGCTTATTTCATGGCAAAATTGGCAAGTAGTTGGGGTAATTTTAAAACCTTAATGGTGGCTGTAATTGTATGGATATTTGCATGCATCATTGGATATTATATTCCAAGAAACGGTATTATGCAGTTTTATGGATTAGCTGTTTTAGTGGGATTCGTAATGGGGGGGATTCAGTCTGTAAGTAGAAGTACTTATTCCAAACTAATGCCTGTAACCAGAGATACTACTAGTTTTTTTAGCTTTTATGATGTAACTGAAAAAATTGCTATTGTTATTGGTATGTTTAGTTTTGGATTTATTAATGAACTTACAGGCTCTCAGAAAAACTCAGTGCTTGCACTTTGTATATTCTTCTTTATTGGCTTAATTTTATTATATCGTACAGCAAAGCTTCAAAAACATGCAACTGCATAGTATACATACAGGCAATTTTAAACTAGATGGCGGTGCTATGTTTGGAGTAGTTCCTAAATCTATTTGGAACAAGCTAAACCCTGCAGACGAGGCTAATTTATGTACCTGGGCCCTACGTTGCTTGTTAGTAATAGAAGGTGATAGGAAGATATTAATTGACACAGGAATTGGTGACAAACAAGATGCAAGATTTTTAAGCCATTATCATTTACATAATACCAAAAATTTAGCCCAAGCTTTACAAGAAGTGAATCTCGACGTCTCTGATATCACGGACGTACTATTGACCCATTTACATTTCGATCATGTTGGTGGAGCTATACAAAAAAAAGGAGACCAATTTGCATTAACATTTCCGAATGCAATCTATTGGATTAGTGAACCACAATGGGATAATGCAAGTCATCCTAACAAAAGAGAAAAAGCTTCCTTTCTTAAAGAAAATATTGAACCTTTATTGGCTAGTGGGAAATTGAAAATAATAAGTTTACCTGCATATCAAAGTGATAAAGAATTACAAACCATTCACTTTAGCAAGCATATATCATGTATTGTTGTAAATGGTCATACGGAAGGTATGTTACTTCCTAAAATCAAGTTTGGTAAACATGAAATTGTATTCATGGCAGACTTAATTCCTTCTATAGGACATCTTCCAATTCCATATGTTATGGGCTACGACATGCAGCCTTTAATTACACTGCAAGAAAAGGAGTTGTTTTTACAAGAAGCACTAAAAAATAATTATCTACTATTCTTTGAACATGACGCCATTAATGAATGCTGTTCGTTGGAACAAACCGAGAAAGGAATACGCGCCGCTTCTCTTTTTAAATTAGATGATATTTTCAAATAAGCTGAGCAATATTTACATTCTAATTGAGTTCGATTAGCTAATAAATTGAACTTATTGAACTAACTCAATTAGAGAAGTTAATGGATGTCTCAAATTTTCATAACTTACCATATCCATTTTAATAGAGCCTACAATAATTGGAGTTTCTAATCTTACTGGAATATGATTGGCGTCGTCTGTTATCCAAATTGTCATATGCTCCCCGCCCTTGAACATGGAACCTTTAACTAATAATGGAGCTAGTTTAATCGCTTTAAAAGTGCCATATTGAGTACTAACTACTTCCTTTCCTAAATACTTAAAATAGGATGGGTATAAGTCTTTATCTAAAAAGAAATTAAGATATACTTTATCGCCTATTTGTAAATTAGAAAAGTTCATGTTTCTTGCAGCATATACTGCACTAATAACATCATAAGTACAGTCCGAGGTTGGATAACTTATATTAGAAGTAGTTGCTGACCTGTTTTTTTGATTAAACTGAATTAAATCGGATTGATGAAAACTACCCTCGTTAATACTACGTGTAAACTGATATGGAAGTAATGTTTTACTATCAACTACACTTTCATACTTATCTCTTACTTTAAAAATCCAATCATAATTAGCATTCGATTTTCCTAATGCAGTAAATGTATAAGTGTCTGCTCCATTTAAACTAGAACTAATAGTATTAAAATCAGCCTTGCCTGCGTTTACGTATATTCCAATAACATTATAAAAAATAGTATAATGAATTTTCTCCCCAGCTAAGAAAGAAGTATTCGATTGTTTACAAATATTATTATCAGCTGGTAAAAAATTAGTGAAGTAAAATAAAAGTAGCTGAATAATTAGCATAATGAATGTTTGCCTTAGTTAATATATCAAATTTATTGCTTTAATCTGAAACCCAATAATAAGATTGCCCCTATTATTGCTGGCAACAAGAAATTGACAGCCCAGATTAAAGTGGACAAACTAATTAATAATAAACTATTCTGACTCCATGGAGATAATAATAACAAAATGATTTGACCTCTAATCACTAACTCAGTAATACTAATGGTTGGCAAAACACTTAAAAATAAAAACATAGCTGCTATTGCCGCCCAAAGTGCAGGATATGGAATGGGAATATTTAATATATGTACCGCCCAGCTATACTGCAATAAAAAAACTGCGTATCTTAAGAATGAATAAATTAAAAGTTTTTTCTTAATATCTATTTCAATTTGTAAAAAATTGAATGATTTTAACCAACCGGAAAATGTTATTTGATTGAAATATACAATTAATACCAAGATCATTAATAAAGGACTCGCCCATTTTAACCAAGGTAAAAATGGAGGATTAACAAAAAGTGCAAAAGACCCAACAATGATTGTTACAATTAGTTGTGCATAAGAGGACCAAGCCATTTTACCTACTGCCCACATTTTATTACCAGTCTCTAACATTAAAGTTCTTCCAACATATTCACCAATCCTGTTGGGTGTGTAAAATGCAAAAGCCTGTCCAACAAACACACTTTTCATAGCAGATTTTAGAGAAATTTCAGTTTCAGCTTTTAGCACAACTTTCCACTTGATCGATTCAATAAAAAAGTTCAAGAGCATTAACAATAATAAGACAAGCCAATTGAAAATTGAAATATTTTGCAGCTGATTCTGTATTTGGCTGCCATAAGAAGCTAAATTTTGATTACTCCCAACTTCTCTATAAATAGAAACACTACAAACTATAAATAAAAAAAAACCTACACTTTTTTTACCCCAGATTACAATTTGCTTATTTGATATCCTCCTCATAGGTAACAAAGTTCGGAAATTGCTATGATATATGTAACTTTATTGTACATGTCAAAATCACCAATCATTTTAGGTATTGACCCTGGTACACAAATACTTGGTTATGCAATTTTAAAAGGAGGGCCAAAGCCAGCCCTTATTACCATGGATGTTTTAAAACTCACAAAAGAAAAAGACATTTATGCTAGACTTCAAATTATACATGCCAAAATAATTGAACTCATTACAGAACACCAGCCTGCACACTTTGCAATTGAAGCCCCATTTTTTGGGAAAAACGTCCAAAGTATGCTAAAGTTAGGTAGAGCACAAGGTGTGGCTATTGCAGCGGCTATGCATTTCAAATTGCCCGTAACAGAATATGCTCCTAAAAAAGTAAAACAGTCTATTACTGGCAATGGCAATGCTGATAAAGACATGGTATGGAAAATGCTGGAAAGGGTACTACAAATTGAAAAAAAACCTAAGTACTTTGACGCAACTGATGCACTCGGTGTTGCCTTATGTCATTGGTATCAAATAAGTGGTCCAATTTTGCCCCCTGCAACTGGAGCTAAAGGTTTAAAAGGCTGGGATGCATTTCTTGCAAAAAACCCAGGAAGAATTAAAGTTTAAAGATTATTAACAATCTGCTGTTGGATGTCGATAAATTCTTCTTTAGTTAATTGCAATTTAGGATGAGCAAAATTAATATCGTCTGCTTGGTTTATTGGAATTAAATGTAAGTGTGCATGCGGCACTTCCAAGCCTACCGTAACCATGCTCACTCTATTGCATTTAAAGCTTGCTTCCATTGCTTTTGCAATAGGCTTAGCGAACAAAAGCAGTTCCCCTAAATAAGCGTCCGGTACATCAAATATTTTATCCACTTCTATTTTTGGAACCACTAACACATGGCCTTTTTGCAAAGGGAAAATGTCTAAGAATGCGTAGAACTTTGCTGATTCTGCAATCTTATAGGATGGTATTTCTCCATTAATGATTTTAGTGAAAATTGACATGATAATTTTAAATAGTAATATTGTCAACCATGAATTTCATAACCCCATTAGGTGCATGTATTTCAGCAATTTCACCAATTTTCTTCCCAATTAATCCTTTCCCAATTGGAGAAGATGCAGAAATTTTTCCAGCCTTTAAATCCGCTTCTTTCTCTCCTACTAATTGATAAGTAATCGTTTTCTTAGTAGCTTGATTCGTAATTGTAACTTTAGTTAAAATAGTTACTTTACTAGTATCAATGGTATTAGGATCTACAATTTTAGAATTTGAAATAGACGCCTCTAATTGCTTTATTTTAGACTCTAACATTCCTTGTGCTTCTTTTGCTGAATCATATTCCGCATTCTCTTTCAAATCACCTTTCTCTCTTGCTTCTCCAATAGCTTTAGAAGCAGCAGGACGATCTATCGACTTCATACGGTGTAGTTCTTCACGCATTTTATCAAAAGTCTCTTGTGTTACGTATACGTTAGTTTCACTCATGTCTTACTGTTTAGTAATAAAAAAAATACAACGCCACATAATTGTAGCGTTGCACCATACAAATATATAAAAAAAAGCTTAAATGATTGCCAATTTTTCCAATACCACCCTTGCCATACGTTGATAGGCTTCCTGACTGTAACCCGCAATATGTGGCGTTGCAATGAAATTAGAGAAAGCCATCAATCCATCCAGAGTGGCCTTTTCAGATGGACTATAATTAGCTAATTGTTCGTTTTCCATCACATCCAAACCTGCCCCTCTAATTTGTTGATTCTGAAGTGCTTTAAGCACTGAAACAGTAGAACTTACCTGTCCCCTACAAGTACTTATAAAATAGGGTTTGCGTTCTAATGCTTCAAAAAAAGCATCGTTCGCATAATGGTGGGTCAATGTTGTTAAAGGCAAATGTAAACTTATTACATCTGCTTCTTTTTGAATACGCTCCAAACTTGCAGATTGAATCTGGTTGGTTTCAAAATTATTTCTATAAATATCATGCGCTAACACAGTCACATCAAATCCTGATAAAACTTTTGCAAAAGCAGCACCTGTATTTCCTAGTCCAATAATCCCAACTTTTTTCCCAGTTAACTCGTCTGCCCTATTCTTGTCTCTTATCCAAGCTCCCCTTTGAATTTCAGTATAAGCACTATGAATACGATTCATTAAGCTTAATAATAGGCCTAATGCATGTTCTCCCACTGTGGTGCAATTTCCTTCAGGGCTAGACACACAAGTAATTCCTTTACTAGCTGCATATTCGGTATCAATTAATTCCATCCCACTCCCTAATCGAGCTATCCATTTTAATTTTGTCGCCTTGTTTAATAAAGCAGCATCCACTTTTAATCGCGTGGTTACAATAAGTCCTGTAGCATTCGCAATAATGTCAGCTAGTTCATTATACTGAATTGCTGAAACATATATAATTTCATAGCCTTTTTCCTTTAATGTGTTTATTAGGAAATCGTGAACTGGTGCTGTTATAATTACTTGTAAAGCCATACTAGATATCGTTATGCATTTTAAAAGTAAGTGCAGCAAAGTCTTCAAAGGTAAGGTTCTCCGCACGTTTTGTGAAGATGGGATCTTGTAATTGTTCAGTTGTAAAATAAGGCTTTAAAGGATTGCGTAACATTTTACGTCTTTGCCCGAATGCCATTTTTACCAAATGAAAAAAACTTTTCTCGGAAGCCATTTCAGGGAAATGTGCTTTTCTTTTAAACTGTATCATACCGCTTTCTACATTAGGCGGCGGATTAAAGGAAGTGGGCGGCACATCAAATAAATAAGTAACGTCATAATATGCTTGTGTTAAAACACTCAAAATACCATACGTTTTTGAGTTTGGTTTAGCCGCAATACGTTGTGCTACTTCTTTTTGAAACATACCAACCATTGTAGGTACTTGCAATTTCCATTCTAAAACTTTAAAAACAATTTGTGTAGAAATATTATAAGGAAAATTACCTACCAAAACGAACTGCCCTTCAAAAGGGATTGCAGTTTCTAAAAAATCTTCATTTATTAATTTTCCTTCTAATTCAGGGTAAGTGTGTAAAAGGTATCGTACTTTTTCTGTGTCCAGCTCGATTGCCTTAAATGAGGTTGTAGGTATTTTGTGAATATACTCTGTTAATGCCCCTGCGCCTGGTCCTACTTCCACCATTTGTTCAATTGCTTCCTCCTGCAATACTGCTTGTATTTTAAGACATATTTGAGTGTCAGTCAAGAAGTGTTGGCCTAACGACTTTTTAAGGGTGTATTGCATGAAGCAAAGTTAGGTTTTTGTACGTACTTTTACAGCCTAATCAATAGGATATGAACCCGGAAATAAGAAAACCAGTTATAGGCTTTACATGTGGTGATTTAAATGGCATTGGCTTGGAATTAATCATTAAATCATTGTCAGATAGCAGAATTTTGGACTTTATAATCCCTGTTATTTTCGCAAGTAACAAATCCATTAATTTTTACAGAAAAGGACTACCGGAATATACATTGAATTTTGCAGTGCTAACAGACCTTACTAAAATAAATCCAAAGCAAGTAAACGTATTAAATTGCTGGGAAGAAGACGTAGATATTACCCCAGGAGAACTTACCGAGATTGGAGGAAAATATGCATTGATATCGTTAGAAAAAGCAGTAGAAGCAATCAAGAATAAACAAATAGACGGTTTAGTTACTGCCCCTATTCATAAAAAAAATATTCAGTCTCCTAGTTTTAATTTTAGTGGACATACCCCTTATCTTCAACATGCTTTTGGCAATACTGAAAACTTAATGTTATTAGTTGCTGAAAATTTAAGAATGGCATTAGTAACAGAACATATTACTATTCAAGAAGTAGCTAAGCATATTACTAAGGATAAAATCAAACAAAAGCTTTCTATTTTAAATAGTAGTTTACAAAAAGACTTTGGTATTGACAAGCCGCGTATCGCAGTTTTAGCATTAAACCCACACGCAGGTGATGAAGGTTTAATAGGCAAGGAAGAGATTGAAATTATACGACCTGCTATTAAAGAATCTAAGCAGTCAATATTAGTATACGGTCCTTATTCTGCAGATGCTTTTTTTGCAAGAGGCCAACATGAAAAGTTTGATGGTGTATTAGCTATGTATCATGACCAGGGATTAATTCCTTTTAAGTCATTGGCATTTGGCGAAGGTGTTAACTTTACTGCAGGATTACCAATTGTAAGAACTAGTCCCGACCATGGAACAGCCTTTGATATAGCTGGCAAAGACAAAGCAGACGCAGCTTCATTTACCGCGTCTATATTTGAATGTGTTAGAATCATTCATGCAAGACAAGGATACCGTGATATGCGATTGAATCCATTGAAAAAAATGAGTGCTAGAATGTTTGCTGGTGCGGTAGACGAACGTCTAGAAGAAATGTAAATTTAAAAAGGGCAATTCTTTTTATAATCAATAATTGACTGCCTACCCCATCTTGGTAAATTTGTTGCATCATTAGATTGTGCTAATAATAATTGCTCCGCTTTTTGGGCTAGCGCTTTGGAGGCTTTACATCCACCACCAAAAATAATAGGCAAATGTCGTTGAACACTTGCTTGAAGAATATAAATTCTAGGATTATTAGGATTTATTTTTTGTGCAAGCGTTAATGGATTTTTAATTTTGCTCTCATAATTCAACCATCGTAAACTCGGCCTTACAGACATCTTAGCGGTATTAGCTAAACTTTCCCCACATAAAACCTCGTCGTTCACTTGCACTGATTTAGCTATTGCAATCCAAGCCAACGCTTCGTCTGCTAGTTTATCACTATCGCCTGATTTTTGCAGACTCATTCTAGATTTTATGATAGAAACATAATACGGAGCAATCCAATCTTGCGTATTCATATTATGAAGTTGTTCGAATTTTTTAGATGCCGTAGTAAAGTCCTTATGAGTTGACAATGTGTTGAAAAAAGCCACTGCAGCTGTCAAATCCTTATTATAGGACTGTGCTTGTAGATGAATTCCACAAAAAAGAATGGATAAAAAAATTAGGATACGCATTGCTAATTCAAAAATACAAACTTAAGTTATTAAAAAAGCGAACTAGACACTCCTTTATTTATAATATAGGAGCTATAGGCAATTTCGATGGTCCCTTTCTTATTCTTCATAGCTTTCTGCTTACTAATAGGCGCTTCATCCCCAAACTCTAATGTTATTCCATTGGGCAGTTTATAGTCCTTGGTATTGAAGCCAAAAACAATTTTAGAGGGTAATCCATAACTAGTATAAGCACCATAGTCCATTTCAATTTCAAAACTACCATTGTCCTTGGTTGTTGTAAATGTCTTATATACTAATGCCTCTACTGGATCAATCCATAAAGTAGAAATAACCCAGTCTAATTTGTCGTCGGTAGGGACCAATTTGATAACGTCTAAGGTCTTACCTTTATATAGCTGCTTGCCTGCCTCAATAGCTATATACTTGTCGGTGCTTAGCAATGAATTCATGGTGATGGACACCCCGCCCTTAGGCAACAAAGAAATACCACCGTCTTTTTTAACTTTAATTAAATTTGGTTTTTTATAATATACTTTCACTTTACCTAAAGAGGCTTTAATAAATGAGACGTCTGTTTTCATAACTCCTTCCGCTGTGTAGTCATTTACCGTATTTAATTTTAAACGTACTCGCTCCACCAATGCATTGGTTTGCGCATTAGTTAAAGATTGAATAAAAATTAAAATACCAATGAATATTGTTGACTTGAATTTCATATACTTAACTTAAAATATCTTTTTTACGAACTATCCAAACTGATGCACTTACAAATAAAATGATATGTACTACAAGTACAATAATTGAATTTTTAATTTTAGCTACATTCAAAATACTTCCCGTTATCGCTTCATTAGAATCTGTTACTTTAATATCAAAGAATTCCTTCCAGTTATTCATGTGCGTAGTAAACAAATAAGGTTTAATGGCAGAAAATAATGGAATATTTAAAGTGCTCAATATGGTGAAAAATACGATAGCACTAATGGTTGCAACAATTGGACCAATTGAATTATTTGCCAAACTAGACATCAAAAACCCTAAAGCCGTTACCGTTAAAAGTGAAAAGCTAGCAAAAACAAATGCACCAACATATCTCCAAAATACGTCCTGTCCTTCAATTAAAACAACATAATTGGATTTCATTAAGAACAAATCATCTGTTCCAAAAATCCACATACTCAAAAACAGTGCTAAAAACGCTAGCCAAATTAGTAATAAAATTGTATAAAAACTTGCCGCAATAAATTTTGCTAATATCCATTGCGTTCTGCTGTAAGGC
>CALPWK020000011.1 GCA_943327245.2 Comamonas sp. lk | reverse complement strand
TCAGTACAAGGTCTTGCACCTACTTCATCCCAATTGGTATAATTGCCCGTATCAAGTCCTTGCTCCAATGTTCCATTTAAAATAGATTTCTGCTGTGTTGGCTTGAAAGCAACGCCTTCCTTACTTTGTAATAAAATTCTATTTTTCTTAGCAGCTAAAATGGTTAATGCTTCTGCATCAAAAGCTGGGGCTATTAATACTTCAAAAAATATTTCTTGAATAGCTTCTGCAGTTGCTTTATCAATTGTACCATTCGTTACTAAAACTCCTCCAAAAGCACTTTCCGGGTCTCCAGCTAATGCAGCATGCCAGCTTTCGTTAACAGTGGTTCTTTGCGCTACACCACAAACATTGGTATGTTTAATAATGGCAAAACTTGTTTTAGGCAAGTCTCCAATTAACGCAATAGCTGCGTCCACGTCCACTAAATTATTATAAGATAATTCTTTGCCATTTAATTGCGTGAACCAGTTTTCTAAATTACCGTAAAAAGTGGCTATTTGATGTGGGTTCTCTCCGTATCTTAAGATTTTTCCAGTAGCTGGATTAAAGTAATTGCTTATTGCAATATCATAATGCATAACCACTTCAAATGCTTTAGCAGCAAATGCTTTACGCTGTTCTATTGTAGTAGTTCCTTTTTGGTCAATCAATAATTGGTTTAATTTGCTATAATCGTCTTTTGCAGACAATACCACTAAGTCGCGGAAATTTTTTGCAGCAGCTCTAATCATAGAAGGCCCGCCAATATCAATCTTTTCGATTATTAATTTTTCTTCGTCTGTGGTTCTTAATGTTTCTTCGAATGGATACAAGTCAACTATTACTAAGTCTAATTCAGGAATTTTATATTGAGCCATTTCTTGTAAGTCTTGCTCCTCGTAACGACGCCCTAAAATCCCGCCAAAAACAGAAGGGTGCAATGTTTTAACACGGCCTCCTAAAATGGAAGGATAGCCTGTTACTGACTCCACAGATACGCAAGGGATTCCTAAGTCCTCTAAAAATTTTTGAGTTCCTCCAGTAGAGTAGATGGTGATGCCTAACTGATGTAAGGTTCTTGCTAAAGGTTCTAGACCGTCTTTGTAGAAGACAGAGATAAGGGCTGCTTGTATTTTCTTTTCCATATGCAAAGGTACACTCTTCTAATTTTTTCAAAAGCGCTCATTTTCCACAAAAATTAGAATAGGCTGAATAACTTTATGCAAATTTGGATAGTTGCTATTAAAAAGGCCACAAATAATAAACTAGCTTGCTTTTTTAGGATCCATAAATAGAGTAGCAGAAGATAAGCATAGTATATGCCAACATCCCATTTTGACATTTGAAAAAAGGGGGCATCATAGGGGGATAATTGATATACTAAACTCACCATTTGATTTAACCAGATCATATAGGCTTGAATGGCTTTTCCTAATAATATTGGTAGATTGAAATAATAGGGAGTTAACAATAGCATTAATAGTGCATACAAAAGAGTAGTACTTAATGGCACCATTATAAAATTACTAATAATGACCAATCCTGAAACTTGATGAAAGTGAAATAGTAGTATGGGGAGGGTAGTTATTTGTGCTGCTATTGTTATGGATAAATTACTCCAGCAAAAATTTAAAATAGGATTATCCATTTTGTTTAAATCAGTCAACATAGGGTAGAATAAATGAATGCCAATTACAGCTGCATAAGAAAGCTGTAATCCTAATTGATTAATAGAAGCATGGTCAAATAACAATACAATCATAATGCCTGCTGCTATACTATTTAATGTGTATTGGTGCAAATTGAACATTTGACCCATTAAATAAATAGTAAAAAATACACTTGCCCTAACAATGGAGGGGCTCGCAAATGCTATAAAAGTATATATCCATATTCCTAATAGTAAAATAAAAAACTCCAACCATTTGAAAACTAATCTCCGGGGCAGCCATTTTGTAAATTGCGCTAGATACTGGTAAATGATATCTAAGTGCATGCCACTAATGGCGATAATATGGATAATACCAAGTTGTGTATAAGCTTTTACGATAGACTTGTCCATTTCCCCTTTAACCCCTATTAACATTGCTTGTGCGAATGCATTAGATGCTGAATGAGGTATGGCTCTATTCACTTTTTGTATGATAAGAGATCTAATAATTTTAATAAATCCTACTGGGTAAGGAATAGACAATAGTGAATATTGCTTATTTAAAATGGAAATACCAATACCCCATAATATGATTATTATACAAATTGAAAATCCATGTAGCCAATTGGAATGCTTATTAGTCTGCAATAGCGACAAAACTAAAACAGTTATCATCAACAAGCAAAGGAAGAGGTAATCGCTATTCCATTTTGAAGCAATTGCGAATGGAATTGAAAGTTGGCTCGCAATAAATGCGCCCAGCATGAGTAGACAGGAAATAAATAACATAGGATGTTCAGACTTCCAATGTTTAAATGTTTTATCCATATCAAAGGATACCAATAAAACAATTGCAATATACTTCGGTTAATACTTAAGCGCCCATTAAAAACACCACTAGTTTTTTATGTAATTCTGGCTTATTATTTTTCCAGTAATTAACGTCAGCAGTCTTGATAAATTCTCCTGGGCCTGTAATGTCAACTCCAATACAAATTCTTGTGTTTGGATGGCAATTTTGGATTAGTGCCTCCAGCATTTGATTATTTCTATAAGGTGTTTCTATAAACAGTTGCGTGCAGCCTGTTAGTTTAGTGTCGGCTTCTAAAGCTTGAATCTTTTTCTTTCTCTCGGCCGCGTCAATTGGAAGGTAACCATGAAATTGAAATAGTTGGCCATTCATCCCACTTGCCATTAAAGACAATAAAATGGAACTAGGTCCTACATATGGTTTTACCGCATAGCCATGCTGTTGAGCAGCGGCTACTAGTAATTGTCCAGGGTCTGCAATGCCAGCACATCCTGCTTCCGAAACAATGCCAATATTCTTACCTTCTTTTAATAATTGAGTGAAAGCTTTTATTTGTGCATCTTCTACTTTATGAATGGGTTGCCAAACATAATTGTCAATAACCATCTCCTTCCAGATTTTCTTAAAATAGCGTCTGGTAGTTTTTTCATTCTCTACAAAAAAAGCGTCACATTGCTGTATCCATTTAAGCATGTCTGCTGGAATGGCTTCCCATCCCTCTTCATGCAATAACATGGGTAATAAATATACTTTTCCTTTGCTCATTTATGCGTTGTCTTTTACTTCCTGTGTATTTAAATGTGCTGCTATTAACGCGTAAAATGGCCCTGTCATCCAGCCTACAATTGGAACTAAGTGAATTAAATAAAATATAATACCATTTCCTATAGGTAAGCCTTTGTGTTCTGTTACATATGCAGCAGAAGCCACTTTACTTTGGTCTTCTGTCGCTAATCCATAATCGAGCATAGCATAACCATAAAAATAGCATTCCATTAATATGGTAAATATAGGAGTGAACCAACCAATCACAGGAAGGGAACAAAATAGTACAATGGGAATTAAGTATACCGTCTGCCATAATAAATTAGTAAGGCTTAGTCGAACTGCTCTAAATACTAATTTTCGGTAGGTGGTAGCTTTAAAAACAAAAACTTCTTTTTGTTGAATGGCAACCACTCTTAAATGTAGGTAGGAAAAGAAAGGAGCAAATAAAACTAAAAATATAAACTTGAATAGGGCAAAATAAAACATGAGTAAGGTGAACCACAGCCAGAAGCTTCCCATGGTAATGAAAAAGCCTAGCCAATCACTATTCATACTGTCTACCCAGCTTTTTAATCCTGTTTTTAAAATAATCCATTCAATAAAAAAACTAGAACTCTGACTAAAATAATTCATGCCTATAACAAAAAGAAAAGCATAAATAAGGCCTGGCACAATCATCCATCTCCATAATTTATGCTGTAGTATAAATTGGTGTGCCCTGAAATAAGCACGAAAAGATAAGATGAGTTCTTTTAACACTAGGATTGCATTTTAGTTCCATAAGCTAAGTCGCCTGCATCTCCTAAACCCGGCACTATATAGCTTTTGTCATTTAGTATATCGTCAACGTCTCCACACCAGATAGGGATATTTTTTCCTAATGCTGCTTCTATAGTTTCAATTCCTTTCTTACTAGCAATAGCAACAGCAATATGAATTTCTTTTGGTTTTTGATTTTTAGTAATTGCCTGGATCGTCTCTACTAAGGAAGCGCCTGTTGCTAACATTGGGTCTGCTAAAATTAAAATTCTATTATTTAAATCAGGGCAGCTCAAATAATCAATACTAATTTCAAAACTTCCGTCGTCATGATGCTTGCGATAGGCAGATATAAAAGCATTGTCTGCCTTGTCAAAATAGTTTAACATGCCTTGGTGTAATGGCAAGCCTGCTCTTAATATAGTTGCTAAAACCGGTTGCTCAGCTAATACTTTGGAAGCATGTATTCCAAGTGGCGTTGTGACATTTTTAATTTTACTAGCCATATGCTTACTCATTTCATAAGCAATCACTTCTCCTATGCGCTCAATATTCTTTCTAAAACGCATTCTGTCATTTTGGACATTTACATCTCTTAATTCTGAAATCCAGTTACTTACCAAACTGTGGTTTTCGCTTAAATTATGAACCATGCTTTCCTATTTTTAATCAAAACTAAGTTTCTTCAAGGCAATTTTAAAATAATTTAAAACTGGCTCCGTCAAACAGGCCTTTATCACTCAATTTCAGGTGTGGAATTACTAATAAGGCCATAAAGCTCAATGTCATAAAAGGAGAGCCTAGTGAGCTTCCTAGGGCTTTTGCCATGATATCTATTTGGGTATAATCGGCTGCAACTATATAAGGGTCTTTGGTAGTCATAAGACCGGCAACAGGCAAGCCCAAAACTTTTTCTACTGTATCATTCACACAACTTATTCCACCTTGTTCTTTAATGACTAAATTAATTGCTTTTACAATTGCCTCGTCGGTAGCGCCTACTGCAATAATATTGTGACTATCATGTGCTACAGTAGAAGCAATGGCGCCTTTTTTAAATCCAAAATTTTTAATAAAGCCAACTTTAGGAGCGGCAGCATAATATCTATTGTATACTACTATTTTTAATAAGTCATTTTCTGTGTCCGACACTAAATTGCCATCCTGCGTTTTAGGGTCTAGCCATAAGCAGTTAGTAATTAACTGACCGTCGATAGCTTCAATAACTGGAATCTTATGCGCTTTATTGGGATAAGACTCGCTAGGTAATTCAATGTCCTTTGCAGTGATTAATGCTGCATCAAATTGGTTTATTGTTTTTTCCTCTACAGGCTCAATGAACGACACTCCATTTTCTGCAACCAATACTCCATTGATATAGGTTTGTATCACTTCAAAAGCAACTAGGTCCTTTAGTATTACCAAATTCGCTGGGTCGCCAATTTGCAATTTACCTGTGGGTAATTTATAATGCTCAACCGGATTAATACAAGCAGTCCTTAAAACATGGAAAGGATCAATTCCTTTTGCTACCGCACGTGCACACAAGCTATTAATATGACCTTCTAATAAACTATCTGGGTGTTTGTCGTCGCTACATAGCATAACCATTTTAGGATGATCGTCGATTAATTCGTAAAGTGCTTCAAAATTTTTCGCAGCACTACCTTCCCTAATTAAAATTTTCATCCCAAAAGACAATTTATCTAAAGCTTCTTCTATTGTAAAACATTCATGGTCGGTACTAATGCCTGCTTGAATATATTTCATAGCTTCTTCGCCTATTAATCCTGGCGCATGGCCGTCTACCGGCTTTCCGATTCTATGTGCTGCGGCAATTTTCTTCATCACTTCCTCGTCCTTAAATAAGACGCCAGGAAAATTCATCATTTCACTCAAATAATAAATATCTGGCGAAGCTAATAGCGCAGTTACTTGGTCACTATCAATAGCAGCACCTGCTGTTTCAAATTGGGTAGCAGGCACACAACTTGGAGCACCAAAGAAAAAATGAAATGGAACTTTCTTGCCATTTTCAATCATATAATGCACACCCTCTACACCACAGACATTGGCAATTTCATGAGGGTCACTAATGGTTCCAATGGTTCCATGCACTACTGCAAGTCTTGCAAAAGAACTTGGGATTAACATACTACTTTCAATATGAACATGACTGTCTATAAATCCAGGAATTAAAAACTGATTCGGTGCGTCCTCACAGGGCTCTATTTGTTGAATTACGCCGTCTTGTATATGCAAAGCTGCAGGGAAGATACGTTTGCCAATAATGTCAACGTACTGCCCCTTTATAGTAATGGACTTGCTCATAAAAAGGAAATATTATAAATTAAACCAATAGTTGAACTTAAAGATAAGCGCCCTGTTCCTGTTTTTAAAAAGAGGATCTGTGAAATAATTATCAGTGTATACTAAGTAAAAATCACTCATTGGCTTATATCGATATTGTAATCTACTATTTACACTGAAATTATTACTCTGTGTATTATATTGTACAAATGTGGTCCAAAATAATTGGGTATTGAAATTGTATTCAACTCTTGGCTGAATTAATATCAAGTCAGTACTTCCATAAGGCTTAGGTAATTCAATGTGATTGAACTGTGATCTGATACCAAAATTCAAATGGGGCCGTTTGCGTAAATTAAAACCAGCTCCAAAACCCCTTACTGTTCCATTATAAAATTGACCTAATGTGACACCTATTCCATATCCAAAAGATTTTCTAAAATCGGACATATAACCAAGGTCCATTTGATTAAAACTATACCTCATTGCAGGAATTGGAGTAGCGTCGGTAAATGAAATCGGATATTTCAAATCTAATGTAGTACTAGTTGCATTAAACTGAATAGAGCTCGTGTTTTTATATTCGGATCTAGCTGAAAGTCTTGTATTGCCTTCATTAAAACTGTTGTCAGGATTAATAACTAAATCCTGATTTATGCCTACTGTGAGTTTCCCGATTTTCCCAGAAGGAGGCATAGTAGTATATGAAAGGTCTGCAAATAAACTTTTAAAGCCAAGTCTTATCGTCGTATCTCTTACTGCATCATAATTATTAATTCTTTGTACAAATCCCATGTCGGTGTAATAATTCTTACCTACATTATTAATAAGTGTGACATAACTCCAATGTCTTGAGTTAGTTGAAAATCCTGTTTCAACATAGGCGTCTTCTTTGTTGATTCCTGCTTTGTACGACTGGTTGTAATGTGTCCAAGAACTAAAAGTTCCTTTTGTATTTGTGTATTCAAAAGTCAAACCTGCATTTCGTCCATAACGGTCCAATGGATTTTTCTTTGCAGCTGCTTCGGAAATAAAATTCTCTCTATTTAAAAAATATGCTTTAATAGAAGACCTTTTTAACACACGTCTATGAATGGTAAAAGCAGCAAAATTTTCTGGTGAATAGTCTCCTTGTCTTCCGGTTTGCATATTCATGACCCCGATTCTAGTTTGTGGGTCTAGATTACCTGAAAGTCTAGCACCAAATAAAATTGGAATTTTATTGCCATCTTTATCCAATCCAATAGTCCTTGAATAAAATGGTCGAATAGGAGGTATTCCAAAATCTGAAAACAGATCAGAATTTTCTAAAAAGAATGTTCTTCTCTCAGGTAAGAAAATACTAAATCTGGTAAGGTTGGTCACTTGTTGATCTACTTCTACTTGCGAAAAATCGGGATTCACTGTAAGGTCTAAATTTAAGGAAGAATTCACGGCAACCTTTGCATCAAATCCAGCAGTACCAGAGGTTTGCAATGTTTGTCCATTCTCTTTGTCCTCATTTCCATTGCCTGTAATATAGGGTTGAAAAATAATATTATTCTTACTCTTAGCTAAACTAGTTGGGAAATGCAATATCCCTGTATAACCTAAATCGTATGATTTGAAATTGGTAGGCACTTTAGTCCAAGCACTATATTCATTATGCTTTGCATCAATTCTTAAAAAATTAATACCCCATTGTTTTTGAGTAGGATCAAATCTTAAAGACTTAAGTGGTATTGCAACTTCAGCAATCCAATAAGTGCCATAATCTTTTGTGGCAGAGGTCCATTTAGTATCCCAACTCCAACTTGGCTTTTCTATAAATGAATTAGAAAGTTGGTCTTCCGATTGTACATTCATTGCATTCACTACAAAGAAAAATCCATTTGTTTTTTGATTTAGCGGATCTAACATAACTGCTACACCATCACCAGCATCATGTCCAACATCTCTTTTCAAACTTTGTATCACAGCATTGCCACTATCGTATACCTTAAAGCCAAAGTATATGTTTTTATCGTCGTAGGTTAATCTTACTTCCGTTTTACGCTGTGGTTCCCCAATATCATTGGGGTACTTCTTATTAAAATTTTTCGCTAATTCTGCTATGGACCAAACAGGCTCATCTAAAATACCATCAATCTTAATTTGTGCTGTAGTGGGCTGTATATTTAATTGAAAATCCTTTTGATACTCAGTCATTGCTTGAGCGTCTACAAAACAAGGGGAAGCTAAAAATAGAAATACAAAAAAACAAAAAATGCGCATGAATGATATTTATCATGCAAATATCTAACAAGTCAGGGAGAAAAAGGGAATAATAGGCTCAAAAATGCAGTATTAATTGACAAACGGCTGCGTATACCATAATTGGCCCTTCAGTAAATTGATTTAATCCTTCAATAAATCAGGTCTTCTTTTTTTTGTTCTGTCCAATGCTTGATCCTGTCTCCATGCATCAACTTTTTTGGGATCTCCAGTTAATAATACGGGTGGTACTGGCAGCCCTCTAAATTCCGCAGGTCTTGAATATACGGGAGGCGCTAGTAAATTGTCTTGAAAAGAGTCTGTTAAAGCAGAAGTCTCGTCATTTAATACACCTGGTATGATTCTGCCAACTGCGTCAATAATTACAGCAGCCGCTAATTCTCCACCACTCAATACATAGTCGCCAATGGAAATTTCCTGTGTAACATATAAGTCTCTAATACGTTGATCAATACCTTTATAATGTCCGCAAATAATCAAAATCCTATTTTTTAAAGACAATGTATTCGCGTCTTTTTGCTCAAATGTTTTACCGTCTGGAGTTACAAAAATAATTTCGTCAAAGTTTCCTTCTAATTGTAATTCGTCAATCGCATTGGCCAATGGCTCACACATCATGACCATACCGGCGCCACCACCATATTGATAGTCGTCAATTTGCCCATGCTTATTAATGGCCCATTTTCTTAATGAATGCGTTTTAATAGTCAATATTCCACGCTCCTGCGCCCTTTTCATAATACTATGTTCAAAAGGACTAGTTAATAGCTCAGGAACTGCTGATAAAATTTCGATGATCATATTGCAACAAAGTTAATCCAAAAAATCGCCTAATTCACGTCTATCTTTTTTAGTAGGTCTTCCAATTTTACTTAAGCGTTTCCCTGTTTGAAAAGTAGCTGCTACCTGCCTTACTCTTTCTAATTCCTCAATAGGAGTTAGGTCTTGGTAAAAATTAACAGCTTCGGCATAAGCTAATCGGTGATCTAATACCGCGGTAACTTGGATGGTCCAATTTTTATGTTCTGTTCGAACATCATATTGGTCACCCACTACTACATTCCTGGAAGCTTTAACACTCTCTCCTTTTATTTTAACACGTCCTTTGTCAATCGCTTCTGTGGCTTGACTTCTTGTTTTGTAAAGTCGAATAGACCACAAGTATTTATCTAGCCGCACTTTTTCTTTTATGGTTGCTACTGAATTTGCCATTGATTATTTTTTTTCAGCGAAGTACTGATGGAAATAAGGAATGGTTTCAATGCCTTTATAAAAATTGACAATATCATATTTTTCATTCGGGCTATGTAAATTATCGCTATCCAAACCAAATCCCATAAATACAATTTTCAATCCTAGCTCTTGTTCAAACAATGCACAAATAGGAATACTTCCGCCGCCTCTTACTGGAATAGGCGCTTTTCCAAATGTGGTTGTAATTGCTTTTGCAGCACTTTGATATTCATGAGAGTCAATAGGTGTAATATAAGGTTCGCCACCATGATGCTCAAATGCATTCACTGTAATATTTGCTGGTGCTATTTTTTTGAAATGTTCCAATACCATTTCTGTAATTTTTGCAGAAGACTGATTAGGTACTAAACGACATGAAATTTTCGCAAATGCTTTTGAAGGTAAAACCGTTTTAGCACCTTCACCTGTATAACCTCCCCAAATTCCATTCACTTCTAATGTTGGACGTATACCTGTTCTTTCATTCGTGCTATATCCTTGCTCTCCCCATACTTCCTTAATCCCTAAATCTTCTTTGAACTCCTGTAAGTCAAATGGAGCTTCTGCCATTTTTTGTCGTTCAGCATCGGTTGATTCAATTACGTCATCATAAAAACCTGGAATAGTTATATGATTATTTTCGTCATGACATGAAGCAATCATCTTAGATAGAATAGTTATTGGATTAGCGACAGCTCCTCCATAAACGCCGCTATGTAAATCTCTATTTGGGCCTGTTACTTCTATTTCAATATAGCTTAAGCCTCTTACGCCAATATCGATAGAAGGATTCTCCATACTGATCATTGCGGTATCACTTATTAAAATCACATCCGCTTTTAATAAGTCATGGTGTGATTTTACAAATGTGGCCAAATTAGGGCTTCCAATTTCTTCTTCTCCTTCTATAATGAATTTTATATTCGTTTTTAAAGTATTGGTTTTTGACATAATCTCTAAAGCCTTTACATGCATATAAAATTGTCCTTTGTCATCACATGAGCCACGTGCAAATATTTTTCCTTCAATGATAGTGGGGTCAAATGGGGCGCTGTTCCAAAGTTCTAAAGGATCCGCAGGTTGTACATCATAATGCCCATATACTAATACAGTTGGCAATGCAGGATCTACTACTATTTCTCCATAAACAATTGGGTGTCCTTCTGTTTCATAGATCTTAGTGTTGGTAGCGCCCGCTTCTTGCAAAGACTTTTCTACTGCTTTTGCACAAGTGATCATGTCTTCATTGTTTTCACTCTTGGCACTAATGCTAGGGATACGTAATAATGCTAATAACTCTTCTAAGAATCTTTCTTTATTTGCATCTTGATAGTCTTTCCACTCTTTCATAATCTTATTTTTTATAATTGATGTTTTAAATTGCTTAAAACATTTTCTAAATCCCAGTTTAATTTTTGTAAAAATGTTGCTTTTCTTTTTTCGCAACCTTCAATGGTGCATATTGGGCAGCTAAATGGCATACAGCCGTCGGTGTGTACAAAAAACTCAACGCTATCTCCAAATTTATTTTGAATTAATTTAGTAAAATCGTCTACTGCAAAATGTGCTTCGTTCACATTATAATACCAGGGTACCGTTAAGTGACAGTCAATATGCATTAATGCCCCGTATTTAATTACTCTTAAATTATGTAAATCAATCCAGTTCGCATTTCGATTTTGATTAATCTCTTGAATTACTTCTTCAAGCAATGCCATGTCGGCTTCGTCCATAATACCTGCTAAGGACTCTCGAATAATTTTATATCCGTTATAGATAATCCAAATACCCATTACGATAGCTACAATTGCGTCAATTTTGTTGTAACCCGTAAGCAACACTAAGCCAATACCAATAGCAATTGCGAAAGTGGTAAAACTATCAATCAATAAATGCTGACCACTAGAAACTAATGCTAGCGACTTGTTTTTCCTTCCAATTTTCTTGGCAACAAAACCTGCCACTAAATTAAGAATGGCAGTGGATAATAAAACCCAAATGCCATTATCTAAATCATGTAAAGTAGTAGGCTCGAAAAAAGTAATTATGGATTCGTATAAAATAATAAAGCCAGCTGTGATAATCAAACTGCCTTCGAATGCTGCAGAAATAAATTCAGCTTTCCCGTGTCCATAGGGATGTTCTTTGTCCTTAGGCTTGGAGGCTACGTATAAGCTGTATAATCCTATAATGCCCGCTAATACATTCACGATACTTTCCAAAGCGTCTGATAATACAGACAAGGAATGCGTCATAAAATAAGCCACAAATTTGAGCACAAATAATACAATGCTCAAAGTGGTTACAAAAAACTGGATCTTTAAATTCTGCTTTGCTGATTGCACTTAGAAATTATTTTGAAGTAGTAGCTGCTGTGTATCTTTTTTGAACTAGTTCCCAGTTAACTAAGTTCCACCAGTTATTAATATAGTCCGGTCTTTTGTTTTGATATTTCAAGTAGTAAGCATGTTCCCAAACGTCAAGACCTAAAATTGGAAAACCTTTTGTTTCCGCTATGTCCATTAATGGATTGTCTTGATTAGGAGTAGAACAAACTGCCAAGCTGCCATCGGTTTTCACAATCAACCAAGCCCAGCCACTTCCAAATCTCGCCTTAGCAGCGTCTGCGAAAGCGGTCTGAAAGTTAGCAAGAGACCCGAATTGTTTTTGGATTGCATCTGCCAATGTTCCTGAAGGAGTTGTTGAAGGAGTGGGCTTCATTAATTGCCAAAATAATTCATGATTATAATGACCACCTGCATTGTTTCTCATTTTAAGGGAGTACTTAGAAATATTTTTTAGTAAGTCAGTTAAATTTGTATTTGCTGTGTCTACCTTTTCGGCCACGCAAGCATCAGCTAAGTTCTTTGCATATGTTGCAGCATGTTTTGTGTAGTGAATTTCCATCGTCATGGTATCAATAAAAGGTTCTAATGCATTGTATGCATAAGGAAGTGGTTGTTGTTGATATTCGGTAATAGAAAATGGAGCTAATTTTGTAATCAAAGGCATTGTTGCAATTGCAATACCTGCTTTACCAGAATTCTTTAAAAACTGGCGGCGATTTTGTGGTTGACTTGACATGGTATTATTTTTTAAAGTACTTCTTCAAAGTTACTTTAATTGGATGTAAGATTCGGTAGTAAAATTCTTGGTTGAATAACTGAGAATCTCGCATGGCTTTATAGGTTAAAAACAAGCCTATTGGGATTAATAAGAAGCTGGAAAGCCACATTCCCGCGTACACATTCCACTGGCCAGATTTGGCCAATTTCTCTCCAAAATTATTTAGTAGAAAGAATACCACAAAAAAGGCGACTGCTAAAACCAGGGGAGTCCCTAATCCTCCTTTACGAATAATAGACCCTAAAGGTGCTCCAATTAAGAATAGTACAATACATGCGAAAGAAAGTGTAAACTTTCTGTGCCATTCAATTGCATGATAAGCACTTGCTTGTATTTTGTCTTTATAATTAATTGCTAATACATCTAAGTTATTAATAAGAGAAGTAAATTGGTAGCCAACATTTTCGTTAGTGCTAGCTGCAATGGAATCAGGTATAATCACTTTAAAACTACTAATTTTTGGAGCTACTACTTTATCAAACACTTTACTACTGTCTTTATATTGCATGAAACGTAAATAAGGCCCTATCTCAACTTTAGTTTTTTTCATGTAAAAAACTTCAGATCCTTTTAATGAGTCCATCGCATGTTGAAGCTGTCTTACACTTAACATTTTAGGATCATAAATAATGTCATTGGTTTTATTCATTTGAAAAGTTTTCAAATCGAAAACCTTTTTATATTCCTTAAATTGAAGCCTTGTAAATTCAGTACTAGTAGTGCCTCTTTGGCCTCTTTCTTGATAGCGCCAACCATTAAACATGGTAAATTCTAAAAATTTCTTATTGGGTGAAACACGCATCACGCCAGACTCTGCCATAATCATATTGTCTTGCAATGCAAATCGTTTTTCAAAAATTACGATATTGCGCATTACACTATCATTAGACTCTTTTTTTCCTAGTTTAATAACATAGCCGTCTATCTTGTCATAAAATATGCCTTCTTTTAAATCAATGGCTGGCTTTGAAACAATAATCTCATACTTCAACGTAGTGAGCTTCATTTGTGTAACAGGAATAATATTATTGGCAAACAAGAAGGCAATCCCAGACAATACAATGGTTAAAAGGAATAATGGTCTCATGAATCTTATTAATGGAATGCCAGCTGCTTTGATGGCAATTAACTCAAAGCTTTCGCCCAAGTTCCCAAAAGTCATAATAGAGGAAAATAATAATGCTAAAGGAAGCGATAAGGTGACAGTACTTACTGCTACTAATCCAATCAACTCCATAATAGTAAGGAAATCCAAGCCTTTACCTACCAAGTCGTCAATGTATAGCCAAAAGAATTGCATGGTCAGCACGAAAGTTGTAATGATAAGTGCTGCCAAAAAAGGACCTATAAAGGCCTTTATAATTAGTATGTCTAATTTTTTGAACAAGTTTGTAGTACTAGCTACCTATGCGATAAAAAAGATCTTTGATTTGATATTCCCAAAGTTGCGTTTGGTCTTTAATCTCATTTTTCTCGGCAAAGTCTTTAATAATCAAGATAGTTTGGTTAGAAATCTCGGTTTTTTCGATTCGAAATTCAAAATATTCATTTTTCTCGCTATGTAGCCATCTAAAACGAATAAATTTATCCTCGTCTTGGTCCAATATTTCAGCTTTGTCTGGCACACCACCATTCCATGAAAAACTATAAACGTTTTCCCACTCGTCCACTTTATCTGCGAACCACTCTTGTAATCCTGAAGCCGTTGAAAGGAATTCAAATAATATATTAGGTGAACATCTTACTGGAAATTCAAGTGTAAATAATTGTTTCTTACTCATAAAATCATTGGCCTCTTATATAAGGTCCATTAGGTGCAATAATATCAAATAAATGAGAGGTTCCAAGTATTTTTTAAACTTAAATAGTTAAGAAACTGTCAATTACCAAGTTCGAGTACTTAATATATCATTTAAATTATTGATAATCAGTTGATTATGTAAAAATTAATATTCCAAAAAATACCTGATTTATATCTATTATCTACCTGATTATCAACAAGAATTGTAAACGGAAGACTCAATTTGATCTTGTATCTTTGCTGCCCTTAATGTTCAAACATGTTTAATACGCTTAGTGAAAAATTAGAATCGGCCTTCAAGCACTTGAAAGGTCAAGCTCGTATCAATGAATTAAATGTATCTAATACATTAAAAGACATTCGTAAGGCATTGTTAGATGCCGACGTGAATTTTAAAATTGCCAAAGAATTTACGGATAGCATTAAAGAAAAAGCAATCGGCGAAAAAGTAATCAATGCGATTAGCCCTGGTCAATTAATGGTTAAAATAGTGCAGGACGAATTAACGGCATTAATGGGTTCAGAGGCGGCTCCATTGGATCTTTCTAAAAACCCTACCATTATTTTAGTAGCAGGTTTACAAGGAAGTGGTAAAACCACATTTTCTGGTAAATTAGCCACCTATTTAAAAGCACAAAAAAAAGTACCACTTTTAGTTGCTGCCGACATTTATCGTCCAGCAGCGATGGATCAATTGACAGTTTTAGCAGAACAAATTGGAGTGGATATTTTTGTTGAAAGAGAAAATAAAGACGCAGTATCCATTGCTCAAAATGCAATTGCTTATGCGAAACAAAACAATAAAAATGTAATTATCATAGATACTGCTGGCCGTTTAGCAGTAGACGAAATGATGATGAATGAAGTTGCGAATATAAAAGCGGCAGTACAACCACAGGAAATTCTATTTGTTGTAGACTCAATGACTGGGCAGGATGCAGTGAATACTGCAAAAACATTTAATGATAGATTAGATTTCACAGGAGTGGTACTAACTAAATTAGATGGTGATACAAGAGGTGGAGCGGCTTTGTCCATAAAGTACACTGTAAATAAACCTATTAAGTTTATGAGCAGTGGAGAGAAGATGGATACACTGGATATTTTTTATCCAGAACGTATGGCTCAAAGAATTTTAGGAATGGGTGACATCACTTCTTTGGTTGAAAAAGCACAAGCACAATTTGATGAAGCAGCAGCAAAAAAATTAGAAAAGAAAATTAGAAAAAATCAGTTTGATTTTGAAGATTTTTTAACCCAGATACAGCAGATTAAAAAAATGGGTAACATAAAAGATTTAATGGGAATGATTCCTGGAATGGGCAAGAGCTTAAAAGATGTGGAGATTAATGATGATTCTTTCAAAGGAGTGGAAGCTATTATTCAATCAATGACTATTTTGGAAAGAAGAAATCCAGATTTATTGTCTCCTAGTAGAAAGCAAAGAATTGCAAAAGGTGCTGGTAAGGATATTGGAGAAATCAATGCGTTTATAAAACAATTTGACCAAATGAAGCAGATGATGAAAACAATGAGTAATATGCCAATGGGGGGCAAAATGCCAGGTCTTAGAAGGTAATAATTTGTAACTAATTGGTTATCAGTTAAAAATTTATCAATATTTTTTTAAAGTTCTTGCAAGATTAAAAGCTTTGACTTATCTTCGCAGCCAGTTAACAATATTTCTTAACGCCTATAAATTTCTATTTAAAATGGCAGTAAAAATGAGACTACAACGTCACGGTAGTAAAAAAAGGCCTTTCTACTTTATAGTAGTGGCTGACGGACGCGCACCAAGAGATGGTAAATTCATCGAAAAAATTGGTACTTACAATCCCTTAACAGTTCCAGCGACAATCAGTTTAGATCGTCAAAAAGCGTTAGAGTGGTTAAACAAAGGAGCTCAACCAACTGACACAGTTCACAGAATTTTGTCTTTCAAAGGTGTTCTTTATTTAAAGCACTTATTACGTGGAGTTAAATTAGGTTTATTTGATGATGCAACTGCTATGGCTAAGTTCCAAACTTGGTTTGCTGAGCATGAGTCAAATATTGCTAGCAAAACTGATGCACACAAAAAAGCACAGGCTGATAAAAAAGTGTATGTTCCTATTGTAAAGAAAGTTGCTGAGCCAGTTGCGGAAGCACCTGCTGAAGTAGTAGCTGAAGAAGTAGTTGCGGAAGCACCTGCTGAGCCAGTCGCGGAAGTGGTAGCTGAAGAAGCTGCTCCTGAAGTTGCTGCGGAAGAAGCACCAGCTGCTGAATAATCTTTACTTAGATTAAAATAGCTTTAAAAGCCCCGGTTTCCTTTTGGAAGCTGGGGTTTTTTATGGATACAAGTTTTATAAGTTAACTTTAGGCCATGAAAGACTTCATACATATTGGAAAAATTGTTGCACCTCATGGGATAGCGGGGCATGTTATTTTAGAACATGCTTTAGGGAAACAAATTAATTTTAAAGGGGTAGATGCATTATTTATTGAGAATGCAAAGGATAGTTTTATTCCGTACTTTATTAAGTCTGCTGCTGCAAAAACAGATACCCTAACACATGTTGAAATTGAAGGAATTAGCAATAGAGAGGCTACTTCTATTTTGATGTCTAAGAAAGTATGGTTACCTCAAGATGATTTTCAGAAACTAGTAGAAAAGAATGCCCCACTAGCTTTACTTGGATATATGGTGCAGGAAGCTGGCAAAGATTTAGGCATTATCAAAGAAGTAATCGAACAACCACATCAGCTATTAGTCACTATTTTATATCAAGGGCAGGAAGCCTATATTCCCTTACATGAAGAAAGTTTAAAAGGGGTCAACCACGCTAAGAGAACAGTAGCGGTGGAACTGCCAGACGGGTTACTCGAACTTTATACAGAAGTTTCTTAATAACAACCTACTATTAAAAGACTATTTCGAGTATTTTATTAATATTGAAAGTAATAAGTCTACTAAATTAGTAGGAAATGTTTATCTTTAACTGTAAATTATTGACATCGAAATTATAAATAAATTAAAACGAAATAATATGAGTTTAAGATTAGGGGATATTGCTCCCGACTTTAAAGCAAAAACGAGTATTGGAGATATTAGTTTTCATGAATATTTAGGAGACAGCTGGGGTATTTTATTTTCACATCCTGCAGACTTTACACCAGTGTGCACTACAGAATTAGGAAGAACCGCTGCTTTACATGATGAATTTGCAAAACGCAATGTAAAAGTATTGGCGTTGAGTGTGGATGGGGTGGAGAGCCATAAAACATGGATCAATGATATTAATGAAACACAGCATGTTACAGTTGACTTCCCAATTATTGCAGACGAGGACAAGAAGATTGCACACACTTATGATATGATTCACCCAAATGCATCAGAAACATTTACAGTGCGATCTTTATTCATTATAGGACCAGATAAAAAAATCAAATTAACGCTTACTTACCCTGCTTCCACTGGACGTAATTTTGTGGAAGTATTAAGAGTGATTGATTCCTTGCAATTAGCAGCTAACTATAGCGTTGCAACTCCTGCTAACTGGAAAGACGGAGAAGACGTAATTATTGGATTGAATGTTAAAACGGAAGACGCGTTAATTAAATTTCCTAAAGGAGTGGAAATTGTTAAACCTTATTTACGTTATACGCCACAGCCTAATAAATAATTATAAAAATTGGGCAATGGACGAGTTTCCCCCATAGTATGTCACTAAAGATTCGAGTTATTGCCTTTTATTTAAAATCCCTTTCAAATTATTGGAGGGGATTTTTCGTATATTTATTTTCTAAAAATATCTACTATGCGTTCTATTTTATTAACCATGGCTTTTGTGTTGGGAATGGTTTCTGTGCAAGCACAAAAAACCTATTTACATTGCGGTCAACTCATTGACGTTAAAGAATTAAAAGTATTAGCTCAAAAAACGGTCGTCATAGAGGGCAATAAAATCATAGACATTATTGATGGTTATGCGAAGGCGGGTGCAACAGACAAAACAATAGATTTAAAAACTAGTACAGTAATGCCTGGGCTTATGGACATGCATGTCCATATTGAAAGTGAAACGAGCCCTAGTCATTATTTAGACGAGTTTACTATGAATACATCTGATGCTGCATTAGCGGCTGTGCCTATTGCCAATACGACTTTAATGGCAGGATTTACTTCCGTGCGTGATTTGGGTGGTTCTGGCGCCAATATTTCTTTAAGAAAGGCAATACAAAAAGGATATGTAGTAGGTCCAAGAATTTATACGGCGGGTAAAGCTATTGCTACTACGGGCGGACATGCAGATCCAACAAGTGGATATAGAGAAGACTTGATGGGAGATCCAGGTCCCAAAGATGGCGTAATAAATGGGGTGGCTGATGCCTATAAAGCAGTGAGACAAAGGTATAAGGAAGGGAGTGATGTTATAAAAATTACAGCGAGTGGTGGGGTGCTGAGTATGTCCGCGAATGGTCAAAATTCACAGTTCACAGAGGAAGAATTAAAAGCCATTGTAGCTGCATCAAAAGATTATGGATTTAAGGTTGCAGCCCATTGTCATGGTGCTGATGCAATGAAGCGAGCTATTAAAGCAGGTGTTAGTTCAATTGAACATGGCACTTTGATGGACGATGAAGTATATCCATTAATGAAACAATATGGCACTTACTTAGTGGCTACAATTATTGCTGGTCGTTCTTCCATGGACTCTGCAAAAATTCCTGGTTATTTCCCTCCAGTAGTGGCAAAAAAAGCTTTAGAGATTGGACCAAAAAGTCAAAAGAATTTTGCTAGGGCTTATAAGGAAGGTGTGAAAATTGCTTTTGGTACCGACGCCGGCGTATTCAAACACGGTAAAAACTGGTTGGAGTTTAAGTATATGGAAGAAGCAGGTATGCCAGTTATTGAAGCGATTCAATCTGCTACTTGGAACGCAGCTGACTTAATGGGAACGCAAGCTATTTTGGGAAGTATTGAAAAAAATAAATTAGCAGATATCGTTGCAGTACCTGGCGATCCTACTAAAAATGTAGAATTAATGGGTCAGATTAATTTTGTAATGAAAGACGGTATAGTATATAAATCAATAGTTAAATAGGAAGGCATTAAGCATTCCATTTATCCAACTGCTTTAAAGTAGCAGTAACATCTTTAGGTAAAGGGGCTTCGAATCGGAGCCCTTTTCCTTTATACTCAAATGCAATACTTGCAGCATGAAGGGCATGTCTAGCAAGCAAAGGGCGTTCTTCTTCCTCCGCTTTACTTAATTTGAAATTCTTTTTCTTAATGGAAGACAACATTAATTTTTCTCCGTCACCATATAATTCGTCTGCAACAATAGGGTGGCCAATTTGTTGGGCATGCACTCTAATTTGATGCGTTCTTCCTGTATGAATTTGAAATGAAACTAAAGTGTAATGTTTATAGTACTTGATTACTTCGTAAGTAGTCAATGCGATTTTTCCTTTTGCATGGGTAATCATCTTGCCCTTTTTAACAGGATGCTCCATGATAGATTGATCAATAGTGCCTTCTTGTGGTGTACGCCCTAACACTAAACCAATGTATTTTTTTTCAATACTTCTACCTTCAAAAAGTTCACTTAATAATTTGTGCGCGGACTCGTTCTTTGCAAAAATGATAAGTCCACTTGTCAATTTATCCAAACGGTGTACCGTAAAAATGCTACCGTATTTTTCAATCAACATGGACTTTAATGAATGTTCTTTTCCGAATCTGTCTGGAATGCTTAACAAGCCTGCTGGCTTATTTAAAACAATCATGTCCTCGTCTTCAAAAATAATATCTAACATTTAAACGTTCGCTTTTCTTGTAAATGATTTGTTCAAGAACTTCAATTGTCTTACTTCTTTTTCTGCCAAGAAGCGCCATTTACCGCGATCCACATTTTTCTTTGTTAGGTTCGCAAACATAACTCTGTCCAAATGTCTTACATCGTATCCTAAATGCTCAAATATTCTTCTTACAATTCTATTTCTTCCACTATGAATTTCAATTCCAATAACATTCTTAGAAGTATTAGATAAATAACTTACTGCGTCGGCTTTAATAAATCCATCTTCCAAGTCAACCCCAATTGCAATGGCTTCCATGTCGGCCTTAGTTACAGGTTTGTCTAAAGTAACTTCATATATTTTTTTAATCTCGTAGGAAGGGTGCGTTAATTTTTGAGCCAAGTCACCGTCATTTGTCAAGATCAAAACGCCTGTAGTATTTCTATCCAAACGTCCTACTGGGAACATTCTTTGGGTTGTCGCGTTCTTAATAATATCTAAAACTGTTTTTCTTCCTTCCGGGTCGCTTGCTGTACAGATATAGTCTTTAGGCTTATTTAAAAGGATATAAACAGGGGTTACTTGCAATTGCAATACCTTTCCCTTTAATCTTACTACATCCTTATATTGAACCTTATAACCCGGTTCTAATACCGTATCGCCATTTACGGTAACATGTCCTGATTTTACCAATTCAGCAGCTTCTCTTCTACCACAGGTTCCAGCATGTGCAATGTATTTATTCAATGGCATTTGCTCATGTGGCATTTCTACATTCGCGGTTACTTTTCCAATGCTTGCCGTTCTTTTTGCATCTGCACGGTCCATTGACTCCGGTGTTCTTTTAGAAGCAGCTAGCCTTGGAGAACCCACACCTGCAGTTTTTTTAAACTCACCATATTTTGCTGGCGTGTCGTCCTTAAACTTAGCAGGAGCACTTTTGGCTCTTAAAGGAATAGAATATTTTGGCGGGCCTGTAACGAATTCTTTTTTCGCATAAGTGCCTCTTTTATTATTTCCAACTGGTTCAACTGCAATACCTCTTTCTTTATCTTTTTTTCTTTGACGTGCAGCTTCCCCTGCAGCTCTTGAATCTGCTTTTGCTTTTTTCTTTTCTTGTCTATATTCTTCTTTAACTGCGCTGCCTTTTTTTGCATTCGCAAACTTGTCAAAGTTATCAGATCTTTTCTTGTTCATAGCCCTATTTAGTTATATTATGTTTACGCATTAAGCTTTATTAGCCAATTGGCCACAAGCTGCGTCAATATCTTTTCCTCTGCTTCTTCTTACTCTCACGTTCACTCTGTTCTTTTGTAAAATTTCTACAAATCTTTCAAAGCCTTCTTCGTCGGGTTTATCAAAGCCAAAATTGTCCACTGAATTGTATTCAATAATATTGATTAAATCAGCAGGTACTTGTCTGTATATTTTTGTTAATTCCTCAGCATCTTTTTCAGAGTCATTAAAGTCTTTAAACAAGATATATTCAAATGAAATTTCTGTTCCTGTTTTTTTATAAAAATAATTTAATGCCTCAATAAGCGATTTGATATTGTTACTTTCATTAATAGGCATTACCTCGTTACGCTTTTTGTCGTTTGGAGCATGTAAGGAAACAGCTAATTTGAATTTAACATTGTCATCTCCTAATTGTCTAATTTGTTTAACCAAACCAGCAGTAGAAACGGTAATTCGCTTAGGACTCATTCCTAAACCGTCTGGAGAAGTTATTTTCTCCACCGCTTTTAATAAATTATGATAATTCATTAAAGGCTCACCCATGCCCATGAATACGATATTACTTAAATGTTTTTCGTGTGCCGCTTCACTTTGTTGGTTGATATATACCACTTGGTCATATATTTCATCAAAATTCAAGTTTCGCTTTCGCTCCATTGTGCCGGTAGCACAGAATTTACAGCTTAAACTACAGCCAATTTGAGAAGAAACACAAGCGGTTTTACGTTCAGAAGTAGGAATTAAGACCCCTTCGATCATAAAATCATCATAGGTTTTGAACCTTGTCTTCAAGGTTCCATCTTCACTTTGTTGAGTGGTATTAATTTGCAAAGCAGGCAATGAAAATTCTGACTCTAATTGCTTGCGCAGGTCTTTACTCAAATCAGTCATTTCGGCAAAGCTATGAGCATGCTTTTGCCATAACCAATCCACGATTTGTTTCACTCTAAACGGTCTTTCGCCTATAATTCCTATAAAGCGTTCAATTTCAGACACTTCTACGTGTCTTATATTCGGTCTACTCTTCTCCATAGTGCAAAGATACTTCATAGTCTTTGCTTGTATTTATTTAATTTCTTTTGTGGAATACCTAAATCTATCTAAATTCATTATTCAAATAAACCAAAAAATTGTTCTTATGAAAAAGACACTATTATTAGCCGTATTGTTTATGGGTGTTATGATGACCGTAAATGCACAAGAAAGTCCTTTAAAAGCCTATATCGGTAAATACACTTTTGCGGCAGGTAGTCCAGTAGCGGAAGTAACAATTACTTTGGAAGACACAGCTTTAATTGTGAACTCTGCAATGGGTTCTACTGCAATTGAAAAGAAAGGAACAGACACTTTTTATTTAGCTCAATATGATGCTAGTGTTGTATTTAAAAGAGATGCTTCCAATGCAGTTACTGAAGTCGCAATTATGGTACAAGGCATGGAACTAGTTGGTAAAAAAGAAGCAGTTCCTGCAGTTGCTACTAAGGAAGAATTATTTTTTCTTAACTAAAGAAACTGGCCAATTCCGTAAATGCAATAGTTGATTGTTTACCAGTACTCAAATTTTTAACGGTGCATTGTTGTTGTGCTAATTCTTCGGATCCGATGATCACAATATTTTGAATATTTTTTTTCTCGGCATATTTAAATTGCTTGTCAAACTTACTCTTCTCAGGGTAAATTTCGCAAGCAATTTTTTTATTTCTTAAAGCAGTCATTTGTAAATAAGCTGCCTTCGATTCTGCTTCTCCTAAATTAAAAAATAACACCTGCGTAGTGGACTCTATAGTAGCAGGGAATAGTTGCATTTCTTCTAATACGTCATATATACGATCCACGCCAAAGCTAATGCCAACGCCAGGTATATTAGGTACACCAAATAAACTTGTTAGGTCGTTATAACGTCCACCCCCACCAATACTTCCCATTTGAGCATCTAATGCCTTTACTTCAAAAATCAATCCTGTATAATAATTTAAACCTCTTGCTAAAGTGAAGTCGGCAACTAAATATTTTGCCATCCCAGTGGCCTCGTGATAATCTAAAACAAAATTTAATTCTTCTATTCCTTTTTGTCCATTTTCATTGTCTCCTAATAAATTTTTCAACTGATTTATTTTTTCAATATTTGTCCCACTAATATTTAAATATTGTGCTACTATGTCTTGTTGGCTATCACTGAATCCTTTATTATTTAATTCTTCTTTTACCTTCTCCCATCCAATTTTATCCAACTTGTCAATGGCAATAGTTAAGTCAATCATTTTATCTTCTCCGCCACATACCTGGGCTAATCCTAATAAAATTTTTCTATTATTAATCTTAATGGCTACTGGCAATTGTAGTTTTTCAAATGCAGTTACATAAATAGCAATAAGGTCTACTTCATTTAATAAACTATCACTACCAACAATGTCCGCATCGCATTGATAAAACTCACGGTATCTTCCTTTTTGAGGTCGGTCTGCACGCCAAACTGGTTGAATTTGATATCGCTTGTAAGGGAAGGTAAGTGCACCATGATTCATGGCAACAAAACGAGCAAAAGGAATGGTTAAATCATATCTTAAAGCCCTTTCTGTTATGGCGGTACTGCTTTTGCCTTGTGTGATTTTTTCAAATCCAGCTTGTACTTGCTCTGTTTTTGCAGGATTGTCCAAGCCATTGTTTAAAATCTTGAAAATAAGCTTATCACCCTCTTCTCCGTATTTACCCATTAATGTGTCCAAGTTTTCCATAGCCGGTGTCTCAAGTGGTTGAAAACCAAAGGTTTCAAACACAGAACGGATAGTCTGGAATATATATTGACGCTTTTGAACGGTTGCAGCATTAAAATCGCGGGTTCCTTGTGGAAGAGAAGGTTTACTCATGCAGTGAATTTTGTTCACAAAGATAATTTTTTAAATGCATCCTATATTAATTGTTTAAATTGCTTTGTAAAAAACTAGTGAACATGCAAGAAAGAGAGCGTTCGGAGCGTACTTATCGCGTTTTTAGAAGGATTTATGATTTTTCCATGGCCTCATTAATATTGGGAGCAGGGTTTTTAATGTTGGGGGCTAAATGGTTTAAGGTGGATCAAATATTAAATATTGACGCAACATTCCGCTATATGTTTGGAGGGATGTGTATGCTTTATGGTGGTTTTAGGCTTTATAGAGGATTCAAACAAGACTATTAATCTTAAAATTTAAAATTATGCGTAAAATTAGCTTGCAATTTTCAGTTGCAGTTGTTTCCCTTTTTACACTTTTTGCTTGTAGCCAAGGTAAAAAAGAGGCAACAATGGATACCCCAAATCAAGGAACCATAAACATTTCTGTGGAAGAAAGCTTTAAGCCATTTATGGAGGAGCAGTTAAAAGTATTTGCCCTAAGTTTCCCAGAAGCACATATTAAAGTCCATTATAAATCCGAAATCGAATGCTTGAAAGATTTTGTGGAAGACAGTACCCGTATGGTTTTTGTAACAAGAGGTCTTGCAAAAAAAGAAGAGGAAGGTTTTAAAAAGCAATTAGGATTTACTCCTACTTTTGGTATTTTAGCATACAACGCAGTAGCCGTTTTAGTTAATAAAAGCAGTAAGGATTCTGTTTTCACTATGCTTGATTTAAGCAAACGCTTAAAGGGGGAAGATCAAGGTCAAGTGGTGATGGATGGGAATAACTTGACTGGAATTGTTCGATTTATTAAGGACAGTTTAGCTAAAAAAGATACATTAGGTAAAAATGTCATAGCAGCAAAAGGCAGCAACGCTGTTATTGAATATGTTTCAAATCATCCAAATGCAATTGGTTTTGTAGGTATGAATTGGATTGGGGACACCTATGATCAAAGACAGGAGAAATACAGGAAAAATGTAAAAACTGCATTAATAGAATGTACCCTTTGTATAGAGAAAGGATATTTCTCCCAACCATCACAGTCTACAATTGGGAAAGGACAATATTCCTTATCCTTACCTATTTATTATATTTTGAAGGAAAATGCACCTGGACTTGGTTCTGGCTTACTGAATTTTATGAGTGAAGAGCGCGGGCAATTAATATTTAGAAGATCATTCTTGGTTCCAGCAAAAATGAGTTTTCAAAAGCGTAAGGGTTTAATGTAGAATAGTGGAGGGTCTAATTCAGAATAGTTGCTTAGCATACTAACGAGTTTTATTTTTTTATCAAAAAATTAATAGAATTCTTCCAAAAAAATTAATATTTTTAGGATTCGTAATGATTTTGAAATAGTTACGAATGTTTATTGTGTCATAAAGACATAAACAAAGCATAACTGAGTTTGTAAAAGAATTGTTTTTTTTAAAATTGAAAAATCACAAGTGATGAAAAAATTGGTTGTATTGATGATGAGCGTCGCGCTAATCGTAACAGGTCTAAATGCGCAAGCACCTGTATCTCCTTTAGCCGAAGGTGTGAAAATGTTGAATTACGAAAAGAACAAATCTGCTTTAGCATTTTTTAAATCTGCACTAGAAAAAACACCCGGTGATGCAGAAATTACATTTTGGTATGGTCAAGCTTTGTTAGCTCAAAACTATGATGGTGTTGCAACTGCAGCGTCAATCAAGCAAACAAAAGAAGTTTATCAAGCTGCTTTACAAGCAAAAGGAAACGATGCTTGGTTATTAGTTGGCATGGCACATATACAAGCATTGGAAGGTGCAGACGTGAACGCTGTTAAGCAAAATTTAGAAGTTGCAATAACTACTACACTACAAACAAAAGGTAAAAATAAAGGGAAGCCGAATGTCGAAATCGTGAATGCGATTGGTCGTGTTTTTTCTGAATTGCCAAGTAATATTGGAGATCATCAATATGCAATTGACAAATTAAAGGAAGCAATCTCTTCAAATGAAGTAGTGAATCCTAATTTATTTATCAATTTAGGAATCAACTATTTAAAATTAGGGGGTGAGCATGGCGGTGAGGCGGTTAGTGCTTTTAATGAAGCTATTACTCGTGATCCAAAAAACGCATATGCTTACTATAGAATAGGCAAAGTGTACCAAACACAAGCCAATAAAGAGTCTTTAGAGGAGAATCTTAAGAAAGCAATCGAAATTGATCCTACTATTGCCCCAGCTTATTTTGCGTTATACACTTACTACTCCGACAAAAACACAGATATCGCAAAAGCGAATTTAGATTTATTCTTGAATCACGCAGATAAAGACCCTGTTTTTGACTTCTTCAATGCCGATTATTTATTCCAAGCGGGTCAATATGATGCTTCTTTAGAGAAAACTAAAGCATTAGAAGCTAATTTCGGAATTGCTGCTTTACCACGTTTAAGTGTGTTATACGCTTACAACTATGACCGTAAAGGGGATTCAGTGGCGGCTAAAAAATATATTGAGCAATACATCAGCACTAGTGCAACAGACCAAATTACGAATGCAGATTACGAATTGGCAGTCAAGGTGTTATCTAAATTTCCAGGAACTCAAGTAGCATTAGGGAGTCTTTTAGAAAAAGCAATTGCTGCTGATTCTACAAAGATTAGTAGAATGAAGTATTACAAATTGGGCGCTGATATGTTTGAAAAGTCTAATATGTATGCGGAAGCATTGAAATGGTATACAGCTTATGCTGCTTTAAGAGCTATTAAAGACGAGGTATATTATTATAAGACGTCTAGCTTAGCAGTTAATGCAAAAGACGGAGAGACTGCACTAGCTATTTCTAAAGACTATATTACTGCTTTCCCAGAAAAGCCGCAAGGATATACTTTCAATGTAAAAGGTGCTAAATTGATTGATACTGCTAACAGTACTGGTTTATTATTCGCAGCTATTACTTTACAAAATGATTTCTTGTTGAAGGATGCTGTAAAGAATAAGCAGTTATTGGTGAACAATTACTACTCAATGATGGGTTATTACAATGAAACTAAGGCATACGAATTAGCAATAAGCATGTGTGATAAAGTATTAGAGTTAATGCCTGGTGAGACACAAACAGTAAAAATTAAGGAAAGCCTAGTAAAAAACTGGGAAATAATTAAGAAAAACGCAGGTGCGCCAAAGCCAAATAATGACGGCGCATTACCTAAGAAAAACTAAGATTTTACAAATCAAATGTGGGACTTTCCCATTTGTAAAAAAATATAAGAAAAACTCTCCTTTTATGGAGAGTTTTTCGTTTTAGGTGGTATCCTTTGCGTATTTTTGCGGCACCTAAATTACATGTATGAATTTGCAACATTTTTTGTTGTCTGCTAATGAAACAAATAGTGCAACTAATTACCTTCCCATTGCCTTACAAATCTTATTTGCGGGTGGGTTCGTAGCTTTTATGATTTTG
>CALPWK020000010.1 GCA_943327245.2 Comamonas sp. lk | reverse complement strand
CGGAAGACGGAACTGAAAAGGAAAACGAATACCATGATCCAAGCGAGCAAAAGCAATCGCCAGTTCAGGTAGGTCCAAAAATTGGACGAAACGAACCTTGTCCTTGTGGTAGTGGTAAAAAATATAAAGCTTGTCATGGAAAAGATGCCGCTTAATAAATATATAGACCACACTATTTTAAAACCAACTTGTCTAGTTGCTGATATTCATATTTTATGTGAAGAAGCAAAGCAATTTGATTTTGCTGCAGTTTGTGTGCCTCCCAACTTTGTTAAATTGGCTAAGGAGTTAGTGGCAGGTTCAGCTGTAAAAGTGGCCACGGTAATAAGTTTCCCATTTGGTTACAGTGCAACGGAAGCAAAGATTGCTGAAATTATTTTAGCCATGGTAGACGGTGCAGACGAACTAGATGTAGTGGCAAATATTTCAGCCATTAAGAACGGAGATTGGTCTGCCATTGCAGACGAGATTAATCATATCATGCCCATTATTAGATCTAAAGGAAAGGCAATTAAAATAATCATTGAATCGGGCGTGTTAACCGACGATGAAATTATTAAGTGTTGTGATATTTACGGAATCGCTGGGATTGATTTTCTAAAAACTTCAACAGGTTATGCTGAAAAAGGGGCTAGTGTTGAGGCGGTTAGTTTGTTTAGGAAGCACTTGCCAGAATCAGTTCAAATTAAAGCTTCTGGCGGAATTCGTGATTACGAAACTGCAAAAAAAATGATTGACGCTGGTGCAACACGTATTGGTTGTAGTGCTGGAGTAGCTATTATTACAGGCGCCAAAATTGACCATCTAAAAAGCAACTATTAATTGCGATTATATGTTACTAGAAAAAATTAAAACATTAGCAGCTCAACATCAAAAAGAGAATATTGCTACAAGGCGTCACTTGCATGCTAATCCAGAATTGAGTTATCAAGAATTTGAGACTTGTAAATTTGTGCAAGCACAATTAACTGCTATAGGAATTCCTTTTACAGTGATTGCAACAACTGGAGTATTGGGTATTATAGAAGGTAAGAACCCAACAAAAAGAGTAATCGCATTACGCGCCGATATGGATGCTTTGCCTATTATAGAAGAAAATAAAATTGATTATATCTCTAATAAGGAAGGCGTGATGCATGCATGCGGACATGACGTGCACACTACTATTTTATTAGGCGCTGCAAAAATAATATGGAGCTTGCGGGAAGAATTTGAAGGCACTATCAAATTACTATTTCAACCAGGAGAGGAAAAGAATCCTGGCGGAGCTAGTTATATGATACGTGACGGCGCGCTTCAAAACCCAATACCACAAGGCATTATAGGCTTACATGTGCATCCAGGTTTGGATTACGGTAAATTAAGTTTTAGAGAAGGGCGTGTTATGGCAAGTGCAGACGAATTATATGTAAGTATAAAAGGGCCAGGTGGTCATGCAGCAACACCACATCAAACAGTAGACACTGTTTTAGTTGCGGCGCAATTAATTACTAGTTTACAAACTATTATATCACGCAATCGAAATCCACAAAATCCTTCTGTACTATCTATCTGTTCTATACATGGTGGAAATACAACGAATGTAATTCCTAGCGAAGTAAAACTAATGGGTACTTTTAGAGCCATGGATGAAGTATGGCGTTTCCAAGCACATGAATTAATGATGCAACAAGCTAAAGGGTTGGCTATTGCAACTGGCGCAGAAATAGATTTTAGAGTAGACGTGGGTTATCCAACGGTGGACAATGAACCAGTAATAACTAAAGCTGCTTGGAAATTAGCAGACCAATATATGGGTGGTGAAAATGTAGAAGAAACTGAAAAGCGAATGGGAGCAGAGGATTTTGGGTACTATTCCCAAATTATTCCAGGTTGTTTTTTCAGATTGGGCGTAAGAAATGAGTCTGAAGAGATTATCCATAATGTACATACACCCCATTTCAATATAGACGAGCGCGCTATTGAAAATGGAGTAGGAATGATGGCTTATTTAGGGGTAAGCCTGTTCAATTAAGTCTAAATAATCCTATTATAATTTATTCCTTAGCTTTGTATCGTTAATAAACTAACATTCGTTATAAAATCACAGCATGCCAAATACTCCAAAAGATAATTTAACTAGTATTAAAGATAATTTAAGAAAAGAGCAGGCTTTAGAATACCATGCTTCAGGAAGACCGGGTAAGATTGAAGTAGTTCCAACAAAGGAAGCTAAAACTCAAAAGGATTTATCATTAGCCTACAGTCCTGGTGTTGCTATTCCATGTACTGAAATCAAAAACAACCCTGCGGATATTTATAAATACACTGCCAAGGGAAACTTAGTGGGTGTAATTACCAATGGCACTGCGGTGTTAGGATTAGGAAATATTGGACCAGAAGCTAGTAAGCCAGTAATGGAAGGTAAGGCGGTCTTGTTTAAAATATTTGCCGACATTGACGTGTTCGATATTGAGATTAATGAAACAGATCCAGACAAATTTGTTGAAATAGTAAAGTCGTTAGAGCCCACTTTTGGGGGAATTAATTTAGAAGATATTAAAGCACCAGAATGTTTTTATATCGAGAAAAAATTAAGAGAGCAAATGAATATTCCGGTAATGCATGACGATCAGCACGGTACTGCAATTATTAGCAGTGCTGCATTATTGAATGCATTAGAATTACAAAAGAAAAAAATAGATAAAGCAAAATTTGTAGTAAGCGGTGCTGGAGCTGCTGCAATGGCTTGTACTAAATTGTATGTTGCATTAGGTGCAAAGCCTGAAAATATTACTTTATTTGATAAAGACGGAGTGCTACATCAAGGTAGAACAGACTTAGGCGATGACAGAAAACCATTTGCAGTAAAGTTGGCCACTACTACTTTAGCACAAGCAATGAAAACAGCAGATGTTTTCTTGGGCTTAAGTGTTGGCAATATTTTGACAAAGGAAATAGTAGCTTTGATGCCTAAAAATCCAATTGTATTTGCATTAGCGAATCCGGATCCTGAAATTTCTTATGAAGACGCAACAAGTGTAAGAAAAGACATCATAATGGCCACAGGAAGATCGGATTATCCTAATCAGGTAAATAACGTTTTAGGATTCCCATATATTTTTAGAGGAGCTTTGGATGTACGCGCAAAAGCAATTAATGAAGAAATGAAATTGGCTGCAGTAAAGGCATTAGCTGAATTAGCAAAAACGGCTGTGCCGGATATTGTTAATATGGCATATAATCAACAAAATTTAAGTTTCGGTCCTTTATATATTATTCCAAAACCATTGGATCCAAGATTATTAAGCACGGTTGCACCTGCAGTAGCAAAAGCAGCAGTAGCTTCTGGCGTAGCACAAATACAAATACCTAACTGGGAAGCTTATGTGTTACAATTAAATAAAAGATTAGGGCTGGACAATCAGTTGATGCGTTTAATTAGTAACAAAGCAAGACGTGATCCAAAACGTTTGGTATTTGCAGATGCAGAAAACATTAAAATTTTAAAAGCAGCAAGTATAGTATATGATGACGGAATTGCATATCCTATTTTATTAGGCAATGAAGCAAGAATAAAAAACATAGCGTCCGCTAATCATATAGACATTTCTGATTTACCAATTATTGACGTTAGAGGCGACGAGATGGAAGCGAAGCGTGAGTTTTTTGGATCTTTATTATTCCAAAAAAGACAACGCAAGGGAGTTAATAAATATGAGAGTTTAAAGTTAATGCGAACTCAAAATTATTTTGGTGCTATGATGGTGGAAACCGGTGAAGCAGATGCAATGTTGTCTGGATTAACTAGAAACTATGCAGACGGTATTAAGCCGGCATTGCAAACTATAGGAACAGAGGAAGGGGTTAAGAAAATAGCAGGCATGTATTTATTATTAACTAAGAAAGGACCATTGTTCTTAGCAGATACTACTGTAAATATTGCGCCTACTGCCGAAGAGCTTGCGGACATTACCTTATTAGTAGCAAAAGAAGTACGCAATTTTAATATTGAACCAAGAGTAGCTATGTTAAGCTATTCGAATTTTGGAAGTAGTGATACTCCTGACGCTAGAATGATGGCGGAGGCAACCAAAATTGTAAAACAAAGAAACCCTTCTTTAATAGTAGACGGAGAAATGCAAGGGATGTTGGCATTTAATAAGGAAATTTTAAAAGAGAATTATCCGTTTAGTGATTTAGTAGACGCAGATGTGAATGTATTAATCTTCCCTAATTTAACTGCAGGCAATATAGCATATCATCTATTAAAAGAAGTTGGAGGCATTGACGTTATTGGACCCATCTTATTAGGATTAAAAAAACCAGTGAACGTATTGCAGTTAGGTTCGGATGTTCGAAATATTGTCAATATGGCTACTGTTTCTGTGGTGGACGCTCAGTTAAAGACAAGAATTGATACCGATACAGAAGTACAAAGAACTAGCTGGTGGAAACGAATGAAGAAACGCAGGAAATAGAAATTCACTAACTTTGCCGTATGGACTTTCTAACGCATTTTGGAAAATACCTTTTAATGATAAAAGGAATGTTTACTCGACCTGAAAACCGTAAAATGTTTTGGAAAGAGTATATCAAACAGTGCGTGGATATTGGTCTTGGTTCTTTACCAATTGTAGTTATTATTTCTTTATTCCTTGGCGCTGTAACAACGGTACAAACAGCTTATCAATTAACCAATCCATTGGTCCCTATTTCAACTATTGGTCAAATTGTTCGCGATAGTATTATACTGGAATTATCTCCCACTGTATTGAGTATTGTATTAGCTGGAGTGGTAGGTAGTAAGATTGCGAGTGAATTAGGAAATATGCGCATTAGCGAACAGATAGACGCATTAGAAATTATGGGTATTAACACAAAGAACTATTTGATTCTTCCAAAGATCCTAGGTGCAATAACAATGGTGCCATTATTAATTGGGATCTCAGCAGTGCTGGGTATTTGGGGAGGTTATATGGTTGGTGGTTGGACCAATGTAATTGCACCCGAAGTATTCATTGCAGGAATCAGAAAAGGATTAGACTATCATAATATTACAACGGCTTTATACAAAGCATATATTTTCGCATTCATTATTAGTACGGTACCTTCTTATTATGGTTACTATGTAAAAGGAGGTGCTTTAGAAATTGGTAAAGCAGGTACTACGTCGGTAGTGGTAAGTTGTATCTTAATTTTAATTGCAGATTATTTAGTGGCTTCCATCGCATTATAGATTAACTTAGTAGTATAACATTTATTATATGAAAATTAGTTTTCACGGTGCCGCAAGAACAGTGACAGGATCTAAACATTTAGTGACTTTAGATATTGGGGAAACCTTTCTTTTAGATTGTGGGATGTTTCAAGGAATGGGAAGGGACACAGAGGGCCTTAATGCTAGTTTTGGATTTGACCCCAAAGCAGTAGACTATGTAATTTTATCTCACGCACATATTGATCATACTGGACTATTACCCAAACTTGTTAAAGAAGGGTTTAATGGAAAAATATATTGCACACCTGCAACCAAAGCATTGACGACTATTTTATTAGAAGATTCTGCCATGATTCAAAGGGATGACGCAAAGTATGGCAACAAGCGTAGAGCTAAGCAGGGATTGGCTCCTATTGATCCTTTATACGATATGGATCATGTTAATTTAGTGATTCCCATGTTGACCGAGATTGAATATGATAAGCCAACACGAATTACGGATGCTATTGAATTGTTATATACCGATGCAGGTCATATTATTGGGAGTGCTTGTGTGAGTTTAAAAATAAAAGAAGGTAATGAAGTAAAAAGACTTTCATTTAGTGGAGACATTGGAAGATACCGTGATATGATTTTACGTTCACCAGCTCAATTTCCACAAGCCGATTTTATGATTATTGAAAGCACTTATGGAGACAAGTTGCATGACTTAATACACACCACGCCAGACGATTTATTAAAATGGATACAGCAAACTTGTGTGGAGCAAAAAGGAAACTTGATTATTCCTGCTTTTAGTGTGGGTAGAACACAGGAAATATTATATGAATTAAATCAGCTGTCATTAGAAAGAAGGCTTCCGCATATTCCAGTATATGTAGATAGTCCATTAAGTATTGAGGCAACAGATGTATTAAAATCTTTTCCTAAATATTTCAATAAAAAAATTCAAAAAGTATTAGAAGTGGACGATGATCCATTTGACTTTGAAGGGCTTAGATATATCAAGTCCGTAGAAGAAAGTAAAGCATTAAACGAGGACTTGCATCCTAAAGTAATTATATCTGCTTCCGGTATGGCAGACGCTGGCAGGGTCAAGCATCATATAAAAAACAATATCGACAACCCTAAGAATACTATTTTATTAGTTGGTTATTGTGAGCCTCATTCTTTGGGAGGTCGATTAATGAACGGACAAAAAGAGGTAAGAATATATAGTGAAACTTATACTGTTAAAGCACATGTAGGGTCAATTAGAAGTATGAGTGCACATGGCGATTACGAGGATCTTATGCAATTTCTGGCTTGTCAGTTACCCGATGCCGTGAAGCAAATATTTGTGGTACATGGGGAGTCGGAGGTGCAAGACCATTTTGCAGAGCGATTAAGAAAAAAAGGATTCAGAGAGGTATTGGTACCTGAAATGCACGAGGAGTTTATCTTACAATAGAAATTATACGATTTCGAAAATTCGTTTTGTTAAAATTTTATCGATGATGAATGTCATTGTCCTAGCTATTTGCTATGCTTAACTTTAATGGGGTTGCTTTTAAAAAGCAGCTTTATTTAAATTAGTATAATTAAAATTGTTATGAAGGATTTTATCAAAAAATTCAAGGACATTACTATCGAAGACGTACCAATTGTTGGAGGTAAGAATGCCTCTTTGGGAGAAATGTATTCCAAATTATCTGAAAAAGGGATTGTAGTTCCGGATGGTTTTGCTACTACCTCCTTTGCTTTTCAAACTTTTTTGTCGGTGCACGGCCTAGGCAAATCACTAGCCGCATTTATGAAAGAGTTGGACAAGAAAAAATACAGCAATTTAAAAGAGATAGGTGCAAAGGCAAGAGCATTAATTTTAGCAACTGAAATCCAACAGGAAATAAAGGACGTAGTGCTTGAATCCTACAAGGAATTATGTGACGGTGAATATTTTGAAGTGGCCGTTAGAAGCAGTGCCACTGCAGAGGATCTGCCAACGGCAAGTTTTGCAGGTCAACATGAATCATTTTTAAATATCAAAGGAGAGCAGGCTTTATTGATAGCATTGAAAAAATGTTTTGCTTCCTTGTATACAGACCGTGCTATAAAGTATAGGGAGGATAATGGCTTTGAGCATGACAAAGTATTATTGTCGGTTGGCGTTCAGAAAATGGTAAGGTCGGACAAAGCTTGTTCCGGAATTGCTTTTACATTAGAACCCGAGTCAGGCTTCAAAAATGTGATTCATATTAGTGGGGTGTGGGGCTTGGGAGAAAATATAGTGCAAGGCACAGTTACACCAGACGAGTTTTTAGTGTTTAAGCCCACTTTACTTAAGGGTAAAAATGCGATTATTCAAAAGAATCTAGGATCCAAAGAGAAAACCATGATTTATAGTGACGAGGTGGTTGATACAATAACCAACCATCAAGAGTCAGTTATCAATACGAATACGTCGGAAGAAAAAAAATCAATTTTTGTTTTATCAGATGCTGAAATTATCACCATTGCAAAGTGGTCATTAATTATTGAGCAACATTATGACAAACCCATGGATATAGAATGGGCTAAGGACGGCATTACTAATGAAATATTTATAATACAAGCAAGGCCTGAAACTGTGCAGTCAAGACAAAATCCATATGTATTGCAGGAGTATGCCTTAATTAATAAAGGAGAAAAAATAGTCCAAGGGGAAGCGGTGGGTTCTAAAATGGCATCTGGAGTGGTTCGAATTTTGCATAGTCCTTCAGAGTCCGACAAGTTAAAACCAGGCGAAATTTTAGTCACAGACACTACTAGTCCCGACTGGGATCCTATTTTAAAAAAGGCAGCAGCAATCATTACGAATAAAGGAGGAAGAACTAGTCACGCGTCTATTGTAGCTAGAGAGCTAGGAGTGCCTGCTATTGTAGGCTGTGGCAATGCGACTACTCAAATTGAAGACGGTTCTGTTATTACTGTTTCTTGCAGTGAGGGAAAAACCGGTTTTGTATATAAAGGGGAAGTTGAATTTACAGAAACCAATTTGGATTTTTCATTATTACAAAAGCCAGCACGTACTAAAGTCATGTTGATAGTAGGGGATCCTGAAAAAGCTTTCAAGCTTTCCTTCTACCCTAATGACGGAGTGGGTTTAATGCGGATTGAATTTATTATTACACATGCTGTACAAATACATCCCATGGCTTTGGTTAAGTTTGACGAATTGAAGGATCCAGCAGTAAAAGCCACTATTGAAAAAATCACCCATAGGTATAAGGATAAGAAACAATATTTTATAGATAAGTTATCGGAAGGTATTGCCACTATTGCAGCAGCATTTTATCCTAAGGAAGTGATTGTGCGTATGAGTGATTTCAAGACCAATGAGTACGCTAATTTAATTGGAGGAGCAGTATTTGAGCCTAAGGAAGAAAATCCAATGTTGGGCTTTAGGGGTGCTTCAAGGTATTACAATGAATTGTATAAGGACGGATTTAAGTTAGAATGCAAAGCTATAAGTAAAGTAAGAGAAGAGATGGGACTGTCGAATGTAAAAGTGATGATTCCATTTTGCAGAACATTAGAAGAAGGAGAAAAAGTAATTGCAGTGATGAAAGAGAATGGCTTGGAAAGAGGAGTGAATCAATTAGAAGTTTATGTTATGGCAGAAATTCCGAGTAATGTTTTATTGGCTGAAAAATTTGCAAAAATATTTGACGGTTTCTCCATAGGTTCAAACGATCTCACCCAATTGACATTAGGTATAGACAGGGACTCATCCATAATTAGTAGTTTATTTAGTGAACAAAATGAAGCTGCTAAAATAATGATTGGAATGATGATTCAAAAAGCTAAAAAATCTAATACGAAAATTGGTTTGTGTGGGCAAGCTCCAAGTGATTTCCCAAATTTTGCACAGTTCTTAGTGGACGAAGGAATTGATAGTATTTCATTTAACCCAGATGCATTATTAAAAGGCATTGAAAATATAAAAATTGCTGAATTTAAATAAAAATTATAATTATGAAACGCTTAGAAAACAAAGTGGCAATTGTCACTGGAGCTGCAGGCGGAATAGGTGCAGCGGTTGCTAAATTATTTGCAAAGGAAGGTGCAAAAGTAATAGCAACTGACATGAATGATGAGAAGTTAAAAGTATGGGTAGTTGCTGCAAGGGCAGAGGGGCTCCTGATTGACTACATGAAGCATAATGTAACAAATGAGTCAGAGTGGAAGAAGGTAGCCGAAAAAGCAATCACGTTACATGGTAAATTAGACATATTGGTTAATAATGCAGGGGTGTATCCTGGTTATGTTGATTGTGAAAATACTTCGATTGAATTGTGGGGAAATGTAATTGCAATCAACTTGACCGGTCCCTTTATAGGCTGCAAAATTTGTATTCCCCATTTAAGAAAAGCGGAAGGAGGTAGTATTATAAATATAGCTTCTATTGCAGGACTAGTTGGAGGAAATGGGGTAGCATATTCTTCTTCTAAAGGCGGCTTAGTCTTATTGGGTAAAGACTTAGCAGTATCATTAGCTAAAGATAAAATTAGAGTTAATACGGTATGTCCAGGTGGGGTATTAACTCCTATGACAGAGGATTTGATGAAAGCTCCAGGTATGGAAAACACAATTAAAGGAATGTCACCTCAAGGCAGAATGGCTGACCCAATTGAAATTGCTCAAGGAGTTTTATTTTTAGCGTCAGACGAGTCTTCGTTTATGACAGGTGCCGAATTAGTAATAGATGGAGGATCAGTGGCGAGATAAGTTGAATACTTTCAGGTTGATATTTTTAAAATAAAGTTTGCGTAGTGAAAATTGTATAATCAACAGGGGCGGTTGGATTTTTTACTTGTTGAAAGTTTTTTGCAATGGTATGTACTTTCATTTTTGAACTTTCTACCTGATAGGAAGCAATTTCTTGAATTTGCTTTTCATTCAAATGTTCATTAACCCAACTATTGGCGCGCGCATCGTCTAAGATAGTAGGCATGCGCTTTTTTACATTATGCACTTTGCGCATAGTTTCATTGGCTTCTGTAGTAATCATGGCAAAACTATTTTTGGTATCTCCTGTGCTAAAATCGGTCCAGGTATTCCAAACGCCTGCGATATAAAATAGGGGTGTGTTTTCTATTTGAATACAATGTGGATATTTTTGCTTTTCAATTTCCTGCCATTCAAAAAAATGAGAAGCCAATACTAGGCATCTATTGGTATGCACTACTGCTTGCGCTACTTTATTTGCAAATATGCCTTCAGATTTAATATTAAGGGTGGTATACTTCTTCCTAGACTCCTCCAATTCTTTTTGATTGCGAACCCAGCTAGGGATGAGTTCCCAATGCATTAAGCTAGGCCTTAATACTTTTTCGGCTCCTTGTTGTTCTTGGAAAATAACAGGCCATTTGTTATAGGCGAATCCAGATTGCACGGGAATCTCAATGGAGTCAAGTTCTAAGGGCTTGTCGCCAATTTTGACAGTTTGTTTTTTAGGTATTTTTATACCAACCACATAGCACATAATACCTCAAAATTAGGCAAAAAATTTATTTACCAAATAATTGAACCAAAAAGCAATAGGATTGTTATATATCAAATTGCTTTTATGAAGTCAGTCTACATAAGTTTAGGTCTTTTATTCATTTTTATTGTATTTCAATCATTTATATCTATGAACGCCTTTAAAACAGAAAAGCAAAAATACCGACTAGTTAAAAAGGAGAAAGAATTTGAAATAAGGTATTACCCCTCCGCTACATTCGCAACCATTTATTCCGATGCAACTAATTATAAAGGGGTTGCAAGCAAAGGATTTAGAAAGTTGGCTGGCTACATATTTGGAGGAAATGAAAAAAAGGAAAGTATATCCATGACAGCCCCAGTTAGGATGTCTATGTCCGACAAGGGCTCAAGCATGAGTTTTATTATGCCTGAAAAGTATGACAAGCAAAACCTCCCTATTCCTAATGACAATAGCATAACTATACAAAATAGTAAACCTGAATATGTGGCGGTTATTTCATTTGGAGGGTATGCGTCCGACGAGAAAATAACTACCTACAAGGATAAACTAATGGAAGTATTAGCCAAACTAAAAATACAAGTGAAGGGTACTTTTAGTTTTTTAGGATATAATGCTCCCTTTCAATTCATTGGAAGAACAAATGAAATAATCATACCTGTAGAATGGAAAGAATAGACATTGATAGGGTAATAGAAATGGCTTGGGAGGATAGGACCCCTTTTGAAGCAATCAATTTTCAATTTAGTTTAACGGAGGCGGATACAATTAAACTAATGCGTACTGAACTTAAGCGTAAAAGTTTTAATCTTTGGAGAAAAAGAGTAAATAGTGGCGTAAGTCAAAAGCATCTTATTAAAAGAAGTACAGACATTAAGCGATTTAAATGTTCAAGACAGAAGTCGATCTCCATGAATAAGATAAGCAAACGCTAAATTTAATTTTTAGTAGGCGCATACTTCTTATTTTTACAGGCATCACTACAATATTTTACTTCGTCCCAACTACGTTCCCATTTTTTCCTCCAAGTAAATGACCGCTGGCAGTACAAGCAAATCTTAGATGGGAGGTTCTCTTTTTTAACTGATTTTTGTTGGTTATTTTTCATCCAGATTTTTTTTTGATTCCTTATTTAGCATTTGTCTAAAAGTAAGATTAATCCTAGGGGTAATAACTTTGCTAGTCTTTGGCATAGCATGCCACCAGTTATTTTGGATACTTCCTCTCATTTCTAATAAAGAACCATTTTCGAGTAAAATGGAAAATGTCTCTTTCGTAGCTTTGTGTTTGAAAGAAAATTTCCTTTCTGCCCCCAAGCTTAAAGAAGCAATAGAGCTATTGGGTAAAATTTCTTTTTCGTCATCACTATGCCACCCCATGCCTTCGTTGCCATCATGGTAAAGGTTTAATAAACAAGCATTATAACTGGCTTTGGTATAGTTTTCAATTTGTTTTTTTATATCCAATAAAAGTGTGTTCCATAATAGACCTTTCTTGGTTTTATTGGAATACGTGTATTCGATTCCTGGGTCTGCATAAAAAGCGACCTTTCTTTTCGTAGTAATTTCTTTTCCAAACATGAGTATCACTTCATTTCGCCATTCAATATTGTTTAATAAATTAGTAAAAAAACTTAAATTAGCTTCACTATTTAAAATGCTGCCAAAATAAATGGCTTGACCATCTTTATTTATAATATTTAAAATTTTATCATTCATTTAGAGTCATTTCTTAGAAGTACTATTTATTATCATTTTCTTTACAACTATAACAACAATTTTAGTACAATATTGTTGTTATATAAAAGTAATTCATGCATCCGCAACTGGTTAATCTAAAAAATCAAATTCAAGTAACACGAACCAATTTATTAGCCCATCCGGTATATACTCAAATTAAAGATTTAAGTGGGCTTCAGAATTTTGCACAATACCATGTATTTGCCGTATGGGACTTTATGAGTTTGCTAAAATCATTGCAAATAAATTTAACATCGGTAAATCTTCCTTGGCTACCCGTTGGATCCGCAAATACAAGGTATTTAATAAACGAAATTGTATTAGGAGAGGAGTCTGACGTAGATGAGCAAGGTAATCGAATAAGTCATTTTGAATTATATGTTGCCGCAATGCGTCAAATGGGAGCTAATACGAGCTTAATAAATGACTTAATAGCCTCATTGAAGTTGGGTAGGTCAATCAATGAAGCAATAAGCCTTTCTGAACTACCTGTGCAGGTAAAACAATTCCTAGAATTCACCTTTGACATTGCTCAAAATGCGCCGGTGCACGTTAAAGCGGCGGTATTCACTTTTGGAAGAGAAGACCTAATTCCAGATATGTTCACCCAAATATTAAATGAGCTATACAGTGTATATCCTGACAAAGTATCCATTTTTAAATACTATATAGAGCGTCATATTGAAGTAGACGGTGGGCATCATAGTCATTTGGCATTAGAAATGGTTTCGGAATTGTGTGGTAATGATACTGTTAAATGGGAAGAAGCTATTGATGCTTCCATTCGATCTTTGGAAATGAGGATTAAATTGTGGGATGCTATTATGCATTGATATTTTCGGCTTTATTTGTTTAAGATTGTATAAAAATTTAATATAAAATATTAAACGATTGAAATATTTTAACATTTTATTTTTTTATTATTAAACTTTATATCTAAATTAGGTTTGCTATTATACGACGATTGATTTGAGATTGCTTTGCTTAATGTATGAAAATACATTACTGACAGCCGTAACGATTTTGGGAGAGTTGTGAATGAATATGTTCACCAAAACTCAACAATATGGATCATTTGTTTTTGCTTGACTCCTCAATGCAGATTGCTAAGACAGACTATGTCTCTTTTACTTTCTTCATAGGCACAATGGCCATGATGGCCGCCGCAGTCTTTTTCTTCTTGGAACTGAATAACACAAGTAAGGAATGGAGAACCTCGGTATTAGTATCTGGGTTAATCACCTTTATTGCGGCAGTTCACTATTACTACATGCGAGGTTATTATTTAGAAACGCATGACAGTCCTACATTCTTCCGTTATGTGGATTGGTTATTGACGGTGCCTTTAATGTGTGTTGAATTTTATTTGATCACAAAAAAAGCGGGTGGTACTGCTAGTTTATTATGGAAGATGATTTTAGCTTCTGTAGTAATGCTTGTAACTGGTTATTGGGGAGAAGCGGTTGCTCCTGCTCAAGCAACTTTATGGGGAACCCTTAGTGCAATTGCCTATTTCTACATCGTTTACGAAGTATGGTTAGGTGACGTTAAAAAATTGGCAACAAGTGCAGGTTCTGCTGTAGCTTCAGCAAATGCTGCATTAGGTTGGTTTGTACTAGTAGGATGGGCTATCTATCCTCTTGGATATTTAATCGGAACTGCTGATGGCCAATGGTATGCTAGTTTCAAAAATATTGGAATAGACATGAATGTCATTTACAATATTGGAGATGCTGTCAATAAAATTGGTTTTGGCTTAGTGATCTATAGCTTAAGCAGAAAATCTGCTTAACTGGTTTGGTTTTAATTTTAGGGGCAAGGAAAAAACCTTGCCCCTTTTTAAATAGTATTATGCAGTTAAAATTGAGAATATACCTAATACTATTTGCCATTGTTCTATTCCTACTAAACAGTGTACTTAAGTTAAATATCACTACTCAAATTTCATTTTTAATTTTCGTACTAATTATTTTCGGAGTTCCCCACGGAGCTTTAGATTTATACATAGATCAGCATTTACATAAGTCAGAAAGTAATCAAGGTAAATTCCTGCTAAAATATATTGCAAATATTTTATGTTATTCTTTGGTTTGGTATTTTTCTCCTATCGCCGCCTTGATCATTTTTATATTAATAACAGCTTTTCATTTTGGAGAAATTGATTGGATGGGTAAAACAAATTTACTTATTCATAAAATCATCTACACATTCATTGGTTTTTCATGGATCTTATTTTTGCTTACAAAAAATATTGACTTCGCAATTAATATCTTTTTAAAAATGGGAAGAACCAATATTAAAGAAGTTGAATTAGTTACGCTTGCTCACAAGATTTACCCAATCACAGTAATAGCACTTATCGTTATCTATGCTTTTTTATTCTTTTTTAAAGAAGTATTTTTTATAAAAAAAGTACATTACTATTACTCATTAATACAATTATTTGTTTTAATGCTATTTACACTTTTTACACCACTTTGGATATGCTTTGCCTTTTATTTTGGTTTTTGGCATTCCCTATTGTCATTCGATAAAATAAGAATCTCATTTAATATAACTAATACATTTGATGGATGGAAGCGTTTATTAGTTAAAGCAGCTCCGTTTTCATTCATGGCTTGGTTTGGGTTTGCGTACATCACCTTTCTGACTTTAAGTAGTAAAGACGCATCTGGTATATTTACATTGCTTTTTATAAGCCTATCTGTGCTTGCGCTTCCTCACTTACAAGTATTTACAAAATTGAAATTAAAACCGGATTGATAAAGGCTAGCTAGAATGTCCTTTAATGGCTTCTGTTTCAACTAACTATGCAATCTAAAGATATTACTCAGGTTCTTTTCTTAAAACCTTTTCTTACAATAGTCAATTTTCAAAAATTAATACAATCCTGATAATTGAAATTTAAATAATGCATTTATTAGCAATGTTTAGATCATTTTAGCTCCTAAGTTTTTAATTAGTGCCATACCAAAAAGAAAATTTGTTTATCTTGAATGGGTTACGCCTATTAATACAATTATTTAGATGAAGAAAGTATTTTGCTTTGGAGAATTATTATTACGCTTTTCGCCTAATTTAGATAAGCAATGGATACAGGAGCATACTATGTCCGTATTTATAGGTGGGGCAGAACTAAATGTAGCAAAAGCTTTGGCGGTTTGGGGAACGCCTGTTAATTTCTGTACCGTTTTGCCAGATAATTATATTTCAAAAGAAATTATAAGTTCCTTAAAAGAAGATGGGATCGTCACTGATTCCATCTTATTAAGTGGGGAAAGAATTGGATCATATACTTTGCCAAAGGGAGCAGATTTAAAAAATACAGGTGTGATTTATGATCGTAGCCATTCTTCTTTTTCTTTATTGAAAAGGGGAATGATAAATTGGGATCTAATATTAGAAGGGTATGACTGGTTTCATTTTTCAGCTATTAACCCTGCTTTAAATATTGCAATTGCCGATGTTTGTAAAGAGGCTTTAGAATTTGCCACAAAAAAAGGGATGACGATTTCTGTGGACTTAAACTATAGAGACAAATTATGGCAATATGGTATACCACCAGTACAGATTATGCCCGAACTTGTTAAATATTGTCATGTAGTTATGGGCAATGTTTGGAGTGCGCATAAATTATTAAATACTCATTTATCCTCTACTTTGTCTGAAAATTGTGAAAAGGCAGTTTATTTGACGCAGTCTGAATTAGTTGCTAAGGAAATTATTGCTAACTATCCTAATTGCAGATTGGTTGGGAACACATATCGTTTTTCCGAAGGCGAGGCGGTGCGTTATTATGCAACATTAACAAATTCAAGCGAACAGGTAGTTAGTCGGGAATATTTTATCGAATCTGTGATTGACAAAGTGGGGAGTGGCGACTGTTTTATGGCCGGACTAATTTATGGGGAATTAAATAATTTACCAATGGAACAAATTATCAACTTTGCGGCAAGTGCTGCATTTGGTAAACTTCAGGAAGCGGGAGATTGTACAAAACAAAAAATAGAAACCATACAATCTAGATATTAAACTTATAATTATGCATAGTATAGACAAGGTAACTCAACACATTTTAGCCTCAAAGATAATCCCTTTGTTTTATGAGGACGACGAAGAAGTGGTGTTGGCTATTGTAAAAGCATTGTATGCCGGGGGTGTCAGGACTATTGAGTTTACTAACCGTGGGGTAAAGGCCTTAGATAATTTTAAGTTATTGGTTGGTATTAAAAATGAAATGCCTGATTTATTTCTTGGTATCGGAACTATTAAGTCAGGGGACGATGCTAAAAAATATATTGATGCAGGTGCGGATTTTCTAATTAGTCCAGTATTTGATATATCTGTTGCAGACATTGCTTATTTGCATAAAGTACTTTGGATTCCTGGATGTATGACGCCCACTGAAATTCATGTGGCCCAATCCGCAGGATGCAATATTGTTAAATTATTTCCAGGTAATGTTTTGGGACCTGGATTTATAGAAGCTGTTCAACCTTTATTTAAAGAGGTTCACTTTTTGGTAACAGGAGGTGTAGAGGCAACTGAGCAAAGCATATCGTCATGGTTAAATGCAGGTGCGGCTGGCGTAGGCTTAGGTAGTAAATTGATTAATAAAAAATTAATAGAGAATAAACAATACGAAGTATTGACAGAATCAGTTAAACAACTTTTAACTCAATTGGTTAAAGTATCATAATAAATCTCATTCATAAATACTAACGAGTACTTATGTAGTAATAATTTCAGCAGGGGATAATCAAGTATTACTTAAACAAAAAGTAGTGAAATTTTAAATTATAAGGCAGCTATTAATTAACAAAAAAGTAACTATTTAAGCCGTATTTTCGCGCATGCTACCTATCTATAGAAAATTCCTCTTATTCCTAGCTTTGTGTATAATCGGAACGGTTCAACTTGCTCAGGCACAAGAAAAGTCCACCATAAATGGCACTATAAAAGACAAACTCACAGGCGAATCCATTATGGGAGCGGTTATTAAAATTGACCAACTAGCAAGTGTTGTCGTCACTTCCAATGAATATGGATTTTATGCAATTTCATTGCCAAAAGGAAAGTATGTTTTAAGAATAAGCTATGTTGGATATGAGGAAAAAAAGATAACTTTTTTATTAGATACTCCTTTGTCCATACCTGTTTTTTTAGAAAGTAAAAATCAACTAGCCGATGTTGTCGTAGAATCGAAACGAAAGGATGATAATTTAATAAAGGCGCAGATGGGAACAGAGACTTTAAATATGAAGTCTATTAGCAAAGTGCCTGTAATATTTGGAGAGAAAGATGTATTGAAAACAATTCAATTATTACCTGGTGTAAAATCTGCAGGGGAAGGGAATAGTGGCTTTTATGTAAGAGGGGGTGCCGCAGATCAAAATTTAATATTACTTGACGAAGCTCCAGTATATAATGCATCCCATTTATTAGGTTTCTTTAGTACGTTTAATAGTGATGCCATAAAGGATGCAACTTTGATTAAAGGAAATGGTCCTGCACAATATGGAGGCAGATTGTCGTCGGTACTAGACGTAAAGATGAAGGAAGGAAATAATAAAAATTATACAGTGAATGGGGGCCTTGGGTTGATTAGTAGCCGATTAAGTATAGAAGGTCCAATACAAGAAGACAAGTCCTCCTTTATCTTATCAGGAAGAAGAACTTATGCGGATGTTTTCTTAAAAGCGACGGATAAATTCAAGGACAATATATTATACTTCTATGATTTTAATGCAAAAGCAAATTATAAAATAGATGCTAAAAATAGAATCTACTTTTCGGGTTATTTTGGTAAAGACGAATTAGGATTAGGTAGTAGACTTAGAATTAATTGGGGTAATAAAACAGGAACCATACGTTGGAATAGGGTAGTTAGTAATAAGTTATTCTTAAATACCTCCTTTGTGTATAGTGACTATAACTATAATGTAGGTTTAAAAAATGGAGAAACTAATTTTAATGTTAATTCAAATATAAAGGACATTAACGTTAAGCAAGACTATACTTTTTATATGAACCCAAAAAATACAATTCGTTTTGGGTTCAATTCAATATTACATACTATCACGCCTAGTACTTTTAGCGGTACCGTAAATAATAATATTAATAAAGTAGGACGTAATGGACTTGAAAACGCCATCTATTTTAATAATAATTTTAAAGCAACCGAAAAACTGACATTAGATTATGGCTTAAGGGTATCTGGCTATTCTATTATGGGCGGGGATGAATATAATTTGTATGATAATAATATTAAAACCTCCTCTATTCTATTACAAAAAAGTGCATTCGGAAAAACGTATGTTAATGTGGAGCCAAGGATTACAAGTAATTATAGAATCAATGACGTTAGTAGTGTAAAAGTAGCTTATGCACGTAATGTGCAGCATTTACATTTACTAAGTAATGCTACAGCAGCAAGCCCCTCAGATCAATGGATTGGAGATTCTTATAATATTAAACCTGAATTAGCGGATCAAACTAGCGTAGGCTATACTAGAAACTTTAAGAACAATATGTATGAAATTGGTGCTGAAATTTATTACAAATCCATGCTACACCAATTAGATTACAAAGACGGAACTAATATTAATACCATCGCAGATGTAGAAAGTGCTTTGTTATATGGAGTGGGTCGTGCATATGGGTTTGAGTTTTTAGCAAAAAAGAAAATCGGTTTATTCACCGGATGGATAAGTTACACACTTTCAAAAACAGAAAGAAAAATTGAAGGGATCAATGGAGGTAATTGGTATAATGCCAAACAAGATAGAACCCATGATGTCTCTATTGTTACAATTGTAGAACTAAATTCAAAGTGGTCTGTTTCGGGTGTGTTTGTATACAATACGGGCAATGCAGTCACTTTCCCGACTGGCAAGTATTCATTGGGAGGACAAACTATTTATCAATATGCCAATCGTAACGCTAATAGAATGCCTACTTATCATAGGCTTGATTTGAGTGTTACCTATGAAGATAAGAAAAGAAAGAAATTAGTAGGCTCTTGGAATTTTAGTTTGTACAATGTTTACGGACGAGAAAACGCGTATAGCATATCTTTTCAAGATGATCCTTTAGATAAATCAAAGACACAAATTATTCAAACCGCATTATTTAGATGGGTTCCGAGTGTCACCTATAACTTTAAATTTTAAGGACGATGTACTCAAATAAAATACAATATTTATTTCTCGCAATACTATTTTTATCGAGTTGTGATAAAATCATAACTCTTCCCTTAAAAGATAACGATACAAAGGTTATTATTGAAGGTAATATTACAGATCAGCCTGGCCCTTACATTGTTAAACTTACTAGATCCATAAATATCAACGAGCCCAATATATATCCTACCATTAATAATGCAATTGTCGTTATTGCGGATAATTTGGGCTTCAAGGATACACTTAAATACAGCAATGAAGGGATTTACAAAACGAAATCGATACGAGGTATTTACGGAAGAACTTATTTTTTAGAAGTTAGTATAGATGGCAAAAAATATACTGCACAAAGCACTATGCCAAAAAAAGTAAATTTAGACAGTCTTAGAATTAATATTTTCCCAATTAATGGTGAAATTCAATTTAGTATTATTCCTGTGTACACCGACCCTATTGAATTAGGCAACGGTTATCGATTTATTCAAAAAATAAATGACACTTTGGATAATAACTACAATATATTCAACGATAATTTAAATAATGGAAAAGTGAATCAACGTCCATTGAATAATGGCAATGAAGATCTCACTATCAAATTAAAGGATATAGTGTCGGTAGAAATGCAATGTATAAGTGCTTCTGCTCAGTTATATTTTTTTACACTAAGTCAACAAGGGGGCGCTGGACCTGGTGGCGGTACAGTTCCTACCAACCCTCCTAATAATATTGTTGGTGGAGCACTTGGTCTTTTTTCGGCACATAGTTCCCAAACAAAACAGATACAAATTCCAGTTAATTAGGGCATTCTCATAGCTATGCAATTGACATATGTCAATATATTTTCAAAAAATTATTTGTTGACTAAAGTCAACAGAACTTATTCTATTTATTTGTTCTCTTTGTGACTTAATCATCACATAGGAATAAAATGCAGATTCGAAAAATAGTTCCCTCTAAACATTCTCTTTTTTTCATTTTAGTAATTATTACTTCTAATGCAGTTAGTGCACAAACTTTGAATAAAGACCTTCACTCACACAAAGGATGGTCGTTATTTGGGGCTTTGACTTTAAACAATCAAAGTATTAATGATGCAGGAATTACTGCACCTATTAATTATTTGTATAATAGTGAAAATAATAATGCTTTTAAGGCGGGTTATAGCGGAGGATTTAGATGGGATGGAGTAATTAACCAACAACATAGATATTCCCTAATTTTTTCTGCGAATAGGGTAAGTACTGGTACAAACTACGAACATAAGTACACGTTGGCTCCTTTTATTGAGGATTTTACACATTTTAAAGCCGACAATCAATTTACCAACTTAAGCTTTGCAGCGCATTACAAAATGTTATTGCCCGTAAACGATATGCAAAAGTTTAAGTTTTATGCAGTACTTGGCCCTAGTATAGATTACAAAATTACAATGATAAGTTCCGAAAATTTAATTAATGGTGCAGGTAATAGGGCTTATATAAATGGAGATTTAGGTGCAGAATTTGACAATAAGGGCTACTATATTTTATATGCACATTATAAATTAGGAGCCAATTTGCTTAGTTCTTCAGTTTCAATCCAAATGAATCGTTTGGAGATGGGTATGTCTATTAAATTGAAGGATTTGTTCTAAAAAATAAAACTGCTAACTAAACTTACATATGAAAAAACTACATACAATACTATTGATATCAATCGTATTATGCCTCATAGCTTGTAATAAAGAAACAGCTACCACGCAGACTGATGTAATGAATAATTTGCTTGTTAATAAAATCTGGTATTTGGATTACAGTATTACTGGCAATAACAGTAAATCCTATGTTGGACAGTCTACTTATTTTGTTACATATTTAAAAGACGGTTTAACAAGGGATTCAGATGGTTTAATTGGGAACTATACAGTTGAGATTGTAAATAATCAATCTCAGATTCATATAATGATGAAGACCATTAATGGAAATTCTTTTGAATTGATATATGATATAATATCCGTAGGTAATACTAAACTAGTGTTGTCAAAGCAGATTGTTTCTGGAACTCCAACACAATTATTTTTTACAAGTAAATAATTTTTTAAGGATCATGAGACTATCAACTATTATTTCAATTTTCATAATATTCTTCCCCCAAACTATAGATGCCCAAGAATTAACCGGTGCATTTATAATGAGTAGTATTGGAGGTATCCATAATATGTCCAATAATAGTATGGCAGTTACTTTTACAAGCAGTGCAATCTGTTTAAATATTCAAAATGGAGCTGCGATTTTGTCAGGAGAAAGAGGCACAGGCAATTTTGCTGTGAACTGTGAAGTAAACACCAAGTTCAAAACCTTAGGCATTAAGTTTTACCCTAGTCCAGTAGTTGCAAATGCAAAAATAAAGTTCATAAATACGCCTCCATTAAATGATAATTTTTCAATAACAATATGGAGTAGTTATGGAGAGAAACTAAGTACGAGTAATGCTTTGGGTTATGAAATTTACCAAGGTAAATTAATGAACTTCAGTTCCTTAATTGCAGGTAGCTACATAATCCAAATTGAATCAGATAAATTCAGTGATGCTTTAAAGTTTATTAAAGCTGATTAATACAATAATTAAATAACAACTAATTACAATTCCCAAAATGAGCAAAACATATTATACTATATTTAAAAAAATTGTACTAATACTTGGTTTAACAATAAGTGCGAGTCAGTTATTTGCCCAAACAAGTAATGGTATATTTTTTCAGGCAGTTGCAAGAGATAATTTTTCAAACGCCGCAAAGGACAGAAAAATATTTGTACAATCTAGTATTATACAAACAAGCATTACGGGAACTAAAGTTTTAATAGAAGAGCATCAGGCTACAACAGACGCTACGGGAGTATTTAATATTAGTATTGGAAATGGGGTAAGAGTAGGAGGTACAGCAGCAAACTTGTCGAGTGTTGATTGGTCGAGTGGGCCTTTTTTCTTGAACTTAAAAGTGGCTATTACGCCAGTAGCGGGAAGTGATAGCTGGGATTTTAGAAAGGAGTGGATTGACATGGGTACAACCAATTTTGGAGCAGTACCTTTTTCCTTTTATGCTGCAAGTGTGGCAGGCTTTGACACCAAGTTAAGTATTACCGATAGTGCAAAGATGTTATTTCCGTATGCTAAAACAATAGCTGTTCAAGCTTTATCAACCAGTGTAGAAGCAAAGCTTAATTCAAAGTTAAATATAGCGGATAGTGCAATTTATATAACGCCAACTCAGTTAGCTAAATATAATTTTTCAAGTGGGGGTAGTAATAGTAATGGTAATAATAATATAACAGTTGACACCACAAGTTTATCCAATAGAATCAACTTGAAAGCGAGTACAACTGATCTTACAAATATTTCAATAAATATTGCAAGTAATTCAGCAAGCATCACTTCAAATACAGCAGACATTGCAATATTAAATGCAAGTGTAATTACAAATGCAGCAAACATTAATACGAATACAACAAACATCTCTGCGAATACATCTACTATTACGATATTAAACACTAGTGTTGATGCTAATACGGCTAGCATTACTAATAATGTTGCTGCAATAAATTTAAAAGCTCCAATAGCTTCTCCAACATTTACAGGAACAACGACTGCGCCAATTTATGCATCTACTCCACAGATATTAACTTCCGGCGCGAATATTAGTTGGAATCCTACATTAGGTTTAAATGCGAGTGTAACTTTAGATCAAAATAGTACACTAATTTTTTCATCTACACCAGCAGCTGGTTCTTATGGAACTATAGTAATTACACAAGATGCCGCAGGCAGCAGAGCTATTACATTACCTTCTACCGCTAATCAAGTATTGGGTTCAACTTCTACCACTACGATTACCTTATCAACTGCAGCTAATGCGAAAGATATTTTGAATTTTTATTATGATGGAACCAATTGTTATTGGAATATAGGACAAGGATATGGCCAAGCATCCACTTCTTCAAATACCAATTTAGCGTCAAGCGTGACTGGTACATTAGCCATTGCGAATGGAGGAACTGGCGCAACAGCACTAACTACAAACAATGTATTATTAGGCAATGGTACAAACAGCTTACAAACTGTGGCACCTGGAGCAAATGGGAATATATTAACATCAAATGGGACAACTTGGACCTCGGTTACACCATCAAATACTGCAGCCAGCGCTGGCACATTAAGTGGAACTACACTTGCCAGTAATGTGATTAATTCAACTTTAACTAGTGTCGGAGTTTTAACAAATGCGACAGTTAGTGGTAAAATAATTGCAGGAACTTCCACTGAAACTTCCCCCTCTGCGATATTAGAAGCGAACTCAACAACTAAGGGATTTTTACCTCCTCGAATGACTGGTGCACAAAGAGACGCTATTAGTTCACCTTTAGCTGGATTAATTATTTGGTGTTCGAATTGTGGATTAGGTGAAATTGAAGTGTACAATGGGAGTTCTTGGGTTAATATCTCAGGAACAGGAGCATCGGCAGCTACAAATGCGGTTATTGGCACACAAACATGGAATATAAAAAACCTTGACGTAGTTACTTATCGTGACGGTACTCCAATACCTCAGGTTACCAATCCTAACGGATCTAATTGGGGAAGTTTAACTACCGGCGCTTGGTGTTATTATAATAACGATCCTGCCAATGGAGCTATTTATGGAAAAATATATAACTGGTATGCAATAGCTGGCATTTATGATGCTGCTTCATTAGCGGACCCTTCTTTAAGAAAACAATTTGCACCAACAGGTTATCATGTTCCTACAAAATCAGAATATACTACCTTATTTACATTTTTATCGAATGATGGGGGTAAAATGAAAGAATCGGGCACCACGCATTGGGCTACTCCGAATACAGACGCAACAAATTCTAGTGGATTTACAGCGCTTCCAACAGGAGAACTTCAATATGACGGATCTTCCTTTTATTGGTTAGGGAATTATGGATACTTATGGAGTTCAACGCTTGGAGCACCTCAGGGTAACCCAACTGCATGGTGTGTTCGTCTTGATTATAACAATGCAACAATAAGTCTTGGTGAATATTATACATCGACTGGCCTTTATGTGAGATGTATTAAAGATTAACAAAAACACCTTGATTATAAAATATTTAAAATGAAAATTTTACTTGCCCTATTATTACTTTTTGCTGCATTTAATTCCAACGCGCAGCGAACTATGTTTCAGCGTAATAATAATTATATGGCGCCAGCTATACCTTCTTTATCAGCTACAACAATTGCGACTTCGATACTTACGACTTCAGCAACTTCTGGAGGTAATGTGATAGCAGATGGCGGCACTACAGTAGCATTAAGAGGAGTTGTATGGGGTATTAATCCAACTCCTACCATTGGGCTTTCTACTAAGACGAATGACGGATCTGGATTAGGTAGCTTTACAAGTTCGCTTACTGGATTAACGCAAGGCACTACTTATTATGTTCGATCATTTGCTACAAATGCTATCGGTACAGGATACGGTACTCAAATAAGTTTTACAACCGATATGCCAATTCCTACAGTAACATCAGCTGGAGGTAGAATTTGGATGGATCGAAATTTAGGAGCTTCACAAGTAGCAACAAGCGTTACAGATGCTTTAGCTTACGGTGATTTATACCAATGGGGGCGAGGTGATGATGGACATCAGCTTAGAACTTCTGGAACCACAAATACACAATCTACTTCGAATGTTTCGGGCAATAGTTCATTTATTACAGTTGGTGGAGATTGGCGAAGTACAACTAATGATAATTTATGGCAGAGTGTAACTGGTAATAATAATCCATGTCCTAGTGGGTTTAGAATACCTACTAAAGCAGAGTGGGACATTGAAATTGCAAGCTGGAGCACCCTAAATCAATCAGGTGCTTTTGCTTCTCCTTTAAAATTAACTTCAGCGGGCTTCAGACAAAACAGTGGGGTATTTAATAACGATGGTCTCTGGGCTGACTATTGGTCAAGTACTATTAATGGCACTCAAAGTGTAATTATGAATTTCCATAGCAGTGGTGGCGGAACAACTGCATCATTTGAAAGAGCATGGGGATTCTCCTGTCGTTGCATCAAAAACTAATAAATTTTCAATAAAATATTCATGAAACGAAACGTAATCATATTTGCAATTATCATCTCCCTAGCTTCATGTGTGCCACCGGGGAAATTAAGTGAAGCCTTGGATGCTAATACTATGCTGAATAGCAAGTACGACAGCCTTCATAATAAATTAGCAGATACAGTAGCTAATTTTAGCAATAGCCTAGCCAAATTAAAAAATAATATAACTAGTTTAAAAGATAGTGTTAACTATTTCCGCGCACTAGCCACTATGCCTCCGGTATTAACGGAGGGGGATATCTTTTTAAACCAAATGTTGGGACTTTCCTTGATGAGTAAATCAGAGTTGGCAGGAATAAAATCAACATGGGCTATTACCAATGAATGGCTAGAAGGTTTTAAAGTGGATATGAAGAAGTTTACAGGAGCTGATGCAGATGTGAAATTGAATAAAGGGTATGTATTTGTAGACATTTCGGATAAAATTTTATTTAAAACTGGCAGTTCTTCACTCACTAAAAAATCTAAAAAAGTAGTAGCAACCATTGCTGCACTATTAGAGGTCCAATCCGATTTAAGTTTCATGATCGAAGGACATACCGACAATAAAGCATATAAAAGAAATATAAGCAATGACAATTGGTGTCTAAGTGTTAATCGCGCTATAGCAGTAGCAAGAATTTTAGAATCTAAATATAAAATAAACCCAAAACGTATCATTGCCGCTGGACGAAGTCAGTATATGCCTATTGACGATAACAATACGAAGGCTGGACGTTTAAATAACCGACGTATTCGCATTATTATAATGCCTAGGGTAACAAAAATCATTAATTTGACCAATACTTCGGGTAGCACTTCAGAATAAAGTATTTATCTTTACCTTACATTTTTTTCATTTTATCTATTATAAGGCAATGGCATATAACTTTTCAAATCTAAATTCTTTTTTGTTAAAATATGTTGATTTTGCCAATGATGAATTAACAAAGTTTAATAACATGTGCTCGATTAATAAGTATAATCGAAAGGATATTATTATTAATTTTAATGAAAAAAATACTAGTATGTTTTTCATACTAGAGGGTGTTATTAGAAGCTATGTATTCACCCCTGAAAACGATGAAAAAACAATCAATTTTAGAATTGAAAATACCACATTTACCGGCTTCTCTTTTTATAATAATTACATAGCAAAATCTAGTGTAGTTTGTATGGAAGATTGTGTAATCATTGAAATTCCTTTTGATGCCATTGATTATATATTTAATGTTTTGAAAAAAGCGGAAAAATTAGAACGATTCATTCATGAAACACATGTAATAGAATTAATGAATTACATTATAGACAGTCATACTAAAGATGTCTTTGAACGTTATAATGATTTAAATAGTAGTTACCCAAATATCATTCAAAGAATCCCCCAACATATTCTAGCTAATTATCTAGGTGTTTCGCAAGAATATTTTAGTAGGCTTAAGAAAAAGTCATTAAGGGGTTCTGTGAAAATTAATGAATCAGTATAATTACGTTTACTGATCATTATTTTATATTCAAATTAAGATCCTCGGCTACTCCTATATCATTGTTTTTTCAACAGGAGAGATTTATTTAGCTTGTAACAAAAGCGATTAACTTGTATTTACACAACAGCCAATCATTGTAGGCAAATAGGAGGTCGAAAAGGTGGCTAATGACGTTCCCCTTTCCAGGTTCCACCGTATCTATAATTTGGTTCATTTTTAACTTTATTGCAGCAGTCGGTACATACAAAAATCCATACTTTGCCTTTGGCAACTTGCACTCTATACATTGTAGTTGCTATTTTTTGACATAACGTACAAACTTTGGTCTTCATAGATAGGTAAAATTAAACATCTTTCTGTAGTAATTTCGAATATGCAAATAGAAATATTACCATTTAAACTAAATTTTTGATTGAATCATTTAGCTGCTTATAATAAAAAAAATTATTAAATTAATTAAAATAATATGACAAATAATATCTGGTTGGAGGATAAAAACAAACTTGAGAAAACTTTTCATTTTAATGATTATAAAGACATTATAGTTTTTGTGAATCAAGTGATGCAAATCGCCAACAATCAAAATCATCATCCAGAAATTAGTGTACATTTTGACTTCGTAACTATACGCATCACTGATTATGAAAGCGGGGGTGTCTCCGAAAAATGCCATCGATTTGTAAGTAAGGTGGATAAAATTTTGCTTGGTACGAGTTAAGCTATGGAGGAGTGAGTTTGGATGAATTTGCTGGGGATGTTAGGTGGACAATCATTTAATAGATAATGCAATCTTTAGTCGTTTAATCAATTTTAGTTGATCCCCCTTTATTAGAAGTTTTTCTTCTATGTCAAAATCATTTTGAAGTCCAAGCCAGAAACCAGGGGTGTTCCCAAAGTATTTAGAAAGTCTTAATGCAGTATCTGCGGTTATACTTGATATTAACATTTTAGAAAATCTCCGAACGAATATCTTTCGATCTATAAAATAGGTTTTACATTTTTACAATTTGAGATTTGCAATAAAAATTATGCAAAATCAAATTGAGATTTTCCGAGGAGAAAACAATGAAATAAATGTAGAAGTAAAGTTTGAAGAAGATACGGTTTGGTTTAGCCAGAAACAAATGGCTGAATTGTTTCAAAAGGATTCTGATACAATTGGGCTTCATGTAAAAAGCATTTACAATGAAGGAGAATTATATAAAAATGCAACTGCCGAGGATTTCTCGGCAGATCGAATAGAGGGAAAAAGGAAGGTGACTAGAGTAGTTGTTCATTACAATTTAGATGTAATTATTTCAGTCGGGTATCGTGTAAATTCGAAAAGAGGTGTTCAATTCCGTCAGTGGGCTACACAAAGGTTAAAAGACTATTTAGTTAAAGGTTTTGCTGTTAATGAGATTAGATTGGCTCAAAAAAATCAAGAAATTCAGTTTTTACATGATGGCATAAGAATCATGAGTCGTGCAATAGAGGAAGTTAGTAAATACAATGCGAACTGAATTTGATTCATCTGTTTTTGGCAAAAAGAAAGATGATGGTTTTATTAGTGCAATTAGTCAAATAGAACAAGGGTTTGGTGATAGTTATGTTTATCCAAGTGTGGAAGAAAAAGCAGCGATGTTGTTGTATTTAATAATAAAGAATCATGCTTTTATTGATGGCAATAAAAGAATTGGTGCTGCTTATTTTTTATTATTTCTAATGCGCAATAATTTGCTTTTGTCACCGAATGGAGTTCCATTTCTTAGTAATGATGCATTGGCTAGTATTACCTTATTCGTTGCTGCAAGTAAACCTGAAGAAATGGAAATGGTAAAGGGATTGGTTATAAGTGTGCTGAATAGAAGGAATGGATAGACCTGGGTGCCGGGGTTGCCGTTCTCGCTTCGCTCAAACGTCCGCCCAATCCATTGGCCTTACCCAAAGCCTTCCAAACAAACACTTCGCGTTTGTTTGGCTTTTTTGCTCCTCGTCTGTTTACGAAAGCGGGACTGCCGGCTTCATTTCATTACGCCGTCCTCCCAATCCATTGGCCTTACCCAAAGCCTTTCAAACAAACACTGCGTGTTCGTTTGGCTTTTTTAACGCTCATCCGCTCAAACAAGCAAGCTTGTTTCGCGTCTTCGCATTAAAAAAGCCTCTCATTTGCATGAGAGGCTTTGTAGCCGGTACGGGAGTCGAACCCGTCTTTCCAGGATGAAAACCTGGCGACCTAACCGATAGTCGAACCGGCCTTCTTT
>CALPWK020000009.1 GCA_943327245.2 Comamonas sp. lk | reverse complement strand
ATTTAATAAATTTTCATGCAGACAGGCTAGCTGTTCTTGCAAATACTAATGCAGATATTTTAGCTTTTGAAACAATACCTTGTCTAGACGAGGCAAAAGCCATAAAAAAATTGCTTACACTTTACCCCAATAAAAAGGCCTGGGTTAGTTTTAGTTGTCAAGACGGTCAACGATTATCAAGTGGAGAGTTTTTTGCTGATGCGGTAAGGTTATTAGATGATTCAAATGAAGTTATTGGTATTGGAGTAAACTGCACTGCTCCTATATACGTTGAGTCATTAGTTCAAATTGCAAAATCGATTACAGATAAAATAATAATGGCCTACCCTAACAAAGGGGAATCCTATGATCCCATTTCAAAATCTTGGGAGACAAGATTAAATGACGACAACCATTTTATTAATGACGCCAAAAAATGGTTTGCTGCTGGAGCGTTGGCAATTGGGGGATGCTGTAGAACGAATCCTAAAGACATCAAACAATTAGCAGCACTTAAAAAAACGAATTAAGATTAATATAATCTTTCGCATAGTGAATTACGTTTCCGAATGCTTCAAATTCAGCTTGTTCGTGCTCCCCTAAAATTACTACCGCTTCCATACCTGCGTTTAGTGCACATTCTACCCCTTTTGGAGTATCCTCAAATACAAGACATTCATTCGGTACAGTATTTAATAGATCAGCGCATTTTAAAAACGTTTCAGGATGAGGTTTACTTAAACTTACGTCATTGGCACTTACTACAGTTGATATATAATTACCAGCAATAGTGTTGTGCAACACAAACTCAATATTTTCCGTAATAGCGGCCGAGCCAATCCCCATTTTTATACTTTTTTCATTTGCGATTTTTAGGAAGGTATCAAGCCCAGGAATTAGCTTCAAATAAGGCTTAAATTCTACTCTGTATAAAGCTTCTTTTTCATTACCAATTCTAATACGTTCTTCTAAACTAAATCTATTAGGGAAAACGCGCTCTAATAATTCGTCATTTTTCCCATAGCACTGGTGCTTCATTTCTTCCAAAGTTAAATTACCACCTAGTGCAATAATTTGGTTATGCCATGCTTGAATATGATAAGGCATATCATTCACCATGGTTCCATTTAAATCAAAAATAAATGACTTGAATTTTTTAAGCATATACATTCAGTAAAAGGTTTAATAATATCAACGTTTCAGTTTTATTTACATGGAGCCACCTGCCACATACTTGGCTTCCACCGTTAGTTCAGTCAAAGTTTTTCCTCCTTTTAAATTAGCCATCATTTGAATGAAAGCTAATTTACCTAGCTCGTAACCACTTGTTTCAACATAGCAAATATGAGGATGATATAAATTTGGAATAAAGCCATTGCTGATACTTATAACACCTACTTGTTTAGGCACTTTAATTTCAAGTGCTTGTATTGCTTTCATAACTCCAATTAATATCTCGTCAGTCATGGCGAATACCGTATCAAATTTTTGAACTTTGGCATATTGCTTTCTAAAAATTTCTTCCGCTTCATTTGTACTTTTAGCATCTACATAAGTTATATGTACTTTAGGAGCATAATTTTCCATAAAACTTTGAAAAGCAGCTTTCCTTTTTTGACTAATAGACAAGCCAGGATCTCCAAATAGAGCAAGCACCTTTTTCGAATTTCTTTTTATGATACATTCTGCAGCGATGATTGCACAACGTTCGTCGGCCATACGAACTTTAGTGAATCGATTGTCTTTAGGGACTATATCAAAAAATACAATTGGAATTTCTTTTTCAGTCATTCTATGGTAGGTCTCTAAATTTTCAGCTTGTGCTGACAAACATGCAAATACACCAGATACCCTGTTTTGTCTAAATATTTTCAAATTGTCCAATTCGTTTTCAATCTTATTACTTGATTGTAATATCATCAAAGCGTATCCATTCTGTCTACTTTCCTCTTCCACGGCTGCTATGAAACTATCATAAAATAAATTTGAAATTGCAGGAACAATGACGCCAAATATTTTACTATTCTGTGTTCTAAGTTGAATGGCATATGCATTAGGTTCATAATCCATACTTTGGGCAAGTGCATTTACTTTAGCTTTAGTGGCTGCAGAAATATCGGGATGATCTTTCAATGCTCTAGAGACGGTAGAGATACTAATTTGCAATTGCTGGGCCAACAACTTAAGTGTCGTATTAGTCATAAAACAGGTGTTTGTTATATTAAATTTACGTAAACATTTCCACAAAATTTTCCGCAATCGTTTGTTATTGTTAAAGGGGCATTAACATATAGATTTTTTTTCATAATTTTTTATAAGTGGTAGACTAACTCAGAGTATTGATTTCATTGAATTGTAGAAGTGTATTGTCTTTTTCAAATCGTTAAAAACTAACGATTATAAGCTTATGATAGTAAAAAGTTAAAAATTAATTAACAATAAATTGACTGAATATCAATTTTGTGTAATTTGTACACGCTTAATAACCAAAAACTGCCAATTTATGAATTTTAAAATTGTTAAGTCCACTTTTGTTGGACTGTTTCTTGGCTTGATTGCTTTAAATGCACAAGCGCAGAACAAAACAGTTACAGGTAAGGTATTAGATGCGAAAGACGGTTCTCCAATTGCTTCAGCTTCTGTTGTTGCTAAAGGAACTGGTTCAGGTGCAAAAACTGCAGCTGATGGATCTTTTGCTATCACTATTCCTTCTTCTGTAACAAAATTAGTTGTTACTTCTGTGGGTTACTCCTCTAAAGAAGTAGACGCGAACGGATCTGTTGAAGTATCATTAAACCAAACAAGCAACCAATTGAATGAAGTTGTTGTTGTGGGTTACGGTACTCGTAAAGTAAAAGATGCGACTGGTTCAGTTGTTTCGTTGGGTGAGAAATCTTTTAACAAAGGTGTTATCGCTTCTCCTGAACAATTATTACAAGGTCGTACTGCTGGTGTTAACGTTACAAACAACTCTGGCGAGCCAGGTGGTGCTATTAACGTAACTATCAGAGGTACTTCATCTGTACGTAGCAACAACAACCCATTATATGTGGTTGATGGTGTGCCTTTGTACGGTGGTGGTACTGTTGGTAATGACAACTTATTCGGTTCTTCAACTGCAAGAAACCCATTGTCATTTATCAACCCTAATGATATCGAAAACATTTCTATTTTGAAGGATGCGTCTTCTGCAGCTATCTATGGTGCAAGAGGTGCAAACGGTGTTGTATTAATTACCACTAAGTCTGGTAAAGGTAAGCCTAGCTTAACTTTCAACTCAACTACAAGTGTTTCTACAACTGCAAACAGATATGACTTAGCGAATGCGCAAGAGTTCATGTATGGTATCAAAAAGACATTACAAGATGCTGGTATTGATGCTAGCTCTGTAGGTCAAAAAGATCAAGGATATAGCACTGACTGGCAAGATCAAATCTTCCAAACAGCGATATCTCAAGGTTACAACTTAGGTTGGGGATATTCTAACACAAAATCTTCTTTAAAATTAAACGGTTCTTATGACGACCAACAAGGTATCATTAAAACACAAGGTTTAAAAAGATTGACTTTTGGTTTAAAATATTCTAATCAATTAACGTCTCGTTTAAAATTAGACGTTACTTTAAATCAGTCTCAAGTTAAAAACAACTATGCGCAGGTTTCTAACAACGCTGGTTACGAAGGTTCTTTAATTGGTGCTGCAATTTCTTACAATCCTACTGCACCTGTGTACAAAAATGGCACATGGTATGATGGTAACGACGGTAACAGAAACCCAGTTGCAATTTTAGAAGGTTTCAAAGACAACGATACTTACAACAAAATGTTATCTAACATTTCGGTTTCTTACAAATTGACTGATAACTTAGTTTACAAGTTAATTTATGGTCATGAGCAATCTGCTACAGATCGTTTGACTTTTGCTGACCCTAGATTAAGCGATCAAGGTTTCAAAGGAAACATTTCTATTAGAGGTGTTGAGTATCAAAATACGCAAATCAATAATCATGGAAGAGCGGTAAGACAATGGAATGATGTTAATTCTGATTTGATTGAGCATACTTTGAATTTCGATAAGACTTTCAAAAATGGCAATACATTACAAGCTTTAGCTGCGTTCTCTTATCAAAAAACTACTAACTATTATAGAGGTCAACAAAAATGGGGTGCTGCTGGTACTTCAGCAATGTCAACTAATTATAATTCTTATGTTGGTGGAAACACTCCAGTTTATGGAGATAGCGTTCAAACTGAATTACAATCTTATTTCACTCGTTTCAACTACACTATGAAAGACAAATACATCATTTCTGCTTTAGCTAGAATTGATGGTTCTTCTAAATTTAGTTCTGGAAACAAATATGGTACATTCCCTGCATTTGGTTTCAAATGGAGAATATTAGAAGAAAAATTTGCTCAAAATACTTTGGGTAAAATCTTCTCTAATTTTGATGCAAGAGTTAACTATGGTATCACAGGTAACCAAGAGTTCCCTGCTTATGCTTCTTTAGCTTTACAACAATACCAATTTAGTGGAAGTAACAATGTCATCACTAACTCTAACCCTAATTTGAAATGGGAGCAAACAACAACTGCAGGTGCAGGAATTGATTTCACTATGTTCAATGGTAGATTAAACGGTAGTGTTGATTACTTTGATAAAGAAACTAAAGATTTATTATTCTTGATTAGCTATCCTCAACCAGCAGCATCTGCTGACCGTTGGGTTAACTTGCCAGGTAAAGTAAAAAATACTGGTTGGGAATTTAGTGTAGACTATCAATTAGTTCGTCCAGCTTACAAAGGTGCTTTTGGATGGGATGTTGCTTACAACATGTCATTCTTAAAGAACACAGTTGAAGGATTTGGGTCTACTGTAGTTAATACAGGTGAGGTTTCTGGTCAAGGTTTGTCTGGTGCGTATGCTCAAACAATCAGAGACGGAAATCCTTTATTCACTTTTGTAATGCCAACTTTCTTAAGATTTGATGCTTATGGAAATGGGGTTTATGCAAACGGTGCTAAAGACGAATTACAAGGAAGTGCATTACCTACTTTCAATGCAGGTTTGACTAACAACTTCTCTTATAAGAAATTAACTGCTAGCGTTTTCTTTAACGCAGTAACTGGTTTCTACTTATATAATAATACTGCTAACGCTTTATTATTAAAAGGAAGTTTAAAAACTGCACATAACGTAACAAGAGAAGTTGTGAACAGCATTGAAAACTCAATCAACCCAGGTAACGTTTCAACTCGTTTCTTAGAAAAAGGTGATTATATCCGTTTAGCAAATGCTAGCTTAAGTTATGCATTGGATGTTAAGAAAGGTTCTTTTATTAAAGGATTGAACTTGACATTGTCTGGACAAAACTTAGCATTATTCACTAAATATTCTGGTTTAGATCCAGAGGTGAACGTTGATAAATCTAGAAATGGTGTTCCTTCAAGAGGATTTGATTACACATCAACTCCAAAGTCAAGAACAATCACTTTTGGTATCAACGCTCGTTTTTAATTTCTTAAATAATTATACAAATGAAAAATAATTTTATCAAACAAACAGCCATCTACGCTACTGCAATCGCAGTTACTGTAGGAGCGGTATCTTGTTCTAAATTAGACGAGAAGGTGTTTGGTTCTAAATCTGTTGTTACAGCAACGGGTGGTACTTCAAGCGCTGATTTAGCATCGGTTTATGAAGCTACAAACACTTTAGTTGGACAAGGTAACTGGTATGCTTTTCAAGAGCATTCTACCGACGAATTACTAGGACCAACCCGTGGTACTGACTGGGATGATTTCGGTACTTGGAGAAAAATTCACTTACATGCTTGGGATGGTGCACACAACCAATTATATGATACTTGGAATGGTATCAACTCAGGTTTATTCAAAGCTACATTAGTAGCAGAGAAAGCTTCTGGCGCTGAAAAAGCACAAGCACAATTCTTGAGAGCTTTCTTAGCAACTCAAGTAATGGACTTGTTCGGTCAAGTTCCTTACCGTTCTGCAACTGACGGACCAGACGACATTCCTGTTGTTAAAACAAGAGCGGAAGCTTTTGATTGGATTATGCTTGACGTAGATGCTGCTATTGCTGCTTTACCTGCTTATGCAGCTAAAGGAGACAACAGATATGCAACTAAAGAAGCTGCTAAATTCTTAAAAGCTAGATTGTTATTAAACAAAGCGGTGTATAAGCAAGATCCAAAGAATCCTACAGGATTTACAAGTTCAAGTTTTGCTGCTGCTGACATGAATACTTTAATTGCATTAGTTGACGATATCACAACTTCAGGTAAATTCTCTTTATCTGCAAACTACTGGGATAACTTCAAATGGGATAACAACACTGCATCAAGTGAGTTAATCTTCACAAGAGGTGGTGCTGACGCAAAACAATTAGGTAGTACTATTAACGTAAACTTTGCTACAGGTATGGGATCACACTACAACCAAACATTCTCTGGTTGGAATGGTTTCACTACTACATCTGATTTCTACAATTCTTTTGACGAAACAGATAAAAGAAGACAATCAGACGTTGCTGGATATACTGAATTAACTGGATTTAATGCTGGTTTCTTAGCTGGTCAACAATACAAATATGTTGATGGCAAGAAAGTAAAAGTATTAGATCGTGCAGGTTCTGATTTAGTGTTTACTCCTGACGTTAGTTTATTCTTCTCTACTGAAGCAAAAGGTATCAGAACAATGAAATATCCTATGCTTTACAAAGCATCTGACAATTCATTCACTGGAACAAACGACTACGTATTCTTCCGTTATGCAGACGCTTTATTAATGAAAGCTGAAGCAATCTTAAGAGGCGGTACTGCAACTAAAGGAGAGACTGCAAAGTCGATTGTTAGTGCTTTAAGAGTTAGATCTGGATTAACAGCATTAACTGCTGAGCCAGCTTTAGCTGACATCTTAGCTGAAAGAGGACGTGAATTATACTTAGAGGCTGTAAGAAGAGACGATTTAATCCGTTTCGGCAAATTCAACGACGCAGTTGTTGAAAGAGCTACAAAATCTGACGCTTCAAGAGTAGTACTTCCTATTCCTAACCAAGCGGTATCTTCAAATCCTAATTTGAAGCAAAACTTTGGTTACTAATTAAAATAGTTTAACTATTTATATAAGCCCCGCGAGTAATCGCGGGGCTTTTTTGTAACTTTATCAATCCAAATTAAGGATTGATACAATGAAAAAAACGAGTCTATATATCCTGCTTGCTTTATTTGCAATTTCATGTAAAACAAAATCTACTGATACCCTATTTGAAAAAATGGATCAAACAGGAATTAATTTTACAAATAAAGTAACAGACGAAAAAGATAATAATATTTTCAAATACCGTAATTTTTATAACGGTGCAGGCGTAGGTATTGGAGATATTAACAACGACGGTTTAGCGGACGTTTTTTTCACTGCCAATCAAGGAGCTAATAAATTATATTTAAATAAAGGAGATTTTAAGTTTGATGACATTTCTGTAAAAGCAGGATTTGGAGAAAAAAAACAATGGAGTACAGGAGTGACCATGGTAGACATTAATCATGACGGCTGGTTGGATATTTATATTTGTAATGCAGGGAATATGATGCATCAAGAACTTAGAAAAAATCAATTATTTATAAATAATCATGATTTAACTTTTACGGATAGTGCAGCAGCTTATGGGCTAGCTAATGACGGATACACTACACACGCCTCCTTCTTTGATTATGATATGGACGGAGATTTAGATTGCTTCCTGGTAAATAATAGCCCGATACCAGTAAATACTTTGAACTATGGCAATGCAAGAGATATAAGAGCGGAAAATTCGTCGGTTGCCGATTTCTTAAAAGGTGGGGGGGATCATTTATTTCAAAATAATAATGGAAAATTTATTGAGGTCTCGGCGAAAGCAGGAATTCATGGGTCCTTAATTAGTTTTGGTCTTGGCGTGACCGTTGGAGATGTTAATGGAGATGGGTGGCCGGATGTATATGTTTCCAATGATTTTTTTGAACGCGACTATTTATATATCAATCAAAAGAATGGCACATTCAAAGACGACTTAGAAAAGTATATGGAGCATAATAGTATTGCTTCCATGGGAACGGATATGGCAGACATTAATAACGATGGCTACCCTGATATTTTTACTACCGAAATGTTGCCAGACAATGACTTTCGTTTAAAAACAACTACCTCTTTTGACAATATTGATATTTACAGACTTAAAGTGAATTCAGGGTTTTATCATCAGTTCATGCATAATTCCTTACAGTTGAATAATAAGAATGGGAAATACAAGGAAGTAGCACATATGGCAGGCGTTGAGGCGAGCGACTGGAGCTGGGGTGAAATGATGTTCGACGCGGACAATGACGGCTTAAATGATATCTATGTGAGCAATGGGATATATCGTGACTTAACCAATCAAGACTTTATTGATTTCTTCGCCAATACCATGATTCAGAAAATGGTTTTAACTGGAAAGAAGGACGAAATTGGATCAATTATTGATAAGATGAGCTCGCAGCCCATTTCCAATAAAATGTATCATAATAATGGAGACCTCACTTTTAAAGAATCTGCAAAGGACTGGGGTTTAGATTTTCCAAGTTTTTCAAATGGTGCTGCCTATGGCGACTTGGATAATGACGGGGATTTGGATATGATTGTGAACAATAACAACATGCCAAGTTTTATATTTAAAAACAAAAGTAGAGAGGTAAATAAAAATCATTTTGTTGGGATCAAACTTAAGGGTACTAAAGAAAATACCAATGCCATTGGAGCTAAAATTAATTTATTTATTAAAGAACAAATATTAACGAAGGAAGTAATTCCTGCAAGAGGGTTTCAGTCCTCCGTGGACTATAAGCAAATTTTTGGCCTTGGTAAAAATATTAAAATTGATTCTGCTAAAATTACCTGGCCAAATTTAACGGTGTCCACTTTTCAATTAAACAAACTTGATACAGTTTATATTTTTGAGCAAAATACTACCCCAAGTGTGGCATTTGTAAAATTGGATGAAAAAACAAAGCCATTATTTATCGAAGTGGCAAGTCGTTTTGAAAAACATGTGGAGGACGATCATGTAGACTTTTATGCAGAAAGAATTATCCCAAGAATGTTGTCCCAAGAAGGACCTAAAGCTGCAACAGGAGATTTAAATGGAGACGGATTAATTGATTTATTTATAGGAGGCACTAATGGAAGGGGCGGTAATATTTACTTACAAACGAGTAATGGTGATTACATTAAAAAGGCACAAGCTGCATTTACTCCCTATAATTCAATGGAGGACGTAGCGTCTGTATTTTTTGATGCAGATGGGGACGGAGATTTGGACTTGTTAGTAGGAGCTGGAGGGAATAATAAATTAGGACCCAGTGGAGAATTGAATCACCGATTGTTTTTAAATGATGGTAAGGCAAATTTCACTAAACAAGTAAACGACTTCCCTCAGTTTAATTATAATACTGGTGTGATGCTTTCCTTGGATTTTGATAGGGACGGGGATTTGGATGTATTTGTTGGAGCAAGGAATACCCCATTAAAATATGGAGTAGCCCCTAAAAGTGCCATTTATGTGAATGACGGTAAGGGCCATTTTACAGACCAAACCACTAGTATTGCACCGGATTTTTTAAATTTAGGAATGGTAACTAGCGCTGTTTGGAATTCAATGAATAGTAATGCACAAAACGAATTAGTAATTGTGGGAGAGTATATGTATCCAATGGTATTTATATATAAGCAAGGAAAATTCGAGGAGCAAAAAACTAATTTAAGTGATTTATTTGGCTGGTGGCAAAATGTTCAAATAGTAGACTTAGATGGAGACGGAAGAAAAGATTTAATACTAGGCAATATGGGAGAGAATGGATATTTAAAGCCAACTGCTGAAAGTCCAGTTAAACTATGGATGAATGATTTTGACGGAAATGAAAGTTTGGATAAAATATTAACAAGAACAGTGGACGGAAAAGACGTACCTGTTTTCTTAAAAGCAGAGATGCAAGAGCAAATCCCACTTATAAAAAAAGAAAATTTAAATTACGAGGTATACGCTAAAAAATCTTTTCAAGAATTGTTTAAGCCAGCACTTATTGAGAAAGCGACTGTTAAAAAATATAATTTTTGTAGTTCTATCATAGCTTGGAACAAGGGTAATGGCGAATTTGAAATACAAAAATTGCCTGCTGCTGTGCAATTCAGTTCTTTAAATGCTATACTAGCTATCGACTTAAATCAAGACAATAAAATGGACTTGGTAATGGGTGGAAATCAATTTGGATTTTTGCCACAGTTTGGAAGGCTAGATGCCAACTATGGATTGGTGATGATGAATAAAGGCAAAAGACAATTTGAATTACTAGAAGATCGCCAATCTGGATTGTCAATAACTGGACAAGTAAGAGATATTGTTTTGTTACCTACAAAAGCGTCCAATGCAATCCTATTTATCAGAAACGATGATTATCCTGTACTTGTAAAAATGAATAAGCCCTAAGATGAAAAAAAAGAATCAATTTTTATATAGTAGTATTTTATTAGGGTTTTCAATAAGTCTAATAACGGCTTGTAGCAGCGAAGTAAAGGAGCAGCCAATTTTCGAAATGTTAGGGGCTGAAAAAACAGGGATACAATTTGAAAATAAATTACATCCAAATGAAGCATTCAATATGTTTCATTACATGTATTATTATAATGGGGCAGGGGTGGCAACAGGCGACTTTAACAATGACGGCAAAATAGATATCTTCTTTGCTTCCAATGAGGGGAAGAATGCTTTGTATTTAAACAAAGGTGCATTGAAATTTGAGAATGTTACTACAGCGGCTAAAATACCACAAGACAGCGCTTGGAATACAGGGGTGTCGGTGATTGATATTAACAATGATGGCTTATTAGACATTTATATTTGTCGATTAGGTAATTTTGAAAAATTTAAAGACAAAAATCAATTATTGGTTTGTCAATCTATACAAAATGGAGTTCCAGTTTTTAAAGACCAAGCAGCTGAATATGGTTTAGATTTTTCCGGATTCAGTACTCAAGCAAGTTTTTTTGATTACGATTTGGACGGAGACTTGGATGTTTTTTTATTAAATCATAGTGTCCATCAAAATGGAACATTTGCACCTCGTGATAGTTTTGTAGGCACATTTGACCCTTTGTCTGGAGACCGCATTTTTAAAAACGACAATGGTTATTTTAGTGATATCACAAAAGCAACTCAAATTAATAGTACTGCAATTAGTTATGGCCTAGGGGTAGTTATGAGTGATATTAATTTAGACGGATGGCCAGACATTTATGCAGGTAATGATTTTCACGAAAATGACTACTTATATATAAATCAGAAGAATGGTAAATTTAAAGACGAGCGACATGAGCAAATGATGCACACAAGTCAATACTCTATGGGCGTAGATGCTGCAGACGTTGACAATGACGGCTATCCTGAAATTATTTCTATGGACATGCTTCCAAAAGACCCTTATATTTTGAAGCGTTCTTTGGGAGAGGACGATTATGATATTTACAAGTATAAAATTTCGGTGGGATACGACTATCAGTTTACAAGAAATAATCTACAATGGAATAGAAGAAACGGGAAGTTCAGTGAAATAGGAATGTATGCTGGAGTTTTTGCTACAGATTGGTCTTGGTCTACCTTGTTTGTGGATTTCGATAATGACGGGTATAAAGACATTTTTGTGGCCAATGGAATACCTAAAAGAATGAACGACATGGATTATGTCAATTATGTGTCTAATCAGGAAATTCAAGAAAAAATAAGGGACAATAAAATGGGCGAGAAAGACATGTCATTGATTGATCGCTTCCCAGAGATTAAAATACCTAACCAATTTTTTCTAAACCAAAAAAATAGAGCATTTGCAGATAAGGAAAAAGCAGTTATCAATAATCCTAATTCTTATTCTAATGGGGCAGCGTATGCAGATTTAGATAATGACGGAGATTTGGATTTGGTGGTGAACAATGTGAATGATAAATCTTTTCTATACGAAAACAAGGCAAACCAAGATACTGCTAATAAGTATCTGTCAATTAAATTAACAGGACCTGCTAAAAATATTAACGCTATTGGATCTAAAGTTGTCTTATTCGCTAACCAGCAAATAAGAACGTATGAAAAATACCCAGTAAAAGGGTTTTTATCAAGTATGGAAATCCCCATTCATATTGGATTAAAAAATACCAAAGTAGATTCTGCATTTTTAATATGGCCAGATAATAGTTTCGAAAAAATTGAGGTAACTAAAAAAACAAACCAATCCATTGCTTATTCGTATTCAAAGGGCTTACCTAAATTTGATTATGATATCATCAAAAAACATTGGCCTATTGCTACTTACCCAATGCAAGAAATTGCAAAGGAATTGGGAATTCAATATGTGCATCAAGAAAACGAGTTTCAAGAATTCAATAGAGAGCAGTTAATACCACAAATGAATTCAACGGAAGGACCTGCATTAGCAATTGCAGACATGAATTTAGACGGCTTAGAAGATATATTTATAGGTGGAGCACGTGGATTTACGGGAGCAGTTTTTGCACAACAAAAAAATGGCAGGTTCATAAAAACTGTTCAGCCAGCGCTGTTATTAGATAGTAATTTTGAGGACGTGGCGGCCACTTGGGTCGACGTAAACAAAGACAAGTACTTAGACCTAGTAGTGGCGTCTGGCGGGAATGAGTATTTTGGCAAAGACAAACATATGCAGTCAAGGGTTTATTTAAATGACGGATTAGGGAATTTGAAACGACTTGACAATGCAATTCCTATTTACAATCAAAGTGCTGCTATTATTGCTCAAGATTTCAATAAGGATGGCGCTCCTGATTTACTTATAACAAGCAGGGTAGTCGCTATGGACTATGGCGCTGCGGCTAATAGTTATGTATTATATAACACGGGTGATGGGCATTTTAAGGACGTGACAGCTGCTGTAGCCCCAATTTTAGAAGGTATTGGATTTATTACTAGCGCAACCGAGGCGGATATAAATAAAGACGGAGTTAAGGAAATTATTTTAACACATCAATGGGGTGGGATAGACGTTTTAAATACTCAAAAAACGCCTTGGACAAAATCTGTTATTACGAATTTACCTGGTTGGTGGAATTTTGTACTACCCGTTGACATGGATGGTGATGGCGATTTAGATTTAATTGCAGGAAATTTAGGTTTAAACACCAGATTAAAAGCTAATCAGAATGAACCAATAAGAATGTATTACAATGATTTTGACGATAATGGCAAGAAAGAACAAATTATAAGTTTTTATTTACAACATAAAGAAATTCCATTTGCCAATAAGGACGAGATTCAAAGACAAATTCCTAAGATTAAAAAGAGTTTTTTATATGCTGAAGATTTTGCGAAAGCTAGTTTGGAGTCTATTTTCACTAAGGACAAATTAAAGTCGTCAGTTATTTTTGAATCTTATCATTTTGCAAATACTTTATTTGTTAATGACGGCAAAGGCAAATTTACTGCCCAAGAATTACCAATGGCAGCGCAAATAACCACATTTAAAACAGCGGCAGTATGTGATGCAAATGGAGACGGACTAGTTGATATTATATTAATGGGAAATTACTTTGACAATAATGTTCAAATGGGAAGATATGATGCCGACTATGGAACTATATTATTGAACAAAGGAAACTTACATTTTGAAGCGAATCCGTTCAATGGATTGGCAATAAAAGGGCAAGTAAGACATATGTCCCCCATTAAAATTGGACCAATAGAAGCTTTTGTGTTAGCAATGAATTCCGATTCCTTGAGGGTAATACAGTTTAATAAATTGGGTAATAAATAGTGGACACCCATTTATTGGCATCTGGCTGATTAAGTCTGTTGGTATTATACATGATAAAGGACATGGCAGGGGCCGTCTTTTGCTTGTCTTGCATAAAATTTTCTGTTTCCAGGAATGCCATATCAATTTTTTGTTGATTCCCATTTACTTTAACTTCAATAATATTACCAAGTCTCATTTTTTTAATTATAATATTATTGGTTCCTGGAATATCATAAGCTAGTGGGTAGGCGACTTGAGTGTAAATAGTATTGTCTCCAAGTCTTGTAATATTCACCATGGGATCTCCATGTTTAATTCCTTTATGAATTGCAATATGCTTATCAAGTAAATCAACTAATGTATAAAGTTGTTGCAATGTTGGGGTATCTGTAAAATTCTTTTGAGTTGTCACTAAAGTTGAATCTTTAACCTGTGTAATTACAATATCAAATCCATAAACCCCTTTACTAGTGCTATAGTAACTAGTTGCTGCTTTTAATATTTTAGCAAGCTGAGTTTTTAATTTTCGGGATTCTAAATAATTATTGATTCTAGTAACTGGAGAAATATGACGGTTGTCAATAATAGCTTCGTATCGGATAAGTGTTGAATCTTTGCCAGCATCAATAGCAGAGAAGGTAACAGGAGCATCGAATCCTTCTTTTTCAAAAGTGGCTTTTACCGAGGCAATAAAAGAGGCATTGATGGTTAACTTTCCGTCCTCCCAAAGAAAACTATGCCCTTCAATCCCTTTTTTAGGCATCCAACGGTCCCAGTATTGGATTTGTATAAAACTACGTACTACGCCCGTCCCCGTTTGTGTTGCAATGGCATTTTCGCTAATCGTGATCGTATTAGGAATAAAGAGGTAAATAAACAAAAAGGCTATTATTACTATAACAGCGATGATTTCTTTAAAATATTTCATATTAGCTTGGTCATTTATTGCACAAACATACAAAAAATAGAGGCTATGGAATTTCCAATAATTGTAGTATTTTTATAAAGTTGAAATATACCGCTGCAATATTATTTATGGGCATTATGCTGTTTAACGGGTTCGGTTACCGAATAGTGTCAAATTATTTTGACCAGAAGGCAGCCATTCAGTTGACGGATCTAATTGACCAAAATGAGTTTAATGATGCGGAATTGGTTTCTATTAAAACCCCTATTAATTTACCTTACTATGCAAATAATCCTAGATTCGAAAGAGTGGATGGTGAAATGGTAATTAATGGAATGGTATATCAATATGTTCAAAGAAGGGTTTATAATGATAGTCTTGAAATTAGAGTCATCCCCAATCAAGACCGATTACATATTAAAAATGCGAGAGAAGACTTTTATAAATTAGCACAGGACTTGGAGCAAAAAGGGCTAGATAAAAAATCAACTCCTATTAATAAGTCAAGCGCTAAATTTTTAAGCTTTGATTATTTCGCCAATGAAAATAATTGGTCCTTAACGGCCTTGACCCCACTGCAAATTGCAATTGGTAGCAATTTTTCAGCGCGTTTATTAAGCAATTATCTTACTATACAAGGGCCTCCTCCAAAAGCGTTCGCTTAATTTCACTCCCCATTTTACTATTTGACGGCCTTTAGATATTTGGAATATTCTATTGTTTCAAATTGTCCTATCCTTTACTTTTTCAATTTAAGAAGATGAAAAACTTTGTATTAATATTTTTAGTGACTTTAGCATTTGCAGCTTGTAATAATAAGTCAGACTACAAAACCATTACACACAATCCAATTATGTATTCTAATGCAGTACATGAGTTGAATCAGGTAGTTATGGGTAATAATTTTAGTCCTATTGTTGCTTCTCGTAATTATGCATATGCAGCAATAGCTGGATATGAAGTAATGGTAGCAGGTATGCCAACTCAATACCAAAGCTTAGCTGGTCAATTACAAGGACTTGAAAAATTACCTGTCCCAGAAGATACTGCAAATATTGATTTCCCATATGCCGCGCTGGTGGCATATTGTATGGTTGGCGAAGCAGTCACTTTTCCGGAAGGAAGCTTGAAAGAATACACAGATAGTATTAGGAAAATGGCAGTTGATCATGGTATGCCGTCGAAGATGGTATCAGCGTCAGACGATTTTGCTAAAAAAATTGGAGCCAGCATTATTGCTTGGAGTAAAAAAGATAATTACGCACAAACTAGAAGTGCCGAAAAATATTCTGTTAAAGATATCCCCGGCAGATGGGTGCCCACACCACCTATGTATGCTTCTGCTGCTGAGCCTCATTGGAAAGAGATAAGAACTATGGTATTGGATAGTGCAAGTCAATTTAGACCTTCGCCTCCCCCAGCTTTTAATATAACAGATAAAAAAAGCGAATACTATATTAATCTTATGATGGTTAAAAATGCAGTAGATAGTTTAACAGACGAACAAAAACATATTGCTAATTTCTGGGATGACAATCCATTTAAGATTAATGTAAATGGACATGCCATGTTTAGTACTAAAAAGTTTTCTCCTCCAGGTCATTGGATGAGTATTGTAGGTATTGCAAATAAAACAGCTAATGCAGATTATGCAACAGCCACTTATGCTTATGCAAAAACGGCTATCGCCTTATTCGATGCTTTTATACATTGCTGGGACGCCAAATACGCATATAATACGGTACGTCCTGAAACAGTGATCAATAAATATTTTGATCCTAACTGGAGACCCCTTTTACAAACTCCCGCATTCCCTGAATATACTTGTGGTCATTCTACTATATCTTCTTCCGCTGCCGAGGTTTTAACGAGTGTCTATGGCGACAATTTTGCTTATACCGATTCTACTGAATTGGAATTTGGAATTGAGAATCGCAAATTTACTTCGTTTAGACAAGCTGCTGATGAGAATAATTGGGCGCGCTTTTATGGTGGCCTACATTATCATAATTCATGTATCACAAGTACTGTTAAAGGGAAAGAAGTAGGTAATTGGGTAGTTACACATTTGAAAATGAAAAAATAGACCCAAACAAATCAAAAACAAATTCATGAAGAAATATATTTTATCACTATTTATTTTAGTGACAATAAGCACAACTGTGCACTCGCAAGGCTGTGTAGCTATTAGAACTGTAGGCGGATTAAACACCATGGAACATGCTGGAATGATGCATGAAGGAATGAATATTGAAGACAGTTCAAAATGGGATTTGAATTTGAGCTATAGATATTTTAGTTCTTATAAGCATTTTAATGGCACAGACGAACAAACACAAAGAGTGAAAGACGGGACTGAAGTAAGAAATTATAATCGTTCTATCGACGTTTCTTTATTACGTAAAATAAATAATGATTGGAGTATTGGATTTAGTATGCCATTAATTTATAATGAGCGTACTTCTAAATACGAGCATATCAGTAATGCAGCAACAAGTCCAAGATTCGCAACAGCGTCGTCTGGAATTGGAGACATACGTATTACTGCTTACAAATGGTTAATTGCTCCAAAGGTGGGCAATAAAGGAAATTTATTAGCTGGAGTAGGCGTTAAATTACCAACCGGCAATTATAAAGCAACAGACAAATTTCATTATTCTTTAACGGCAACTAGAGAAGGCCCAGTGGATCAGTCTATACAGCCAGGGGATGGTGGTTTGGGATTAACACTTGAACTAAATGGATTTAGACAGTTGACTAGTCAATGGAGCTTATATGGAAATGCCTATTATTTAATTAATCCAAGAGGGAATAACGGGGTAAGTACATTAAGAGGCGTTGCCATTGCGACTCCTCCAACTGCATCTCAAGCAACGGCTATTAAATATACTTCCAATGTAATGAGTGTGCCAGACCAATACTTATTAAGAGGTGGCGCTAACTGGACTAAAGAAGCATTGACCTTATCATTAGGTGGAAGGTATGAGTGTATCCCAACTTTCGATTTAATTGGGGACAATACTGGATTTAGAAGACCAGGAACAGTAATCACTGCAGAGCCAGGGGCAAATTATATGTTTAAGAAATTCAATGTATATGCGTATCTGCCCGTTTCTTTATTTAGAGAGCGTAATCAAAGCTATCCAGATATCCTAAAAACATTAGACACTAAGATATTCTCTAGAGGAGATGCTGCATTTGCTGACTACAGTATTACTATTGGTGTTGGATATAAATTTTAATTGAGGTTGTATATAAATATTAATCCACTGCTTCTAAAATAGCAAAACTATATCCTGACAACACAAAATATTCGTTGTCATTCCCCACTGGACAGATTTCCCCTGTCCAGTGGTTTTTTAATTTACTAGGTCGTTCGCCATGTTCTTTAAATGCGAACCAAGTAATAAAAGAGGCGGTATTTTTGTAATTGAAAAGACAATATATTTTTTTATTGCCCAAGGTTCTTATAAATCCAGCAACATGAATATTATGTGGTGTCATCCAACTTAAGTTTTTCAAATCACTCAATATGGGCAAAGCCTTTCTTGTAGCAATTAGTTTTTTTGTTTCACCAAAAATGCGCGACTCAAAACTTCCTTCAATTTTTCTTTTTTCATTTTTATTCCAGTCCATAACGGGTCGATGCATCCATCTATTATCGTAGCTTTTCCCGGCATCTTCTAAATAACTATAGTCATTGGTATAAGCTAGTTCATCTCCATTAAAAAGCATTGGGATCCCTCCCATAAACATGGACTGAGCTTGCATTAAAATTATTTTTCTTAAAGCATTTTCTATTTCAGTTTCACTATTCCAGTCTTTTGCTTTTTCCAATCCACATAGGGAAGCTAATGTGCCACTAATTCTAGCATCATTTGTTTTAGGATTTACAGAGAATAAAGCTCCAGCTGCAACAGATCCTTCATGCCATCCTGCAAAATAATTTTTCAAATAGGTTCTGTGATGGTAAGGATTAAATCCGGCACGTTCAATCATATAGTCGTCATATCCTAAACCAATATCGTCGTGGCATCGGGTATAAGAGATCCAGGTACATCCATAAGGCTTTTGTAAAATCTCGTGCTGTGCTGCTAGCATGACTCTTGTATCTCCAGTTGCTAAAGCGTCCCATTGTAAGGCCATCTGAGTGGCATTATAGGCAACATCGCATTCATTGGCTGTATAATTGCCGGTTCCAAAGTATTTTATAATCTCCTTTGGTGCTACAATGGCTTCGCCTAATAGCGCCATGCCAGGACTCGCCACTAAAGCACATTGTTTTATGAGTCTTAATAAAGTATGTGCTTCTGGTAAATTTTGGCAAGTAGTTCCAAGCTGTTTCCAAATAAAAGCTGGTGCGTCTATGCGTAAAATGTCAACACCCAAATTCCCATAGTGTAAAACATTATCCAACATGGCAACAAACACATTTGGATTACGGTAATTCAAATCCCATTGATAATTATGGAAAACAGTCATTACCCATTTTTCGCAGTCTGGTACATAAGTAAAACTTCCAGGGGAAGATTCTGGAAAAATTTCGGGCATGGTTTGGTCGAATTGATTTGGGAGGTCTCTATTCTCAAAAAAGTAAAAAAAGTCTTGATAAAAAGGGTCGCCCGCTTTTGCTTTTTTGGCCCATTCATGGTGATGAGAAGTGTGGTTCAGTACAATGTCAAGCATCAAATACATGTCACTTGCATTCATTTCTTTTACCAGTGAGTTTAAATCTTCATTAGTTCCAAAACGAGCATCTACTTTTCTGAAATCAGAAACCGCATAGCCTCCATCACTTTCTCCAGCGGGGCTTTCAAAAACAGGCATCAAGTGTAATAAATTAATACCTAGCTCCTTGAAATACGCAAGTTTACTTTTTAAGCCATTAATATCACCGGCAAAACGATCCACATATAAACTCATACCAGTTAGCTCGTTGCTTAAAAACCAGCTCTCCTTTTTTGCTTTTGCTTCGTCTTTTTTTAAAAAAGTTTTAGATCTAGATTGATATTGCTGAATTAATAAATTAAGTAATGTATCAAATGCTTTATTTCTATTGGGATGTCCACTATAAATCTCATCGAATAAATTTTCAATAGTAGCAATATGTTCAATAAATCTATGGGCAAATGCTTTGTCTTTTTTTGATATGTCGATATTCGCGGATAGGAGTAATTGTTGTCCAAATAAGTGTAAGGGAGATGCGTTCACGTTTCCTGAAATGGTTTAATTAAAGATTGAATTATTTAAATGTTTGAATGCTTCCATGGCACCCATGTATTCGCAAGTGCGTGCACCAGCTCTGTTGGCATTACTTATTATTTGCTTCCATTCCTTTATACTAAGTACTTTTATCTTTTCGGGGCTACTATTTATAAGTTGAAATAAAACAGCACCCACAAAAGCATCTCCTGCGCCAGTGGCGTCAATAGGTACTACTGGAATACTAGCTATTATTTCTAATTGATCGCCAATGGAAAGCATGGTTCCGTCCTTACCTAAAGTAATAGCAAATATGGCGTTTGATTTTTTTCTTAATGCAGCCGCAGCAAATTCAACAGTGTCGCATCCAGTGATTAATAATGCTTCTTCATCGCTCAATTTAAAGAAATGACATTCTTCAATAAAAGGCCAACATTGGTCAATGAAGCTTTGCGTATTATTTTGAAAAAGTAAATGCCTATAATTGGGATCAAAACTTATGATAGACCCATTTTGTTTTGCTTTTACTAATAAATCGATATAGGCACTTTGTAAAGGCCCTGGTAAAAATCCAGTAGCTGATCCAAAATGAACAATACTATATTCGGGCAGTTGTAAGCCAGCCAAATCGGTTGAACTTAATTGGCCGTCAGCGCCTCTATTAAAATAAAAATCTCTTTCGCCGTCTTCCATTAAAGACACAAATGCAAAAGTGGTAAAATTAGCTGGATCTTGAATTACCCATTTTGTATCAACCCCCATTTCTTGTAATAACTCAATAATATGTTGACCAAATGGGTCCCTTCCTACTTTAGCAGCCATGTCAACATGCCCGCCCAATGCAGCAATAGCAGCTGCTACATTTGCTGGAGCACCACCTGCTTTTTTTAAAAAATTTTGTCCCTTGGATAAACTGCTCCCTCTGTCGGTGCAAATCATATCTACCAAAGCCTCTCCAATACATAATACTTTCATGTCTATTTTTTTCTATTTATTAATTTCCTGTTTGAATAGCAGCAATTTCGTCTTCCTCTATGGGTGCTTTATCAGCTTGAATAAACAAGGTGAATACAGCAGCTATCAATAAGAAAATTCCAGCAAAACTTATGGCCTTCCCTGGATCATTATTTAAAAAGTGTTTCAATATAAAACCAAAACTTAAGTTTTGAATTAACATTGGAATTACAATCATCATATTAATTATACCCATATATACGCCATACTTTTCTTTAGGTATTTTATGAACGACTAATAAATAAGGTATACCCATCATACTAGCCCATGCAATACCGAATCCTGTCATTGGGACAAAGAGTAAATTTTTATCTGAAATATGTGGGAATATTAATAATCCAATACCTGCCATAATTAAGCAAATAATATGAATCAATTTTGGACTTATTTTTCTAGCCAACCATAATAGTATAAAGGCGGACAAAAAGGTAACTACGTTATACCAACCGTTTACTAAACCAGACCAGCCAACTGCTTCATCATATGCAGGGTTGTTTTGATACACGGTGGTATGCCATACCGACTGTGCAATACTTTTAGAAGCGTTCTGCCAATAACAAAACAAGGCATACCATTGAAATAGATATACCAAACCTAATTGCCACATTACTTTAGGCATTGTTTTTATAGCAGAGCCAATTTCGATAAAAGGAGTAAATAACTTTATTTTTTCTCCTTTCAGTTTTGCAAGTTCTTCTGGAGTTGGTGGAATTTCTGGTGTTTTAAAAACAGACCAACTCACTGTAGCAATAGAACAGATACTTCCTAAAAAGAAAGAGGCATATACCCAATAAGGAAGACTACCATAATGTCCTGGAATTTTTTTCTGAAATACAAATAAAGAAATATTAGCCAATGTAATACCCAGCCCTGTAAAAAAACTTTGGGTTAAAAAACCGGCGGCATGTTGTTTGGTGGGAAGCTTGTCGGCAATAAATGCACGATAGGGTTCCATCGCAGTATTATTGGCTGCGTCTAAAATCCATAGTAAACCAACTGCCATCCATAAAGCACTACTAAAAGGGTATAAAAACAAACAGATGCTACATAAAATAGCACCAATCATGAAATAAGGTTTTCTTCTTCCAAATTGTGGTGACCAGGTTTTGTCACTCATGGCGCCAATAATGGGCTGAATTAATAATCCAGTCATGGGGCCAGCTAAATTTAATAATGGAATTTGATCAGGGCTAGCTCCTAACATATCATAGATAGGGTTCACCGCGGATTGTTGCAATCCAAAACTGTATTGAATTCCTAAAAAACCAACATTCATGTTGATTATTTGAGAAAACTTTAGCGTAGGCTTAAATGACATAATTGGCAAGAATTAAGTTTAACAATGCGTTCCTTAAATATAGTCATTTTGTTATTTTGTCCTTTTAATTAACAGCTGGAATTTTGAATTTGTATAAGTATTTACCATTGTAAACGTTTGCGCTCTGTATCTTCGTACTACCAAGTCAATTTAAACTGTATTATGTCAATAGCGATTCAATATAAAAAAGCACAAGTGCTGCAAGCATTGAGGTATCATTTTATTAAACAGTCAGAGATCAAAGCGTTAATGATTATTGTCAATATATATGCAATAGCCACCGCTATCTTATTATTATACAAAAAAATTAGACCTGAATTATTTTTATTGGGTTCCGTATTATGGATTTTACTGATGGCACTTTTTTGGTATATATTGCCTATTTGGTTTTATAGGAAAACTGAATTATTTAAATATGATTGGTCATTCGGCATTACAGACAAAGGGGCCACCCTTTATTCTACCAAAGGAGATGCTGCATGGGAATGGTCAGAATTGAGTCATTATTTTGAAAGTCCCTATTTTTTCCATTTTTACTTTGGCCCAAAAACCTTCTTTATTATCCCTAAGGAAAATATAACTATGGAAGAACAGCATGAAATAAGAGGTTATTTGAAAGGAAAGTAGAAATATTACTGCTTTTTGATACTGATAAATGTTAGTATCTGCCTAGAAAACAGCCAAAATGCCCTCTTTTTGCCCTTAAAAAAAATTGTACACAGTAATGTGCAAACAAAAAGGCAAATAAAGTATGTGAATTTTGTCAAAAAGTATATTTTTGCCGCGTAAACAAAACTAGTTACAATGTCAGACATCGCATCAAGAGTTAAGAAAATCATCGTTGACAAATTAGGCGTTGATGAAGCAGAAGTTACAAACGAAGCATCATTTACAAATGATTTGGGAGCAGATTCATTAGACACTGTTGAGTTAATCATGGAGTTCGAAAAAGAATTCAACATTTCTATTCCAGACGAACAAGCAGAAACTATTACTACCGTTGGTCAAGCTGTTGCTTATATCGAGGAACACGCGAAATAAGTTTCAAGTTTAACCAAGGAATATTCTTAATCCGCCTTTTTGAGCCTTTGCTTTAAAGGCGGATTCTTAATTTTAAAAACAAAATCATGCAATCTAGACGCATTGTAGTTACGGGTATTGGCACTTTAAATCCATTGGGCAACAACCTAGTTGAATACTGGGAAAATTTAGTAAATGGAGTTTCCGGTGCGGACATGATTACGCAATTTGATGCGTCTAAGTTTAAGACAAGATTTGCATGCGAGATAAAAGGTTTTGAAGCAACTGATTTTATGGAGCGAAAGGAAGCTAGAAAATTAGACCGCTTTGCTCAAATTGCTTTAGTAGCAAGTGACCAGGCTGTATTGGACGCTGGTATTACAAAGGACAATGTTGACCATGATCGTGTGGGAGTTATTTTTGCAAGTGGCATTGGTGGTTTGACCACGTTTACCGAAGAGGTTACCAATTTTGTAAATGGAGATGGAACACCTCGTTTTAATCCTTTCTTTATTCCTAAAATGATTTTGGATATAGCTGCAGGTCAGATATCTATGAAACATGGGTTTAGGGGTCCCAATTATGCGGTGGTAAGTGCATGCGCTTCTAGTACCAATGCAATTATTTCAGCAATGGATAATTTAAAACTAGGAAAGGCGGACATTATTATTACAGGAGGCTCCGAGTCTGTGATTGGTGTTGCAGGAATGGGCGGATTCAATGCCATGAAAGCAATGAGTGAAAGAAACGATGATCCAAAAACTGCTAGTCGTCCTTATGACAAAGATCGTGATGGTTTTATTATGGGCGAGGCAAGTGGTGTATTAGTATTAGAAGAATTAGAGCACGCAAAAAGACGCGGTGCTAAAATATATTGTGAAGTAGTGGGTGGTGGAGCTACAGCAGACGCTTATCATTTAACAGCACCTCATCCAGAAGGGTTAGGCGCGATCAATGTGATGAACGCAGCTTTAAGAGATGCAGGAATGCAAGCCAATGAAATTGATTATATCAATACGCACGGCACTTCAACACCATTAGGAGATATTGCAGAAGCAAAGGCAATTACGCAAGTATTTGGTGAGCATGCGTACAATATGAATATCAGTTCAACTAAATCAATGACTGGTCATTGCTTGGGAGCCGCTGGTGTTATTGAAGCTATTGCTTGTGTACAAGCAGTGATACATGATATTATTCCTCCCACTATCAATCATTTTACAGACGACCCTGAATTAGACAATCGCTTAAACTTCACTTTTAACGTTGCGCAAAAAAGAACAGTAAATGCGGCATTAAGTAATACTTTTGGATTTGGCGGACACAATGCTTGCGTGATAATGAAAAAATATAAGGACTAATTTTAGTGAAATTCTTACAACCATTATTATTCCGTTTTAGGAAGTCGGAATTTGAGAAAAACATATCCATGTTAATTGGATATAATACAAGCAATTTATTACTATTCAAAACAGCATTGAATCATAGGTCAGTAAAGGACAATCCCACTGAGAATAACGAGCGGCTAGAATTTTTAGGGGATGCTATTATTGGGGCAGTTGTTGCAGATTATTTATTTAAAAAATATCCCTATAAAGGAGAAGGTTTTTTAACTGAAATGCGCAGCAAGATGGTAAACAGACAGCAGTTAAATCATATTGCAATTCAAATGGGTTTGCGCAGAATGACAAGTTTCAATAAAATGGACGGCGGGTTAAAGACAAGCCAAATTTTCGGAAATACATTTGAAGCGTTAGTAGGTGCTATTTACCTTGATAAGCAATACGAGTTCACTAAAAAGTGGATTGTCGAAAAAATGATACAGCCCTATTTGTTCATGGATGAATTAGAGCAAATTGATATTAACATCAAGAATAAAATTATTGGATGGGCCCTGAAACAGGGTAAACAAATCGACTTTGTATTAGCAGGGGAGCAATTGGAGGGACGACGCAGATTATTTACAATTAATATTGTAATTGATAGCGAAATAGTAGCAAGTCAGAAAGGATATACTAAAAAAGACGCTAGTCAGTTAGCAGCGCAAAAAGCGATTGAATCTTTAGGTATTTAATTTGCTCCTAATATGGTCACTCCTAATTTAACTTCTCCTAATTTTTGCAACCATTAATGAATGGTTTGACACAATTCAATTAGGACGCCATTCGCATCTTTGGGATGTACAAAACAAACTAATTTATTGTCGGCCCCTTTTTTAGGAACTTCATTTAATAGGGTAAAGCCTTCTTTTTGCAATCTGGCCATTTCGGCCTCAATATTGGGAACTTCAAAAGCAACATGATGCATTCCTTCCCCTTTTTTAGCTATAAACTTAGCAATAACGCCATTAGGATCAATACTTTCCAATAACTCTACTTTGGCGCCTTCTTTCAAAAAAAAAGCGGTGTTAACGTTTTCAGACTCAACTGACTCGGTTTTGTAACAAGGACTACCTAATAGCCTTTCGAATAAGGGAATACTTACTTCTAAATTAGCAACTGCGATACCTATGTGATCTACGTTATAAGCCATTTGGGTATGTTTTACGATTTGGGAAAAAAATGCATTCCAAAGCTAACGAAATCCTGATAATCAAAGTTGAAGCTTTACTTTTGTATTCTCAGAAAAAATTAAAATCGGACATGTTAAAATTACCTATTTATCTTGATCATAATGCAACTACTCCAATGGATCCAAGAGTGTTAGAAGCAATGATACCTTATTTTACCGAAAACTTCGGAAACGCTGCTAGCAGAAACCACTCCTTTGGATGGCATGCCGAAGAAGCTGTTGACTATGCGCGTGAGCAAGTTGCTAAACTAATTGGCGCTGATCCTAAAGAAATTATCTTTACTTCAGGTGCTACAGAAGGGGATAATTTGGCAATTAAGGGTGTATATGAAATGTATGCAAGCAAGGGTAATCATATTATTACTTGTACAACAGAGCATAAAGCTGTTTTAGACACTTGTAAGCATTTAGAAAAAGCAGGTGCAGAAGTGACTTATTTAGAAGTGCAACCTGATGGGTTAGTTGATTTAAAAGAATTGGAAGCTGCAATGAGACCAACTACTATTTTAGTAGCTATCATGTATGCGAATAATGAAATAGGTGTAATACAACCAGTGAAAGAAATTGCTGCAATTGCTAAAAAGCATGGCGCATTATTTTTCACAGACGGTGTTCAAGCAGTAGGTAAAATACCAGTTGACGTAATTGCTGACGGTATAGACATCATGGCCTTTACTGCACATAAAATGTATGGTCCGAAAGGAGTTGGTGCATTATATGTTCGTCGTAAAAATCCACGTGTAAAAGTAACTGCACAAATGGATGGCGGTGGTCACGAAAGAGGAATGCGAAGCGGTACATTGAACGTTCCTGGTATTGTAGGATTTGGTAAAGCTGCCGAAATTGCAAGAACAGATATGGAAGCGGATACAGCAAGAATTTCTAAATTAAGAGATAAGTTAGAAAATGCATTAAAGCAAATAGACGAGTCTTATGTAAATGGAAATCCTGCGCACCGTTTACCACATGTAAGCAATATTTCTTTCAAATATGTGGAGGGAGAAGGTTTGATGATGGGCTTTAACAAAGACATCGCATTATCTTCTGGGTCTGCTTGTACGTCTGCTTCTTTGGAGCCTAGTTATGTTTTAAAAGCATTAGGACTTGGTGACGACTTAGCACATAGTTCATTAAGATTTGGATTAGGCCGTTATACTACCGAGGAGCAAATTGATTTCACTATTAAAGCAGTTTCTGAAACTGTTTTAAAATTGAGAGAAATGAGTCCTTTATGGGAAATGTTTAAAGAAGGAGTGGACATTGATGCAATTCAATGGGCGCATCACTAATCTTTATCAAACAGTGCATCAGCACAATTTTCGAATTAAAAATTATCAAAACATTTAAAAAATACAATCATGGCATATTCAGATAAAGTAATTGATCATTATTCTAATCCTAAAAATGTAGGAACTTTAGATAAAGCATCAAAAAGCGTTGGAACAGGTTTAGTAGGTGCTCCAGAATGTGGAGACGTTATGCGTTTGCAAATTCAAGTGGACGAAGCAACCGGTATTATTACTGACGCTAAATTTAAAACATTCGGATGTGGTTCTGCAATTGCATCTTCTTCATTAGCTACTGAGTGGTTAAAAGGAAAATCAGTTGACGAAGCAGTTAAAATTGATAATATGGATTTAGTGGAGGAATTAAATTTGCCTCCAGTTAAAATTCACTGTTCAGTTTTAGCAGAAGACGCAATCAAGTCTGCTATTAATGACTACCGTGTAAAAAATGGTTTAGCTGAATTAGTATTTGAGGAAAAAGGGGTTCATTAATTAAATTCACATGAGTACCGTAGCAGCAGAAAATACCATTTATGTAAGCGAAAAAGCTAAGGCTAAAGTATTGCAATTAATGAAGGACGCTGAGGTCGCAGACAAGCCGGAATATTTTTTACGTGTGGGTGTAGTAGGAGGTGGCTGTTCAGGGTTAAGTTATAAACTAGACTTTGACAACGAAGTTAAACCTATGGATCAGGTTTTCGAAGACAATGGGGTTAAGATAGTGACCGACTTAAAAAGCTTCTTATACTTAGTGAACACTGAATTAGAGTTTTCTGACGGATTAAATGGCAAAGGGTTCTATTTTAACAATCCGAATGCGAGCAGAAGCTGTGGATGTGGAGAAAGCTTTGCTGTGTGATAGATAAATATAAGTTTCATTTTTAGTGAGACTGGCTTACATACTTAAATGAGTCTCCATAACTGGGGACTCATTTTTTTTGTAGCTTTGAAGCATGTGGGCAATATGCAAAAAAGAATGGACGCATTATTTTGGTAGCTTAGTAGGCTATTTGATTATTAGTTTTTACCTAATAGTCAATGGATTATTTTTGTTTGTTTTGCCAAGCTATAATGTTTTTGATTTTGGCTATGCTTCCTTACAAGTATATTTTGATTATGCACCTTGGTTCTTACTATTATTAGTTCCAGCAATTACCATGCGTAGTTTTGCAGAAGAACAAAAGCAAGGCACTTATGAGTTATTAAGAACAATGCCAATAAGTGCTTATCAATTATTGATTGGTAAGTTTTTTGGTTCATTTTTAATAGTAGCAATAGCTATTGCACCTACTTTCTTGTACGCAATTGCTTTAGACCAACTAAGCGCTACTGGAGGAATAGACTGGGGAGCTACCATGGGCGCCTATATTGGATTATATTTATTAGCGGCAGTATATACCTCTGTTGGAATTTTTACAAGTAGTATAACAAAACATGCTTTAGTTGCATTATTATTTTCCATTTTCATATCTATTTTTTTATATAAAGGTTTTGAATGGATGAGTGCATTGCAGGCCTTTTCTAATGGCTATGATTTTTATATAAAACAACTGGGACTTTCTTTTCACTATGAAAATGTAAGTAAGGGCGTATTGACTATAAAAGATAGTGTTTACTTCATTTCTGTAATAGTTTTATTCGGCCTAGGATGTATTGAAAATATAAAGGAGAAATCGGCATCTATTATAGGCCTAATAACTATATTAGTAATAAACTTTGCGAGTAGTTGGACTTCATGGCAATTGGACTTAACCAAGGACCAGCGATATACATTAAGCAGTGCTACTAAGCAGATTATTCAGCAGGTGCAACAGCCTATAAAATTGCATTTATATCTAGGAGGCGATTTGCCTGCCAGGTATAAAAAAATGGAATTAGCCACTAAGGCAATTTTGGAAAAAATAGTTCAAAATAATCCAGGTCAAATTACATGGGAACAAGAAGTACCTAATCAAATATTTAAGGACACGGCATTGTATCAATTTTACGATAGTCTTACACAACAAGGATTACCTATTGAGCGAGTGCAGTCTGCAGACTCAAAGAAGGATCAAAGAATTGACCAGCTTTTGATACCAGGTATATTGGTTGAAATGCAAGGGCAAAATCCAATTGCCATTGACCTAAGAAGTAGTAAAAAATATTATAAACCATATAATATCATTAAAGACATTCCGGAAGAGGACTTGGAAGCCACGGCAAATGCTGCGGAGGCGCTTTTGGAATTTAAAATCACACAAGCGATTTATTTATTAAGTAGGACTACCATTCCGACCATTGGTTATCTTATAGGAAATGGGGAACCAGTAGACTTATCTGTTAATGACATTGGGCAGTCTATTAGACATCAATACCATGTTGCAGTATATGATTTAAAGAAAGGCTTTCCAACGGCAGATAGAATTAAAACACTACTCATTATTAAGCCTACAATACCGTTTACGGAATTAGATAAATTAAAAATTGATCAGTATATAATGTCTGGAGGCAATATCATTTGGGCGGTTGACAAATTGCACGCGGAATATGATAGTTTGCAAAAAACAGAGGGCTCTTATATTGCATACGATAGAGGGCTAAATTTAGACGATTTGTTTTTTAAGTATGGAGTTCGCGTTAATAACAATTTAGTACAGGATTTAAACTGTGCAAAATTGCCTTTAGTGGTTGGAAAAGAAGCAGACGGCAGTCCTATGATACAAAGAGTACCTTGGCCCTATTACCCTTTTTTAATGGGAAATAATCAAAGTTCAATTGTAAAAAATATGGATCGTGTATTGTCTCAATTTCCTTCAAGTATTGATACCATTATGGTTCCAGGGATTCAAAAAACTATATTATTAACAACCGATACGAATAGTAGAGTGTTGTCAAGCCCCAGTCTAATTGCTTTAAATAGTGGAAAGGAAGAAGGGGCAATAGCTTCTTTTAATCAACATCAAATCTCGGTGAGCGTTTTATTAGAAGGAAAATTTCATTCGCTATTTAAAAATAGAATAACAGCGGCTTTAAATGATTCAATTGTTAAAAATACAGGCAGGTCATTTCTTGCAGAGGGGGTTAACATGGGGAAACAAATAGTTATATCAGATGCGGATATATTTACAAATAGTGTGGACAAAACTAAAGGTCCTTTACCCATGGGGATGATTCCTTTTGAAGATTATCAATTCGCCAACAATGTATTTTTTGCTAATTGTATCTCTTACTTAAACGAACCCATTGATTTATTAGAAAGTCGAAATAAAACGCTTGTACTTCGCCAATTAAATAAGGACAAAATAGAGCAGTATAGACTGTTTTGGCAACTATTTTTATTACTGGGTCCCTTGCTTTGCTTATTTATTGGATATTTAGGTTGGAATAATTATCGAAAACGACAATTTGCGGCATAGCCAATCAATTCTTATCTTTAACCCATGACAACAGACCATATAGTATACACGGTATTTGGAGTAGTAATTGCTACTGCTTTAATATTAGATCTGGGATTTTTGAGTAAAAAAAATACCACTATCACAATTCGCCAAGCGTTAAGACAAACATTTTTATGGGTCTTATTAGCTTTTGGTTTTTTTATATTTATGTGGGTAGAAGAAGGACAAAAATTAGCACTTGAATATTTGAGTGGTTATTTAATGGAATGGAGTTTAAGTATTGATAATATCTTCGTGTTTATTTTAATATTTGATGCATTCAAAGTAAAGGAAAATCATACCTCAAGAGTATTGCTGATAGGTATATTAGCAGCCATTATATTCAGGGTATTGTTCATTACAGTTGGTGTGGCATTGGTTGCTAAGTTTGCTTGGGTATTATATATATTTGGTGTTTTCTTATTATACACGGGAATTAAAATGTATACTGCTAATAGCGAGGATCATTTTGATCCACATGACACTCCAATTTATAAATTTCTTAAAAGATTTCTGCCTATAACTAATTCTGACGGTGAAGGTAGATTCGTAATTAGACAGGGCGGAAAGCCATTGTATACAAGTTTATTTGTGGTAGTTGTTTTATTAGCTGCTATTGATATTGTATTTGCACTAGACTCTATCCCTGCAGTAATGGGTATTTCAACAAGTAGTTTGGTAATTTACACTTCTAATATTTTTGCAATACTTGGGCTTAGGTCATTATTCTTTTTATTAAGAGGTGCTGTAAATGAGTTCGAGCAT